>BTQG01000071.1:0-12621 GCA_036985755.1 Acidimicrobiia bacterium | reverse complement strand
TCTTGCTGGTAAGCCTCTGCCTTGGTTCTGGCGTCGAGGGCACCCCGTTGCAGGATCCTGGCCACATCGGCATCATCGAGGTTCTGATAGGTGGAGCGGATCGGCGCCAGCTCGGCGATCACAGCCCCGGCGACGGCCTCTTTGAAAGCTCCGTAGCCTCCTTCTGCATAGTGTTCAGCGAGGTCGTCGATCGACCTGCCCGTGCACGCCGACATGATCTCCAAGAGGTTGGAGATCCCTGGCTTTTCAGCCCGGTCGAAGCGCACCGTGGGCTCGGAGTCGGTGACCGCGCTCATGATCTTCTTGCGTACATCATCGGGGCTATCGAGCACATCGACCCTGCTCTTCGCATTCGCATCGCTCTTGGACATCTTGGTGGTCGGGTCGGTGAGGGACATGACCCGAGCCGAGGTCTCGGGAATGAGACCGTCCGGGACGGGAAACACGTCACCGAACCGGTTGTTGAAGCGCTCGGCGAGGTCGCGGGTCATCTCGATGTGCTGCTTCTGATCATCGCCTACCGGCACCAGATCGGCTCTGAGCAGCAGGATGTCCGCCGCCATCAGCACCGGGTAGGAGAACAGCCCGAGGTTCGCCGGCACCCCCTTGTCGGTTTTGTCCTTGAACTGGGTCATCCGATTGAGCACCCCCATCGGCGTCACCGTCCCGAGGATCCACGCCAGCTCCGGATGGTGGGGGACCTGGCTCTGCATGTAGAACAAGGACCGGTCGGGGTCGATCCCGATAGCGAGCAACACCTTGGCAGTCTCCAGACGCGCCGCCTCGAACTCCTTCGGGTCGTACGGGTTGGTCATCCCATGCAGGTCAACGATGCAGTAGATCGCCTCGATGTTGGGATCGTCTTGCAGCGCAACCCAGTTGCGGAACGCACCCAGGTAGTTGCCCAAATGGATGTTCCCGGTCGGCTGCACGCCGGAAAACACCGTCCGTCTTTCCTGCTCGGTCACGATTCCTCCTGTGAACGACCGATCTCGTCGACCAGATCGGTCGCGATCACCGTGCCGGACTTCGCCAGACGGGAGCCGGCGACACCGTGATGATACGCAGCCGACCGTGCCGCGACGTGCTCGGGCAATCCGCCGGCGATGAAGGCGCCGAGCATGCCTGCGAGCACGTCTCCCGTCCCGATCGTGGCCAACTCGGGACCCCCGGTCGTCACCGCCCATGTCTCGGTACCGTCGGTGACGAAGGTCGGGGATCCCTTGAGCAGCACCAATGTTCCCGACTTGTCGGCGAGCCGCTCCGCTGCGTGGTAGGAGGCATCCTCGCCACTCAATCGAGCGAATTCGCCGGCATGTGGTGTGATCACACTCGGTGCGGTTCGGGAGGCAAGGGCCGCCACCCCGTCCAGGGCGTTGATGCCGTCCGCATCGAGGACGAGCGGTCCATCCCAGCCGGCGAGCAGGCCCTCGACGAACTCTGGGTCAACCGGCCCCAACCCCGGCCCAACCACGAGCACGTCGTACCGTCCAGCGACCTCGAGCACCCTCGAGACATCACGGGTCCGGAACGAGTCGGAGTCACCCACTCCGGCCGCCATCACCCCGGGGTCGAGCGCCGCATAGATCGGCACGAGAGAGGCTGCACACACGATGCTTGCCGCTCCGGCACCGGCCCTCAGCGCCGATCGCGCCGCCAGCATGGCCGCTCCCGTGATCCCGGGTGATCCGCCGACGACCGCTACCGACCCTGCCGACCATTTGTGCGCCCTTCGTTGGCGAACCGGGAGCGGCGCATCGGACGCTTCACAGAGCAAGAACTCGGCGCGGGGCTCGTCGAGCCCGATGTCAACGATCCGCAAAACGCCGCTGCGGTCTGGACCTTGCCCGAGAAAGTGCCCGGTCTTCGCCGCCTGGAACGTGACCGTCACATCGGCGGTGAAGGCGGCACCTGCGGTGTCGCCGGTTGTAGCGTCGATGCCGGACGGCACGTCGACGGCGAGCACCGGAATCTCGAGTTTCGTCCACGGAACGATCTCGTCGGCCAGTTTCCCCCGGAAACCAACTCCGAATAGGGCGTCGATCACCAGGTCGGCGGGTTCGGGCCGACCAATGCGGAGCACCGTCACCCCGGCGCGTACCGCAGTCGTCGCCGCCTTGCGGGCGGGCGAGTCCACCCCGGTGGGGAAACCGAGCGACCGCACCGTCACCTGTGCCCCGCGTCGGGCAAGGTATTTGGCGGCGACATATCCGTCCCCGCCGTTGTTGCCGCGCCCTGCCAGCACCGTCACCGTATGCCCGTACCCAACGCCCATCTCGGCGGCGGCAACGGCTATCGCAAACCCCGCCCTTTCCATGAGGGTCTCGATGGCCTCGGTAGCGGCGGTGTCCAGCCGCGCCGACTCGGCGGGGGTGATGATCGGTCGCATGAGTGAATTGTACGGGACTTGCTCTTCTCGGGGATCCCGCCGGATCGCGTTCGACGCACTCGTTCTCTTGTCAGCATTTCGCGCAGTAGCCTTTCCTCGCCGGGGAAAAGGGAGACTCTTTTTGATCTGCGGTAATTGCGGTGCTGCCAACGACGGCACGCACAAGTTCTGCTTCGAGTGCGGTACCGCGCTGAACGCGGTGTGTCCGTCGTGCGGCCATGCCAACGGCCCTGGTCACAAGTTCTGTTCTGAATGCGGCCACGATCTCACCGCAATCGCTGCCGCGACGCCGACGGCTACACCAGCCGCTGAGACCCCGGCTTCTGAGCCCGGCGAACGCCGCTTCGTGTCCGTGCTCTTTGCCGACCTGGTTGGGTTCACCACCTTCAGCGAATCCCGTGATCCCGAAGAGGTCAGGGCGATGCTCACCCGCTATTTCGACAGGGCCCGCGAGGTGATCGAACGCTTCGGTGGCGAGGTGGACAAATTCATCGGCGACGCCGTCACCGCCTTCTGGGGGGCGAAACAGACCCAGGAAGACGACGCCGAGCGGGCGGTACGAGCCGCCCTGGAGCTGATCGACGCCGTCGCCGCCCTCGGCGGAGAACTGGATATCCCCGAGCTGGCGGTGCGGGCCGGCGTTCTGTCGGGTGAAACCTCGGTCGGATCCGGGGGAAACGAGAAAGGCCTCGTCGTCGGTGACATCGTCAACACCGCCTCCCGCCTCCAATCCGCTGCCGACCCCGGCACCGTCTTCGTCGGGGACTCGACGAAACAACTGTCCGAGGCAGCGATCCAGTACGAGTCGGTCGGCGAGCAGGACATGAAGGGCAAGTCGGTACCGGTCGCGGCGTGGCGGGCGCTTTCCGTGGTCGGCCAACGCGGGGGAAGGGGGAGGTGGGAGACACTCGAACCACCCTTCGTAGGCCGCGACGACGAGCTCCGCCTCCTCAAAGATCAATTGCACGCCACCACCCGTGACCGAACGTCGCGGCTGGTGTCGATCGTCGGCGAGGCAGGGATCGGCAAGAGCCGCCTCGCCTGGGAATTGCAGAAATACATGGACGGGCTCACCGAGGTGTTTCGCTGGCACCAGGGCCGCTCCCCCGCCTACGGAGAGGGAGTCACCTTCTGGGCGCTGACCGAGATGGTCCGGTCCAGGGCCGGGATCGCCGAGACCGACGAGCCGCTGAAGGCCCGTACCAAGCTGCGCACAGTCGTCGCCGAGTTCGTCCCCGATTCGGAAGAACGGCAGTGGATCGAGCCCAGACTCGCCGGATTGCTCGGCCTCGACGAAATGCCGTCGGGGGACCGCAATGAGCTGTTCGCCGCCCTGCGCACCTTCTTCCAGCGAGTAGCGGCCAACGAGACCGCGGTGCTGCTCTTCGAAGACATCCACTGGGCCGACGATGGGCAGCTCGAGTTCATCGAAGAGCTCGTAGAAATGTCCAAGGATCATCCCATCCTCGTGATCACCGTGGCTCGCCCCCAGCTCCTGGACCGGCACCCGAGCTGGGGATCGGCCAGACATCATTTCCTATCGACGCACCTTGGCCCGCTGAGCGACAATGAGATGGGTGAACTCCTGACCGGGATGGCGCCCGGGATCTCAGAGCAAGTGGTCGATCTCATCGTCGAACGCGCCGGCGGGGTTCCACTGTATGCCGTGGAGTACGTTCGCATGCTGATCAACAGCGGCGACATCGTGCTGGAAGGGTCGAGGTACCGTCACGTCGGGGAACTCGAAGGCGTCGCCCTCCCCGATTCTCTCCATGCGATGGTTGGGGCGCGGCTGGACCGGCTCGACGAAGAGCAGCGCGCCCTGATCCAGGATGCCGCGGTGCTCGGCCAGTCCTTCACCCTCGAGGGGATGACGGTGCTGCGCGATACGCCCGCCGACGAGCTCGAGCCGAGGCTGCGAGAGTTGGCCCGCCAGGAGCTGCTCCGCTACGACACCGATCCTCGATCACCAGAGCGCGGCCAGTTCCAATTCGTGCAGAGCGTGATCCGCGAGGTCGCCTACGGACGGATCGCCAAGACCGAGCGCAAGGACCGTCACCTCAAGGTCGCCGAGTACTACGAAAAGGAAGCACCGATCGAGGGCGCCGCCGTCATTGCCAGCCACTACATGGATGCCTACGAGGCCGGGCCCGACGAGGCCCTTGCCGACAAAGCGCGGGCCGCCCTGATGAACGCGGCGGAGCGGGCAATCGAGCTGAGGTCGTACGCCCAAACCCTGACCCTGGTGGAACAGGCGATCGAGGTACCCGGCAACGAGGCACAGCAAGCGCCGCTGTGGGAGCTTGCTGCCCGCGCCGCCGGCGCCGTATTCCGTCATGAGGACTCCGTGTCGTACGCCCGCCGCGCCCTGGATTGGTACCTCGAGCGCGGCTCTCCAACCGATATCGTCCGTGGTGCAACGGTCCTGGGAAGGGCGTACGTGGACAGCGATGAGCCGGTCGATGCCGTCGCGGCGATGGCGCTCTACTTCGATGCCGAACGTGTCGGGGAGCCCGAGATGATGGCCCTGGGCGCCGAGCTGTCTCTGGCCCAGATGCGTTCGTTCAGGAACCAGGAGTCCGCCGACGTTGCCCTGGCCGTGCTCATGGCCGCCGAGGCCAGCGGAAACACCGAGGTAGCCATTGACGCCATGAACACAAGAGGCACGGTGCTCGGCAGCCTTGGTCGCGTCTTCGAGTCGGTGGCACTACTGCGCGAGGCTCTCCGGCTCGCCGAGCAACACACACTGCCCTACCCGACGTTGCGCGCCATCAACAACCTCGAAGTCATCGAATCTGCGAACGGGATCGCCGGCCAGAGAGCGGGCTGGGCGCGGGGATACGAGCTGGCGCAACGGGTGAGAGACGGCGGTTTGGTGGTTCGGATGGCGTTCAACTACTCGGCCGGCCTGGTTGAAGACGGTGCCTTCGAAAAGGCGATCGCGGTGCTGACCGAGCTCGACCTCGGCGAATCGGTGTGGGCGGACTTCTTTGCGGTTCTCATCGAGCAGATCCGATGGGTCCAGACCGGCGACCCGGTGCATATCGAACGGGCACGCCAGGCGAATGACCCGTTACTGAAGCACCCCGAGCCCCAATACCGCAGCGGCGCGGTTGACAGCGAAGTGGACCTGTCATGGCTGGAGAGCGACTTCGAGAAGGTGCTCGAGCTGGCTCAGCAGGTCGATCCCGCACTGGGATACCACACCTTCCGGCATCGGGCGATCGGCGCCGCCATTCGCCTTGGAAATGCCGACGCGCTTCGTGCTGCGATCGACCTCATCGAGCCTAATGGCCGCCGCTTCGACGTGCTCCGGTTTGCCGGGGACACCGGCCTGGAGCTGCTGGAGGGCGACGCTGATCGTGCCGCCGTGATGTTCGGCCAGCTCATCGACCAACTCGCCGAGGTGGAGAGCCCGCGGTTTGCCGCCGAGTGGAAGGCGATCTTCGCCGAGGTGATGCCGGACCGGCAGGAAGCTACCGCCGCGGCACAGGAGGCGTACGACTGGTTCAGCGCAGTCGGCGCCCACGGTTATCTCGACTACTTCTCCCACGTCTGGCAGCAGCAGCTCGGCGAAGAGGCCGCTGCCGGCTGATCGCTTGTTGCGAAGACTCGAAACACGCTCGAGGAGGTGTCTTCGATGGCGCGAACGGGGGATCGTTAGGCTCAACGGGGTGGCCGGTCTACCCGAGGGCATCGTTACCTTCCTCTTCACGGATGTGGAGGGCAGCACCAAGCTGTGGGAGGAAGCGCCCGATTCGATGATGGAGGCGGTCCGGCAGCACGATCAGGCCATCGAACAAACCGCGGTCGCACACCACGGCATCCCGGTGCGACCCCGCGGCGAAGGAGACAGCAGGTTCGTCGTATTTTCTGGTGCACCCGATGCAGTAGCGGCCGCCGCAGACATCCAGCGGCGCCTGGTCGAGATCGAATGGGCAACGCCGCGACCGCTCCGGGTTCGCATCGCATTGCACACAGGTACCGCCGATCTGCAACTCGGTGACTACTACGGCTCGTCGGTCAACCGGGCAGCCCGCCTCCGAGCGATCGCTCATGGTGGCCAAACGCTCATGTCGGGATCGACCTGGGAGCTGGTCCAGGACCAGTTGCCGGCGAACGTCACGGTGCAGGACATGGGCAAACATCGCCTGAAAGACCTGACAAGGCCGGAGCGCGTCTATCAGATCGACGCAGAGGGGCTCGACGACGGCTTCCCACCGCTGGATTCTCTCGACGCCGTGCCCAACAACCTGCCGGTCCAACTCACCGACTTCGTGGGGCGTCCAGAAGTGGCGGACATCAAGCGGATTATCGGTGAGACTCGACTGCTCACGATCCTGGCACCGGGAGGGGCAGGAAAGACCCGGTTGGCCATCCAGGCGGCCGCCGACCTAGCCGCCGACTATCCCGATGGCGTGTTCTTCGTCGATCTCGCCCCGGTCACCTCTCCCGCCGACATCGCCCAGACCGTGGCCGAGTCGATCGGCGTCGCCCTCGCCACAGATGAAGACCTACAGACCCAGCTCCTGGCGCGCCTGGCCAACGAGCAACAGCTGCTGGTCTTCGACAACTTCGAGCATCTCGCCGATGGCGCCGGCATCGTCTCGGAGATCCTCACCGCAGCACCCAAGGTCAAGGTCATCGCCACCAGCCGGGCCAGGCTCAATATCACCGGCGAGACGGTATTCGCCCTGCCCGGGCTGGTCATCACCTGGGAAATGCCCGAGCAGGCGTTCGATGCGAGCGGTGTCCGGCTCTTCATCGATGCGGCCAAGCGGGCCGATGCCTCGTTCTCACTCCAGGTGGACGAACTCGACCCGCTCGCCACGATCCTCGATCTCGTCGACGGCATGCCACTTGGCATCCTGTTGGCGGCGTCGTGGGCAGACACGCTGCGGGTCGACGAGATCGCCACCGAGATCGGGCGCAGCATGGACTTCCTCGAGACCGAGACCCGAGACATGCCGGACCGACACCGCAGCATGCGGGCGGTGTTCGATTACTCATGGTCGATGCTGAGCGAGGACGAGCAGCGGACCTACGCGGCGCTTTCCGTCTTCCGGGGCGGGTTCACCCGCGAGGCCGCCGACGCGGTGGCTGGAGCATCTTTGCGCGGTTTGTCCAATATGGCAGGCAAGTCGCTGGTTGTCTCGGATCGCGACTCGGGGCGCTACTCGATCCACGAGCTGCTGCGTCAGTACGCCGAAGAAGAGCTGCAAAAAGACCAGCAGCTCCTCGAAACGATGATCGTGGGCCACAACACCTTCTTCGCCAAGCACGCCAGCCAGATCGAGGCGTTGATGCTGGTCGGGGATGAGGTGGAAGCTCTTCGCCTGGTCGAAGACGATCTCGACAACATCAGGTGGGCGTGGAGTCAGGTACAGGATCGTGGCGACGCTGAGTCGGCACGGTCGATCATCTTCGGCTTGTGGTTCCTCTACGAAATCCGAGGTTGGACCAAGGCAGCGAGTGAGCTCTTTGCCGAAGCAAGCGACGCCTTTGCCGATGGAAGCGAAGACAATGCCACCGAGATCACCAGGGCACTGATCGACTCGTCTGAGGCAAAGTACCTCGCAAGTCTCGGGCAGACCGAGGCGGCGGCACCCCTCGCCGCGAAGGCCGTCGCCATGTTGCGGGGGCGCTCCGATCCGTTTGCGCTGATCATGGCGCTCGAGGTGGTCGGCGAGGTCTCGATGTACCTCGGTCAGTTCGACAGGGTCCTCGACATCGGCAGCGAGGCGAGACGGGTTGCAGACGATGCTGGGCTCGAGATGTGGTCCGCCGGGATGCTGAACTATCAGGCGCTCGCACACCTCCAGATGGGCGACGTCGAAGCCGCGTCCCGGCTGCTCGATGAGGGGGACGCAGTACTCGCCCGTCTCGGCGAGCACTTCATGAGGACCTGGAATCTGGCGACCCAGGCGATCATTGCGATGATGCAGGGCCGAATCGGTGATGCGATCGATCTGTACCAACAACAGGCCGAACTTGCCAGGGAGGTCGGATACATTCGCGCCGTGGCAATCGCGCTCCAGGGCCTGGGACAGGCGTATGCGAGCAACGGGGATCTCGATGCCGCCTCCGACGCTCTTGTGGAGAGCCTCGACATCTTTGATCGCATGGGATTGGTCACCGAAATGGCCGGTGTGCTGGTGATGATTGCCAGGGTGCGGACGGAGACGGGGCGGGCCGAGCAGGCCGTTGAAATCCTGTCATGCGTGCTCGCCGATCCATCGAGTGACCAGATGTTCGTATTCGAACAGCAGACGATCACCGAAGCCGCCGAGGGTGTCCTGGAACAACTCGAGGCCGAGCTGGATCCCGATCTCTACGCCGCCGCCCGCGCCCGCGGGGCCGCTATCACCTTGGATGTGGCAGTCAAGGAACTGTTGACTGCTACCTAGGAGGGTGCCTCCCGGGCTGGAACGCATGATCTGAGAATTAGGATCGTCGCAATGTCAGAACTACCCGACGGCGTGGTCACCTTCCTCTTCACCGATGTGGAGGGCAGCACTCGTCTGTGGGAGGAAGCCCCGGAGTCGATGATGGGCGCCCTGCGTCAGCACGATGCGGCCATCGAGAAGGCTGCCGGCGAACACCGCGGGGTCCCGGTGCGGCCACGAGGTGAGGGTGACAGCAGATTCGTGGTCTTCCGCAGTGCATCCGATGCGGTGGCAGCCGCCGCCAGCATGCAGCGCGGACTGGCCGAAGTCGAATGGGAGACTCCACGACCGCTGCGGGTCCGGGCCGCATTGCACACCGGCGACGCCGACCTGCAGCTTGGCGACTACTACGGCTCGGCGGTCAACCGGGCCGCTCGACTCCGCGGCATCGCCCATGGCGGCCAGACGCTGATGTCGGGCTCGACCTGGGAGCTGGTGCAAGACACCAAGTTGCCGGACGGCGTGACGGTGCGGGACATGGGTGAACATCGACTGAAGGATCTGACCCGGCCGGAGCAAGTCTTCCAGATCGACATCGGAGGGCTCGAGGACCGCTTTCCGCCGCTGACTTCCCTTGACAAAGTTCTCAACAACCTTCCGGTCCAACTCACCGACTTCGTCGGCCGCCACCTCGAGCTTGCCGAGGCAAAGCGGCTGCTGGCGACGACGCGGCTGCTCACCATCCTGGCCCCCGGCGGCACCGGCAAGAGTCGGCTTGCCATTCAGGCCGCTGCCGACCTGATCGCCGACTACCCCGACGGGGTGTTCTTCATCAGCCTGGCCGAGGTCGGTTCCAGCGACGACATCATCCAGGCCGTCGCCGAGGCGCTGGGTATCGCCCTCACCGCCGACGACAACGTGCAGACCCAGCTGCTCACGCACCTCGCCAGGAAGCGACAGCTGCTTGTCTTCGACAACCTGGAGCATCTCAGCGGCAGCGCCGACATCATCGCCGCCATCCTGAAGGCGGCACCAGACGTGACCATCGTGGCGACCAGCAGGAGCAAGCTCAACCTCAGTGGGGAGACGGTGCTCGCCCTCGCCGGCCTCGACACCGGCTGGGAGACGGCGGAAGATGCCAGCCAGGCAAGCGGAGTGCAGCTGTTCATCGAGGCGGCGACGCGGTCCAACCCCGGGTTCGTCCTCGATACCGATGATCTCGACCCGCTTGCCCGGATTCTCCAGCTGACCGGGGGCATGCCGCTCGGGATCCTGCTGGCGGCAGCATGGGTCGACATGCTGCCGATCGCCGAGATCGCCGACGAGATCGCCAAGAGCCTGGATTTTCTCGAGACCGAGATGGGAGATATCCCCGACCGGCAGCGCAGTATCCGCGCCGTGTTCGACTACTCGTGGGCGCTGTTGAGCCCTGAGGAGCGGGAGGTCTTCACCGCGCTCTCCGTGTTCCGCGGCAGCTTCGGCCGCGATGCTGCCGAGGCCGTCGCCGGGGCCTCGCTGCGGGACCTCGCCAATCTGGCCAGCAAGTCGCTGCTGAGCGCGAGCCCGGAAACGGCACGGTACGCCATCCACGAGTTGCTTCGCCAATATGCCGCCGCCGAGCTCGAGCAGGACTCGGAGCGTCACGATCGCGTTCTCGACACTCATGCCGCCTTCTATTCCGACCTCATGGGGGAAGCGCCCTCCCTCATGTCCGGAGGTCACCAGGCACAGATGCTCGCCGCGATAGACGGGGACCTCGAAAACATTCGCTCTGCCTGGCGCCATCTCCTTGCCAACGGCGATGCGGAAAGAGCACGCAAATTCGTCCTCGGGCTGTTCCTGTTGTACGAGTTCCGGGGCTGGTATTCGGCAGCCGTAACCCTGTTCGACGAGGCCTTGCAGGTGCTGCTCGAGGACTCCGATGACGAGGGCATAGCGACATTGCGAGGACTCGTTTCCGGACTCAAGGGATGGTCACTGGCGCTGATCGGTCAGCCGG
Organism: Acidimicrobiia bacterium; assembly: GCA_036985755.1. Lineage (GTDB taxonomy): Bacteria > Actinomycetota > Acidimicrobiia > Spongiisociales > UBA5794 > JACZST01. The sequence goes on along the minus strand of BTQG01000071.1, from coordinate 1,847 downwards.
ATGCCGGGTTGGCGGCTGCCGTCGGTCCCGCCGAAACACTTGCCCGATCGTCCGACCCGATTGACCATTGGATTGTGGTGCAGTGTTTGGCGCTCACCCACGCCTATCTCGGCGCAGCCGAGCAGATGGCAGCGAAGCTCGACGAAGCGATTCCTCGCTTCGAGGCGATGGATGAACAGTTCTGGTTCTCTTCGCTCATGAACTGGCGCTCGTTCGCAGCCGTTCTCGCCGAAGATGTTGGCGCCGCCACCGCATTCCTCGACCGTGCTCAGGACGGTTTGGGCCCGGGAAACGAGTACTGGATCACCGCATGGTATCTGTGGCTCCGCGCCATGATCGCCACCCACGAGAGCCGGCCGGACGATGCCATCGATCTGTTCACCGAGCAGGTCGCCCTGTGCCGCGAGGTCTCCTACGTGCGGGGCACCGTGGTCTCGATGGAAGGATTGGGAGAGGCCAACGTGGCCGCAGGAAAGCTCGACGCCGCGGCAACGGCGTTCATCGAAGGGATGGCCAGCGCCGAGCGGATGGGGATGGTTGGGGACGTGCTCAGCATGATGAGAAAGGTAGCCGGGGTCAGAGTTCTGCAAGACCGGCCGGTGGAGGCCGTCGAGCTGCTGGCGACGGTGCTCGCCGAACCGGCCAGCTCGCACATGCCCTTCGCCGACCCCCAGCCCAACCGCGAACCCGCTGCTGCCGCCCTCACCGAGCTCGAAGAGGCAATGGAGGCCGCCGAGTACACCGCAGCATTCGAGCGTGGCTCAGCGCGCCCCTACGACGTGGCGGCCAAAGAGCTGCTGGGGACCGCCGGGTAGTTTTCCCCGCCTACAGCCACGCCGCCCGATTGACGAAGATGAACCATGGGCGATGGCTCACGGCAAGCGGTGAAGATCCGACCGACGTGGCTTCAGTTCGCCCCGTTTGTCGGAGGCGCCGTCCTGCTTGCGCTGAGCGACACCTTTCTTCCCAGCACGGTTGTCAGCGGCCCTTCGTATGAGATCAATCTGACCTGGTCCTCGATGTATCTGGCGTTCGCCGCGGTGATCCTGGTTGTCGCCTCCTACCTGGGCGCTCGATGGTCGGGCAGAGCCAGGCCCGACCTTGTTGCCATCGTTGCCGCAGCAGCAGGAACAATGGTGTTGGTCTATCCCGGGATCGGCGGACGAGGGCTGTGGCTCGTGGTGGCTGCCACCATCGCGGTGCGGCCACCCAGCCCGATCGCCTACCCGGCTCGTCTCGGAATCGGCGTGCTGCTTGTTTATGCGGTTCCCTGGGTGATTCCCATCTCAGTGGTGGCGATGGCGGCGCCACTGTTCGGTGTCTGGCTCGCCGACCGCGTGATCGATCGTGCCATCTCCGGGCGTGGAACCAGGCCGGCCGGAGTCAGGGCGATGGCTGCCGGGGCCGCCCTCGGTGTCGTCTCCGGTGCGGTGATCGGAGTCGTGCTTGGGATCGCTGCTGTCGTGACCTTCGCCGCGGTGGCGTCGATTGTTTCGTCTCCAGACCCCTCAGGCGCCACCAGCGGAGACGTCGACCTGGCTCTCTTCGGGGTCGCGCTCCGGGCGGGAGTCGTCGGGGCGGGCCTCGGCCTGTTCACCGGTCCGTTTCTCGCAAAGTCGAGGCGGAAGAAGTTGACCGCGAGTCGATCCTGACCGCAACCCATCGCCGGCGCGTCACCGCCCGGCCGACCGAGGGGATCATGTCTTCTCTGCCTGCTCGCGCCTCCCCCACTTCGTGGCCGTGGGAGAGGCAAAGGCCCGCTAGGCGGATGACTCGATCAGCTCCCACAGGCGGTCGACGTGTTCTGCGGTGGTATACGTCTGGCCGATCGAAACCCTGACAAAACG
>BTQG01000070.1:0-12698 GCA_036985755.1 Acidimicrobiia bacterium | reverse complement strand
CACCACGGCAGCGACGACCACGACGGCAGCGACGACTACCACCTCCACGACGCCCAGCCCGACCACCACCTCGACGACCGTCGCCACCACGATCGTGGTCATCGGTGACGATGCGTTCACTGCCCATACCTCGGCGGCGCTCACCCTTCTCGCGCAGGAAGCTCCCAACGGGCACGCCCAGGTGGTCGCCTATATCGAGATCATCGAGGCTGTCGATGCCGGCTCGGGCATGGACGTGTTCACGAGGACCTACCTCGTCGGTCAGGAAACCGCCTATGCACCCGGTTTCAGCCCCGACGAACAGGTCGTGTGGTATGCGGGGACGATCGTGCACGACTCGTGTCACAGCAGGCTGTATTCCGAGGGCAGGACCTACACGGGTAGGGACGGCGAGCTTGCCTGCATGTTCGACCAACTGGGCGCACTCGAGTCGATGGACAATGACTTTTTCGAGAGCTACGTGCAGGGTCTCATCGATGGTGTCGACGATCCGGAGAACGCCTACTGGAACGATCCGGACCGGCACTGGTGAGTCGGCCCGTCGACGCGGCCCCAGAGCGCCCACAGCCACTCGCTGATCACTAGGTTCGGAGCTTCGGGAGGCATAGACATGGTTTCGGGCAAGATACGGGTCGCCGTTCTGGGCGGAGGGCTTGGTGGAATCAGCGCTGCATACCGGCTGACCTCTCCCGCCGCCGGAGATCGGTTCGAGGTGACGGTGTATCAGCAAGGGTGGCGAATCGGTGGGAAGGCTGCGAGCGGCCGCAATCTTGCTCCAGGGATGGGGGAGCGCATCGAGGAGCACGGCCTGCACATGTTCATGGGCTGGTACGACCAGGCCTTCTCAATGATGCGCGAGTGTTACGCAGAGTGGAACGCACCACCGGATCATCCCTTCGGAACGATCGACAAAGCCTTCATTCCACAGCGCAAGGTCACCCTCGCCGAGAACCTGGCACTACCCGACCAGCCACCCGATTGGGAATTGTGGACTCTCGATTTTCCGCACCTGCCCGGAGAGCCGGGGGACGATCGAGACGAGATTCATCCGCTCGAGTTCCTTCGCAAGCTCCTTGGCTGGTTGCCCCAGCCCGCCGGGGAGCTTGGCCTCGAGCTGGCGAGCGCCCCTGCCCACGACCCGGAGGCCACGTGGCACGGGCACTCCCTGGCACGACAGATGAGCAAGGCTCCCAAGCCCGAGCACCCGAAGCAGCTGCTCGAAGCTCTCGAGGAGGCGGTCGGGGCCGTCGACGGCCGGCACGGACACGACCTGGCCTCGGTGTCACGTCACCTGAGACAGGCCTGGATCTTGCTGCGGCTGGGACTGGCGATCGCCAAAGGGCTCGTCACAGATGTGTTGCTCCACGGCCACGACGGCTGGCAGAGGATCAACCATCTGGACCTGAAGGACTGGTTAGCGTCTCACGGGGCTCCGACGCCCGAGGTGTCGTTCTCCTCTCCTATCAAGGCTTTCTACGACCTCGCATTTGCCTACGTCGATGGCGACACATCCCACTATGAAAACGCTCAGATCGCCGCGGGGGCCGCCCTGCGCACCATGTTGAAGACCGCCCTCTTCTACCGCGATGCGCCGCTGTGGCGCATGACGGCCGGCATGGGCGATGTGATCTTCGGCCCGTTGTACCAGGTGCTCAAAGCGCGAGGTGTGAGGTTCGAATTCTTCAACCGCGTCGAGGCCCTCCATCTGTCACCCGACAAGCGCACGGTGAGCTCGGTCGATCTCATCGAGCAGGCAACGGTCTCTGAGCCGCCGTATGAGCCGCTCCACCGGCTCGGACCGATGGAGGTCTGGCCGTCTCAGCCGTTGTGGAGGCAACTCGACAACGGAGATGAGCTGGAGAAGAAGGGCGTGAACTTCGAGTCGTTCTGGGACTCGACGTCGGTCGGCTCACATACGATCGAGCAAGGCACCGACTACGACCTCATCGTCCTTGGTATCTCTCTCGGTGGCCTGCCAACGGTCGCACAGGAGTTGATCGATGCCGACGCCGGCTGGGGCAAGATGGTCGATCAGATCGACACCGTGCAGACCCAGTCCATCCAACTATGGACCGTTCCCGACCTCGAAGGGCTCGGTTGGAGACATGGGCCTCTCGTCGGGTCCTCCTACGTCGACCCCGTCGACTCGTTCGCCGACATGTCGCAGCTGCTGCCACAGGAGGGCTGGTCCGGTACCCCTCCGGGTGCCGTGGAGTATCTGTGCGGCCCGATGGCCCAAACGGTCGGCGACCCGTACTCCGATCCCGGGTATCCGGCGGCGGCCAAGGCCACCGTGGTCGCCAACGCCGCTCGATATCTGGATGACTCGGCCGGTGCGGTCTGGCCGGCACTCCACGGTCCCAACGGTATCGACTACGCCCTCCTGTACGACACGGCCGATGGGGTTGGTGAGGATCGTCTTTTTCGCCAGTACTTCCGTGCCAACATCGACCCCTCGGAGCGCTACGTGCTGACACCGCCCGGTACCGTGCACCTTCGACTCGACCCTGCCGAGTCGGGGTTCGACAACGTCTATCCCGCCGGCGACTGGGTACACACCAGCGTCAACGGTGGCAGCGCCGAGGCGGCTATCGAGGCCGGCAACCTGGCCGCCGCGGCCATCATCGATCGGTAGCGCTCCACACCGGCGTGCCAGGGTTGGCGAGGAAGTCCATCGTGACCCATGCCCCCGCTCGCGCGGTGAACGATGGCCCTGGCAGTCCGAGGTCTTCGATGAGTTGGTGGCTGGCACACGGCGTGATGGTCACGCGGTGGTCTCCGAGCAGCGGCCCACCCCCGTGGAAGCCGGTCAGCTCCAGGTTGGAGTCGATGATTGCCTGGTAACACGCCTTGGTCCCGTCCACGGCGTCGCGGAACTGCTTGAGATTGACGACGGGGATCTTGCGGCTGACCGCGATTTCCACCAGGTCGACCGCCAGGCGGAGATCATCGCCAAACGAGAAGTGCTTTTTCGTCCCCTCCACCCCAAGGGCCCGCCCGATGCCGCGCGCCGCCTCTTCGAAATCCTTCCACACAGACGCTCCAGGTTCGGAGGCAGGGTCGATGCGGATCAGCTCGGCCTCCTCACCCTCCGTCTCGGGATCGAAGGTCCTGAAGATGCGCGTGCTGAGCACGTGTGGTGCGCCTTTGCCCGATGGTGGATCGTAGGCGCCGATCGTCTTGGGGAATCCCCATACCTCGCGCCCGGTCGCCATCGCGATGTCCGTGTCGACCCAGATATATGGCATCCACACCACGAAGCGAAGCTCACTCCCGTTCCTCTCGACGAGCGGTACCCAGACCGCGACCTCGTGGTCGCCGACGAACCCGATCGGTTGGCGCGACGATGTGAGCCGGGGTGAATCGAGGAAGCAGAACAGGATGGTCGGACTCGCAACGTGATAGGTGGGGCCTCCGCGGTCGGTGAGCACGAGGTCGACATATGCCTGCAGGCTCGACTCATCGACGCCGGCGGCGAACATGACGACCGTCGCCCGCTCGATGACGCCCGGTGGCATCAATGCCACCTCGCCGTGACCAAGGCGCGGCACGTAGGTGGGTAGTTCGCTCATCATTTCCCCTCCGGCGGGGGACCGAAGAAATGCTCACCGATGATTGTCTCCGGTGAGCCCGAAACTGCCCTCGCCGCCGCCATGCCCGACATGACTGCCGCCTCGACGCACGTGCTGTTGAGTGCGGTACGGGTCCACGCCCCGCACAGGATGAGGTTGGTGAAGCCGGACTCGTCGGCCCGCAGCCGGTAGCGAGTCGTGTCCTTGTGTGAACCGACACACGTCTCTGTCGGATCGACGTTGGCGCGGATGTACTGCGATTCGAGTCGTTTCTGGCCTTGCCCGTCTCCGGGATCGAACAGATCGTCGTAGTTCAGCGCCGCCGGGTTCTTCGCCTGCGTGGCGTCCGGCCAGATGGTGTCGGTTGTCGTCTCGAACTGCTCGATCGTTTGTTGCAGAGCGATTTGATACGCCTCGGCCGGGACGTTGGGATCGCTGGCCGGACGTGTGTGAAGGTCCGTGGCCAGCGTGCCGCACAGGTAGTGCAGCGATCCCGGGCGGCTCTCCCCCCAGTTCTCGTAGTCGATCACCTGGCTCATGTCGGCCCACACGGTGTTCGGTCGAGACCATCCGACGGCGGCCGGCTTGCCCGTCTTCCAACCGAGCCCCTCCAGCGTCGGCGTCATCCAGAACTGGATGCCGATGCTCGGCACCAGGCCAAGGTGGGTGACCATGTCGGCGAAGGCCGGGTTGGCGTCTGTGAGCTGGCGGCACATGTCGGAGCCGGTGGGCGGTTGGAACCCGCCGAGGCTGATGCCCAGCACCACGCGGTCGAAGTCAACACCCTGGTGGAGGGTGAGCCGTTCCGCCGGCGCCGGCTGGTTCCACTTGGACTCGAAGTTGACACCGGCGGCCTTGTACTGCTCTCCGTCCTCCAGCGCCGACCACACCGGCTCGGGTGGCCAGATCACAAACCCGCCCTCGGTTCTCGTTGCCGGGTAGGTGTCGTTCGCCAGAGTTGCCTGCACATCGATGTCGATCGACGCGATCTCCTTGCCGTCCGGTGTCAGGTTGAGCGAGCCCACCTTGTGGAAGAACTCGAAGCTGACGCCGCGCTGCTTCAGCAGCTCGTACATGGGGGCGATGACCAGGTCACCCATGCCCGCTTTCACCAGGTACATCACCGTCCCCTTGTAGGTGAGGGCGATCCGCATGAACACCCGCACCGCGGTGCCCGCGGCGTAGCTCGGGTTCTTCGTGTCCCCATCGACGTATTCGAACATGGTGTCGTACAACGCACGGATGAAGCTCCAGTGGTCGATGATCTCGGGCCGGCCTCCGTTGGCCTTCAGCCACTCGCGGAACTCGAGGTGATCGATCCGGTCCAGGTTCCAGTCGTGAACGATTCCGTACTCGGGATTCAGGAACCCGCGCATCGCGGCGAAACCAACGTCGACGAAGTTGCGCAGGTGGTGCGCATCCACGTTGCCGTCGGTGACGGCGTCGAGATGAGGCATCAGCTTCTCGTGGATCTCTTTGAGTGCCCACGGCAGCAGCGGCTCGTCCATCAGCTCATTGGAGATGGTCTTCTCGATCCACGCCACGGCCTCGGTGATCTTGGTGGCTTTGGCGAGTGGATGGTCGGGTGACGAATCCGGTACGGCCGGCGCCTCCGGCTCGTTCGCCCCGTGGTCGCCGATCAATCGTTCGATGGCCCTGGCGATCACCCCCATCAGGTCACCGATCACCGCAACGGCGGTTGGCACTTCTTGTCCGTCGCCCGGGGTACCAGGCGATTCGGGCCAATGGAAGTGCCAGAAGGTGTATTCATCGTCGATGATCTCGCCGATGGGGGTGTACCGCTGAGGCAAGAAGGCTGCCAGAGATGTCTTGAACGGGAAATCACTCGGCGCCGGCCATTGTTGGTAGACGTCTCCGAGCATGGCGAACGAGTTGTCGTAACAGCCGAACCAGACGTGCAGACCGTGCTCGATGTTTCGGTCGTTGGGACCCTGGCGGGAGCTGGCGAGTTTGCCACCAAGCCGCCACCCCATCTGATGCACGGTGACGTCGTATTTGTCCCGCAGTTCCTGCGTGCTGCTGAGCCAGTAGGCAGTTGTGAGGGCGGATATGCCACCGCCGAGGATGGCGATGCGTTCGGGTCGGTCGGTCATGAAGCTGTCTCCTTGCCTGGTTCGCTGGGTGGAGGGGGTGCCGAAAAGGTGCTGGTGTGGCGAGACAGCGGCGCGACGTAGGCGGTGCCGAGATGTGTCGCCAGCTTGGCGGCACGGTACTCGTGCCAACGCCGGGCGATCGAGGTCCTGGCCACTTGGGCGGCTCCTAGATGGGCAAGTGGTCGGATCACAGGGTTCTGTACTGCGGCGACCCGTAGGTGCCGGGCGCTGCGGCGAGCGAGTTTGTAGGCCGCCCTGCGCCCTTGGATGGGGGCAGCTGTCACGGAGACGCCGGCCAGTACCGCCCCATACAATCCGAATCCGGTGTAGGCGGTGGCGGGCGGCAGACCAACGAGCCATTCCTTGATCGCGATGAGAGCAACGCCGAGTTGTTCGCGGTCGCGGCGTTGGGCGGCGACCACGGCAATGATTCCCCAACCCAGCAGGGCGTCGCCCTTCTCCAGCCGCGGCTCGAACAGCGTTTGCTCCAACTCGCCGAGAACCTCGTCCGACGCCGGCTGACCGGTCATCAGCGCGGCGATGACCCGCCCCGCCGCCCTCCACAGCGCTACCTGATTGCGTGGAAGCGAAGAGATCAGGTCGAGCCGGGCCAACATTGCCTTTGCATCGCCCCGAAACAGCTCCAGGAAGGCAAACGCCGCGTTCGTGGTGTCCGAATCGGCGGTGGCCCCGAGCAGGTGATATCCGTCCAGTGCTCGTTGGAACCCTTCTTCGGCCTCGTCCCAGTTCCCACGTGAGTAGTGCAGAATCCCGTGCAGCAAATTGGCGTAGGCGATGGCCTGCACGCCGCCGTCGCGATTGGCCTCCTCGAGTGACCTGCGATTCGAGCGACGGGCCAGCCTTTGCATCAAGGACAAACCTGCGACGACCGACCACGCACCGTGGGCTCGAGCGAGGCTGACAGGGTCTCCGCTCTGTTCGGCGAAACGGATGCCTCTCAGAGTGGCATACGCCATCTCGAGAAGGTTCTGGTCGAAATATGCCATCTGGGCGAGCAGAGGGAGAATCAAGGCGGACTCGGCGGCGGCCCGGCGCGGTGAGGGATCGTCGAGTGGATCCGTGCCTCGCAGCAATGAGCCGAACGAGGCGATCAGCCCACCGGCCTGGCGGAGTCGGCCGTCTGCGAAGTTGTTCTCCCACAGCCTGAGCGCTTCTTTGTACCGCTGTCGGGCCTCGACGTAGTGGCCGAGTTCCATGAGCGCCTCGGCCTCGAACCGCAGCCAGCGAGCCAGGTCCGACGGCGCCGCGGGAGCGCGGCCGTCCTCGGCAAGATCCTGGAGGGTGCGTAGCTGCCTGACAACCTCGATTTCCGAATGAGCCTGGCGAGCTTCGACGGCGGCGCGTTCGACGTAGACCGCAGCCGCGGCCCATTGCTGGGCCGCCAGGAAGTGATGGGCCAGAACGCTCGACCCCACCGAGTTTTCATCTTTCTCGAACCAGCGGGCGACGCGCTCGTGGAGCACTGCCCGCTCGCTGTCGGGGAGCAGCTGATAGGCCGCATCCCGGGTGAGGCGGTGCCAGAACTCGTATTCAGCGCCCGGTGGTCGACTGAGCAGACGCAGCAGCCGCTTTTCCGAAAGCACCTCAGTGTCGGCCTCCACCGTGTCGTAGTGCGAAACGGGATGAACGGCTTCGAGCGTCGTGATGGCGAACTCACGTCCGATGACGGATGCGACCTTGAGCGTGAGCTGTGCCGGCTGTGGCGCACGATCAATCCGGCTGATGAGGATCGATTCCAGCGTGTCGGTCAACATCGGGGATTGCCCGAAGTCGGCAACGCTGACCCGCAGAGCCCGGCCCTGCACCGCGATCTGTCCGGTGTCGAGCAGGGCGTAGGCCAACTGCTCAGCGAAGAGCGGATTGGCGGCCCCGCTCTCGGTCATCCTCTCGACCACCTCGGGCGGGACGATGTCCACATCGAGAAGGGACTTGAGGAGGGCTTCGATATCGCTGCGAGCCATATCGCCGAGCAACACGGACCGGCTGGAGGGAGCGGCTGCGAGCTGGGCGAGCTCGACGGGGTTGGGCCCATCGATGGGGCGGAAGTTGAGAAGGATTCGATCGACCGTTCCATCGAGGGCCACCGCCCTCAGCAACGCCCATGATGCCGAATCGAACCATTGAGCGTCTTCGAGGATCAGGAGGGTCGTCCGCCCATCGATGAGTGCCCCCAGCAGACGCAACAAGACCTCCCGCGTGTTCTCGGCGCGGACTCTGCCGGTCATCTCTCTGGTGAGTGCCGTGTCTGGGAGCGTCTCCTGGGTGAAGGCGCCGGCCAATGGCCGCCGGTCGGCGAACCACGGGTCCCGCTCGGCCAGCTCGTGTACCGCTTTGCGCACCGCGTCCCGCTCGAACGTTACGGGGAGGGTCCGCTGCCAGACGCCGTATGGCTGTCGCTCGCCCGCCAGGTTCCCGGATCCACCGATCACCAGCCAGCCCGCATCTTGTGCGACCGTCGCCGCATAGTGGGCAAGCGCCGACTTTCCCATGCCCGCCTCGCCCTCCATCAGGAGGGTCAGGAAGCCACCGTCCAGTAGCTGGCGCACCGCCTCGCGCTCGGCGGTCCGTCCAACGAGCGCCGCCGATCCGGTGTCATCGATCCCGGCCGCCGGCTCGGGATGTCCCGCTTCGACCGGCCCGTCGATGCCTTTGAGAGTCAGCTGCCGCCCGTTCTCGAGAACGAAACGAGGCCCGACGATCGTGAAGGTCGCCCGGTCGACCAGGACGCCATCTCGCATGGTCATGAGCCGGCTGGCCAGGTTGGCGACGTGGCCGGTGATGTTGTAGTCACGACGAAGTTCGTTCCCGATGGCACCACAGAATGCCCGGCCACTGGCGAGCCCGACCGAGTGGCTGACATCGGCGAGGCCGAGGGCTTCGGAGACTGCCAGCGATGCGCTTATGGCGCGTACCGGGTCGTCGTCACGGGATGACGGTGCGCCGTACACGATCATCATCACGACGCCCTTGTCATCGACGTTGATCTTGATCAGCTGATCCTGATGCGAGTCGATACTGCCGGTGATCAAGCTGGCGGCGCGCTGTATCGACCGGGCGTCCCGCGCCTCGGGCAGGCCGATGAACATGATCGAGATGAGCCGTAGCTCTCCGAGCCAGTCGCCCTGCCCCGCAGTCAAGCGGTCACGGATCGGGCGAGGGATATGGCTTGCGGTGAGCGCCGGCGCAAGGTCGTGGTATGCCGTTGCGCCTCCATCGAAGCTCTCGGTTCGGCCGTCGCTCAGCTCCACCGTCTCTGGGTCGCCCGCAGAGCTGGCTGCGGTGGCGCGACGGAGAGCTTCCCCGTCGACGACGAGCTCGCGCTGGTCGTCGCCGAGCGAGATGCTCATGATGTCGAATGGGCCGACACCGATGCCGCACTTGCTGTGGACATCGAGTCCCGCCACCGAGAGGGGGTCGGTGCCGCTGCCGACTATGGCTTCGCCTGCAGCTCGTGCCGAGCGAATCGCCGCCTCGTAGCCGGTGGCCGCCTCGATCCGCCACACCGCGATGATGGCATCTCCGATGAACCGGGCGACCGTGCCCCCATGAGCGTCGATCGACGTGATCCACGCGTCGAATGTCGAGTTCAGCGTCGAGCGCAGCGTGTCGAGGCCTTCGCGGCCCTGATCGACGAGGCGGTTGGCGATCGTGGTGAAACTGGAGATGTCACAGAACAACACCACCGCTTCGACGCGCCGGGATGGCACCGCGTCGTCCATGGCCGGAGCGAGCCAGGAGAGCATCCCCGCCGGCACGAACGCTTCGGTGGCCGGCGTTTGCTCCATTCAACACCTCTACCAGAAAAGCCGTATGGCGATGCTACCCCGGCGTTACCCCCACGATCGCGGGAGCCGATCGTGACTTTCCGGGCGCGTTGCCCGCTCGGTCGACGGCATAAGGCCATGCTCGCCGGCGTTCCCCGCCCATGGACAAGATCATCTCGGTCAATGTCGGCGAGCCACGGAGTGTCGAGTACCGGGGCCGCATCGTGTCGACCGGGATCTACAAGTACCCCGTCCAGGGCGCGGTTCGGGTCGAAGGCGTGAACCTCGATGGTGACAACCAGGCAGACCGCCGCGTCCACGGCGGGTTCGACAAGGCGGTCTACGCCTACGCCGCCGAGGACTACGAGTGGTGGAGCGAGCAACTCGGCCGCACCCTCCTTCCCGGCACGTTCGGGGACAATCTCACCACTACCGGAATCGATGTCGGGGCGGCGGTGGTAGGTCAGCTGTGGCGGATCGGGGACGTGGCTCTCGAAGTGAGTGAGCCGAGGGTGCCCTGCTACAAGCTGGGTATCCGTATGGAGGACCCGGGTTTTCCCAAGGTCTTCTCCGCCGCCGACCGGCCGGGGGCCTACCTGCGGATCGTCGAGGAGGGTTCACTCGCCGCCGGCGATCGCATCGAGATCGGCAGCCCTCCACCACACGATCTCACCGTCGCTGATATCGCCCGCATCCACAACCGCGACCAGCACGAGGCGGGTCGGCTGCTCGAAGCCGCTCAGCTCTCAGAGCCCTGGCAACGCTGGGCCAGGAGTCTCGCCCAGGTCTGATCCGTCGGCACCGCCCTCAACAGGGCAGGGCCAGGTCGGGGCCCATCGCCGGGGCGGCTGGTCACGATCGCGGGAGTTCTCCGCCGATGGGGCGGCGCCGCCTGGCTGATACCATGCTGAGGTCGTGGAACGGCCCAAGGGTGCGAGCCGACGACCGGTGACCCGGCTGCTCAGGCTTCCCGCGCCCAGCACGAGGAGGTAGACCGTGGTCACACCGCAGCAGCCCTACGCAGTCCGCCTGGACGTCGATTACCCCGAGAAGCTCGACCGGTTCACCACGTTCTTCCGGTTGCTCTGGATCATCCCGATCTTGCTCATTCTGTCCCTGGTCTCTGCAGCTTCGAGCTGGACGGTGGTCACGGACGCTGGAGAGACGATCACGACCAGCAGCGGGGGGATCGCTGCCGGGCTCTTCGTAGCGACGCTGTTGATGATCGTGTTCAGGCAGCGCTACCCGCGCTGGTGGTTCGACTTTGTCCGGGAGTTTCTGCGCTTCGCGGCGCGGGTCGGCGCCTATATGCTCCTGCTCACCGATCGTTATCCCTCGACCGTTGACGAGCAGTCGGTGCATCTCGACATCGATTATCCCGACGTCGAGTCCGACCTCAATCGGTGGCTGCCGTTGGTGAAGTGGCTGCTGGCGATCCCGCACTTCATTGTGCTCACCCTGCTTTTTCTCGTTGCGATCGTCGTCACCGTTATTGCTTGGTTCGCCATCCTCTTCACCGGCCGCTATCCACGGGCACTCTTCGACTACATGGTGGGGCTCGGCCGATGGGGACTCCGCGTGGAGGCGTATGCCTTCCTGCTGGTCACCGACCGATATCCGCCGTTCAGCCTCAAATGAACTGAAGGCAAGCTCGGGTCGGCACTCGCAACAGAAATGACTTCAAGCAGGTTCGTGGGCTGCGGATGGGTGCTATTCGGCGCCGGGGTTGAGGATCTTTTCGGTGATGGCTTGTAGCGCTCGGGCGCCCTCCTGGTCGAGATACTGGCCGAAGTGGTTCTGGATGCTGACCTCGTGGTCGGGCCACACTTCGTCGATCTTGTCGATGCCGGATTGGGTTATCGCCAGGTAGACGCCACGGCGATCTTCTGCCGATCGTTCCCTGCGAACAAAGCCAGCTTTTTCGAGGCGGTCGGCGAGACCGGTGATTCCGCTGCGTGTGAAGAGAGATGCTTCCTCGAGTTGGTGCATACGCAGTCGCTGACCGGGGGCCTGTTTGATTCGGCCCAACAGGTCGAACCAGGTGATGGGCAGACCGTGCTGTTCGATCATGTCGGCTTCGAGGGCTCGCACAACCTTGGCGTGGGCAAACAGGAATCCGCGCCAGGTGTCGACCATGCCGGCTTCAAGACTCTCAGTCATACCTTCCAGGATAGGCAAATCGTCCGAGAATAACTAATACACAGAAAAGTAATTGACGGATAAGTAATCTTCGGCTAAGTTAACCGGTGCCCGCAGGTTCGCAAAGGGAAGGGAACAAATCATGGGTACCAGTAAGAACACCGAGACATTCGACCAATGGATCGAAGCGCACCGAGCGCACGACCTCGACGCGCTGTTGACGTTCCTCACCGACGACATCACGATCCAGAGCGCCGCCGGCGCAGATATGCCCCCGGCGAGGGGTAAGGATGAAGCCAGGCACCACTGGCAAACCATCTACGACGCGTTCCCGGACTTCCGCATGGATGCCGTCGACGTGACCTCCGAAGGAGACACGCTGTTCGCCGAGATCTCTCACGGCGGGACGATGGAAGGACCGATGGGACCGAAGCAGCCAACCGGACAGAGCTACCGCACCCAAGGTGCCTTCCGGATCGACTTCTCCGAAGGCAAGATTCGCTCCATCCTGTCCTATTGGGACACAGCAACAATGGCGAAACAACTCGGCCTCGTCGCCTAACCGCCAGTCCCAAACGCCACAACAACGGACGGGACCCCTCCTTCGAGGGCTCCCGTCCGTAGTCGTGGCCCCATCCTCGCCCGCCCGGGGTTTCGTGACGGTCTATGCCCTCATGAGGGTGGGCTTGGGTTCTCGTCGCCCGGAACTTGTCGGAGCCGGTGACGATTAGGGTTCGCGTGATGCCCGCAGCACCTTCAGCCTCCGTGTTTCTTGACATTGCCGGAGAGATGGAGATACCTGTCGAGGGGACGCTGAGCCAGGTTCTCTACCGAGACGACCTGATTCGTGTGGTCGTGTTTGCCTTCGATGAGGGGCAGGAGCTCACCGATCACACGGCTGCGAAGCCGGCCATCGTGCAGGTCATCTCCGGTCGGATCCGACTCGACCTGGATGGCGAACCCGCCGAGCTCGGCCCCGGATCGTGGGTCCGCATGGCCGCCCATTTGACGCACGCGGTGCATGCACTCGAGCCATCCGTCATGCTGCTCACGTTGCTGAGTGCGGACGCGGCCCCCTGACCATGTCT
>BTQG01000069.1:0-12712 GCA_036985755.1 Acidimicrobiia bacterium | reverse complement strand
CCGGCGAACTGGAACTTGGAGATGTCACCGTGGGGCGCGATCCCCGGCTGAAGCTGCCAGGCGTAGAGCAACCCGAGGGTGACGATCAGCGCACCGACGAGCCCCCAATCGAGCCTGGAGGTGACAGGCGGTGATTGCACAGGCGTCGTTGTTTGTCCGTGGTCTACCGGTGCGGAGGTCACGGACAGATTATCGACCAGCGGGTGTCCTTCTGGACTGTTCATGCGGCCTCTTGGTGGCACAATTACGGGGTGAGCGTCGCCGCCAAGCTCCAGATCAAGTCGAGGCAGAGGGTGGCGGTTCTCCACGAACCGTCCGATGTCGACGTCGACCTGCCCGACGAATCCGCCGCTGCCGATCCCGAGGCCCGACGCCATCGTGCTCTTCGCCACCAACAGAGAGGAGCTCGAGCAGCGGGCAAGGCCCTTGGTGGAAGCGGCGCGGCGGGATGTGCTGGCCTGGGTGGCCTACCCCAAAGCCGGACAGCTCGACACCGACCTCAACCGTAACATCCTGTGGGAGTTGCTCAGCCAGCGGGGGATTCGGCCGGTTCGCCAGATCTCGATCGACGACACCTGGTCCGCGGTGCGTTTCCGGCCCGGGGTGTCGGCGCCACCGAAGCGCTAGCCCGCGATCACGCTGAAAAGCCCGGCCCCGAGGCCTGCGAGACCGGCAATCAGGAAGACGATCAGCAGCCAGGTCGGCAGCATCGCGTTGGCATCAGCGAGCTCATGAAACCAACCAGGTTGCCGAGTCTCAGTAGAAGCCGTTTGCTCGGGAGCGCTCATGTGTCCTCCTGTTCGTGATGTGAGCGTAACACTGCGATGACCTTCCCCAACAGGCCGAACGATGCCGCCACCACCGCGGTGCCGAAGATCGCTTCGCCAGCAACGAATAGCAGGGTCGCTACTCCTGAAGGCTCGAACCGATCGCTGACAAGCACCAGCAACGCGCCGAGGAGCAGCATCACGATATAGAGCATGGCAACGACGAATTGGAAGGGTCGCACCCGCGCAACGTAGAGGCCGGGTATGACAGTTCTTGCACCCGAAGCAGAAGCTCAGGGGGAGACGAGACCCTTTCCCGCGCCGGGGGATAAGCGCAACGCTACGTCGGGCCCCCGTCGAGTGTTATCAGCAAGCGTTCCTCGTCGGGGCCGGTTTCGTCGCCGATCTCCTCGTCGTCGACGAACACCGTAACGGTCACCTTGACGTCCTTCGGTTCGGTGCCATCGATCGCCAGGTCCAACCCGAGAACGAACCGCTCGACGACGTCCGACTCGAGGCGAACCCCGTCGGGCCACCCTGGTTCGACGGTGCCGTCCCGTGACCACCACATCGTTGCCGTGATGCCGTCTTCCCGCAGCTCGCCCAGATAGGGCTCGAGCACGGCCCAGTAGTGCACGACGCCCCCCGTTGACACCACGGCGACGTCGAACTCGAAGGGATTGTTGGCTTCTCCCGGGTACACGCTGGTGTCCAGCTCCAGCGCCTTGTTCGGCAGGGGCTGGCCGCCGCAGCCGACGACAAGGAGGGCGCCTAGAACGACTGCGCTGGTGTAGCGCCGAGCGCTCTTCCAAGCCATCATGGGCCGAGCGTACCGCTCAACCCATCCGACTCGATGTATTCGTTCGGCAATGGCCCGGAGGCAGTGAGACTCCGGTCGTTACGGTGGACTACCCCCGACTTCGCAGATCTCGCCAACGCCAGCGCCGCACTCGATCAGCTCGATGCCCACTTCGCTGAGAGCGGCCTCCCGCCGCTGGAGTACTCAAACCCAAGCACTGGAATCCTCCAGGCCAACGACGTCAGGGTGACGTCTGGGCGTTCGTTGATGGCGAGAACGACCTTCTCCTGATCCAGATCAAGGTTGCGCTATTGGCGGACGACGGGCGCCCCCTAATGGGTGTGCTGGAACCGGCGCCTCGCCGACGCCATCGACCAATGGGCGTTCTGCTCACTGAGCCAAAGTGACGGCTGTCGAGCCTTCTACGACCAGCGGCGAGCCAAAGGCGACCTCCACCACCAGGCACTCCGCGCCCTGGGTAACCGACTCGTCGGCATCCTCCACGGCTGCCTCCGCCACGATGCCATCTACGACGAAGACACCGCCTGGGCACACCGACAAACCACCATCGAAACGAAAGCCGCTTGACAAGATCCACCCCTGAGGTATCTCCGCTCGGCGACTCCGTCGCCTCGCGCCCCAGTCCATACATGTGGGAGAGGCGAAGACACGCGGCCTGGTCTCCCCCGCGCAGCGGGGGACGCGGAGGAGCACCAGCTCCGACGCAGAGGGGGCTACAAAGTCTCCTCGACCTCGGCGCGCAGGTCGGCGGCCGCTTTCCTTGCCTCTTCGAGGCCGCCGTCGGTGAGGCGGGCCCAGTCGGTGAGCAGGGTGACGGTGTTGCGGTAAATCTGGAGGAACCCGCCGTGCAGACCGGCCGAGATGATGCCATCTTCGTGATGCACCTGGACCGCACCGGTGGCCAGCGCCGCCATCGTCGCCTCGTGGTCGGCGAGGATGCCGATGTCGCCCTCGGTGGTCCGTGCCGACACCATCTCCGCTTCCCCCGACCACACCACGGCCTCGGGGGTGACGATATCGACGTGGAAGGTCTTGGCCATCAGGCAGCAGCCTGCAGCTCGGCGGCCTTGGCGATCACATCGTCCCTGCCGCCGACCATGTAGAACGCTTGCTCGGGGTACTGGTCCATCTCACCATCGATGAGCGCCCGGAACGAGGCGATGGTCTCTTCCATCGGGGTATAGATCCCGGCCAGGCCGGTGAACTGCTCGGCGACGAACATCGGCTGGGACAAGAAGCGCTGGATCCGCCGCGCCCTGGCCACGATCAGCTTGTCCTCTTCCGATAGCTCGTCGATGCCGAGGATGGCGATGATGTCCTGCAGGTCCTTGTACCGCTGCAGGATCTGCTGGACCTGCGTGGCCACCGCGTAGTGCTCCTCACCGACAGACTGCGGATCGAGCAGCCGGCTCGTCGAGTCCAGCGGGTCCACCGCAGGGTAGATCCCGAGGGCGGTGAGCGGCCGCGACAGCACCGTGGTCGCATCGAGGTGAGCGAACGTGGTGTGCGGTGCGGGATCGGTGATGTCGTCCGCGGGCACGTAGATCGCCTGCAGCGAGGTGATCGAGCGCCCCTTCAGCGAGGTGATGCGTTCCTGGAGCAGCCCCATCTCGCCGGCCAGGGTCGGCTGGTACCCGACGGCCGACGGCATCCGGCCCAGCAGCGTCGACACCTCGGAGCCGGCCTGGGTGAAACGGAAGATGTTGTCGATGAACAACAGCACGTCCTGGCGTTGAACGTCGCGGAAATACTCGGCCATGGTCAGCGCCGACAGCGCCACCCGCAGGCGCACCCCCGGCGGTTCGTCCATCTGGCCGAAGGTGAGCACTGCCTTGTCGATGACACCGGACTCCTGCATCTCGAGGAACAGGTCGTTGCCTTCCCTGGTGCGCTCCCCCACCCCTGCGAACACAGACACCCCACCGTGCTGGATGGCGACCCGGTTGATCATCTCCTGGATGAGCACGGTCTTGCCCACCCCTGCCCCCCCGAACAGGCCGATCTTGCCGCCCTCGAGGTAGGGGGAGATCAGGTCGAGGACCTTGATCCCGGTCTCGAAAACCCTGGTCTGCGGCTCGACCTCGTCGAACGGGGGCGGCTCACGGTGGATCGGCCACCACTCGCCGCTGAGGTCGAGGTCGGGATCGTCGAGGCAATCTCCCCACACGTTGAACAGGTGACCCAGCACCTGGTCGCCCACCGGCACCGAGATCGGCCCGCCGGTGTTGCGCACCTCGGCCCCGCGCACGATGCCGTCTGTCGGCGCCATGGCGATCGCCCGCACCTGGCTGTCGCCGAGCTGGGCGGCAACCTCGCAGATAACGGTTCTCTTGTCGTCGCCGATCTCGATGTCCACCTGAAGGGCGGTGTTGATCTCTGGCAGCGCTTCCGGGGGGAACTCGACGTCTACGACCGGCCCGGCGACCTTGATGACCCGGCCGGAGGGGAGTGTGCTTTCGGTCATGTTCGCTCCATTGTTTTGTCGGGGTTATGTGATCGGGTACTCGGGTGCATTCGTACTGCAGCCATGTCTCATCCGTGGGTCAGCGCCTCGGAGGCGCCGACGATCTCTGAAATCTCCGAGGTGATCTCGGCTTGCCTTGCCGCGTTGGCTTCCCTGGAAAGGATTTTGGTGAGCTCCTCGGCGTTCTCCGTTGCTGCTTTCATCGCCCGCCGCCGTGCCGCGTGTTCCGATGCCGAGGCGTCGAGCAGGATGCCGAACATGCTGCCCTCCAGGTACCGGGGCAACAGCCTGTCCAGGATCGCCTCCGGGCTGGGCTCGAAGGTGTACCCGGCCGCGGTTGTTTCTTCTTCTCCCGCCGTCGGCGGCTCGATGGGAAGCAGGGGCCGCCGCTCCGGTTGTTGTGTCAGCGCCGAAATGTATCGGGTGGTGAACACCTCGACGACGTCTACCGCGCCGCCCTGGTAGTCGTCGATGAGCACGTTGGCAACGGCGCGGGCATCCCCGTAATTTGGCAGGTCGGTGACGTCGAGCCAGGCGTTGGCGATTTCGTGGTTCCGGTACCGGAAATAGGACTGGGCCTTCTTGCCGATCACGTACAGGCGAACGTCGCGCCCATCGGAGCGGAGGTCGTGGATCCGGCGGTCCGCCATCCGGATCACCGACGTGTTGTAGGAACCGGCGAGGCCACGATCGGAGGTGATCACCAGCACCCCGATCGTATTCGGCTGGCGGGTCTCCAACAGTGGATGCGACGCCGAACCTGCTGCTGCTACGTTGCGGGTCACCTCGTTGAGCTTCTCCGAATACGGTCGCGCCTCGACCAGGCGGGACTGTGCCTTGCCGATCCGGGCGGTGGCGATCAGCTCCATGGCGCGGGTGATCTTCATCGTGGATTCGACGCTGGTGATCCTGCGACGGATTTGACGGAGCTCGGCGGATGCCATCTGGCGCTACGTCCGGTCCGAGGCCCACGACTCGGCGAACGCCTCGATGGCGGCGCCAACGGCCTCCTCGTCCATGCGACCGGTCTCTGCGACCTCTTCGAGCAGCGAGTTGTGCCGGGTGCGCATGTGATCGACCAGGTCGACCTCGAACTGAGCGACATGCGAGATCTCGATGCCGTCCGTATACCCGGCGGTGACCGCGAAGATCACCACCACCTGCTCGGCCACCGGCATCGGCTGGAACTGGCCCTGCTTGAGCACCTCCACCACCCGGCGCCCCCGTTCGAGCTGGGCGAGAGAGGTGGCGTCGAGCTCTGAGCCGAACTCGGCGAATGCCTCCAGCTCGCGGAACTGCGCCAGGTTGAGGCGCAACGGGCCTGCGATGTCCTTCATCGCCTTGATCTGGGCGTTGCCTCCCACCCGCGACACCGACTGGCCGGCGTTGATCGCTGGGCGCAAGCCCGAGTAGAAGAGATCGGGCTCCAGATAGATTTGCCCGTCGGTGATCGAGATCACGTTGGTCGGGATGTACGCCGACACGTCGTTGGACTTGGTCTCGATGATGGGGAGCGCGGTCAGCGACCCGCCGCCCAGCTCGTCGGATAACTTGGCGGCGCGTTCGAGCAGCCTGGAGTGCAGGTAGAAGATGTCACCCGGATATGCCTCACGTCCCGGAGGGCGGCGCAGCAACAGCGACAGCTCGCGGTAGGCAACGGCCTGTTTGGACAGGTCGTCGAAGACAACAAGGGCGTGTTCCCCCTTGTACATCCAGTACTGGCCGATCGCCGACCCTGCGTAGGCCGCGTACATCTGGAGGGCGGCGGCGTCGGCGGCCGAGGCGTTGACGATGACCGTGTACTCCATCGCCCCCGCCTTCTCCAGGTCGGATGCGACCCCGGCGACCGTCGAATTCTTCTGCCCGATCGCAACGTAGATGCACTTCACCCCGGCGTCGGCCTGGTTGATGATGGTGTCGACGACGATGGCGGTCTTTCCGGTTTGGCGGTCGCCGATGATCAGCTGGCGCTGGCCGCGCCCGATCGGGGTCATGGCGTCGATCGCTTTGATGCCGGTCTGCAGCGGTTCCTTGACCGGCTGGCGCTGGACGACAGACGGTGCCTGGGTTTCGAGCAACCGACGCTCGGTGGTGTTGATCTCCCCCTTGCCGTCGATCGGGTTCCCGAGCGAGTCCACGATTCTGCCAAGCAGCGCATCACCGACCGGTACGGAAAGCACACGACCTGTGGAGCGCACCTCGTCACCCTCCTCGATGTGGCTCGACTCGCCCATGAGCACGGCGCCGATCTCTCCCGGATCGAGGTTGAAGGTGGCGCCGATCAGGCCACCGGGGAACTCGAGCAGCTCGGAGGCCATCGCCCCCGGCAAGCCGGAGACGGTCGCCACGCCGTCACCGACCGCAGTGACGTAGCCGACGGTTTCGGCTTCCACCGACGGTTCCCAGCCATCGAGGTTCCGGCGAAGTGCCGCGGTCACGTCCGCCGGATCGAGGGTTACCTCTGCCATATCTCTAACCCCATTGCTCTCGAAGATCGTCGAACCGGCTCTTCACCGATCCGTCGAAAACGGTATCTCCAACCTGGGCCACGATGCCTCCGATCACCGAAGGGTCGGTGATCGCCTTGACCTGCACATCCTTACCGGTGGTCTCGGACAGAGCGTGGCCGATCCGGGCGATCTGCTCGTCGTCGAGCGGTACTGCGCTGCGCACCTCAGCGACCAGCGAGCCCTCCTCTGCGGCTGCCAGTGCCGCGACCCGGGAGGCGATGCCCTCCAGATGTTTGGCCTGGCCGGCTGCAATCAGAAAGTCGATGGTGGCCACGACAACGGCATCGGCGCGAGGGCCGAGCAGGTCGTCGACGATTGCTTGTCTCCTCTCCACCGGAATTTGCGGATCGGCGAGTGTGTCCCGCAGCTCCGTGTTGCCCGAGATGCTCATCGTCGCTGCGTAGAAGCCATCGGTGAAAGCAGCCGAATCCGCCTGAGCAGCGGCGACCCCTCGGATGGCGAGGGCGTAGCCGTCGAGACGCTCGGGATGGGCGGTGGTGACCATTGCCTAGCTCACGCCTCCGAGCTCTTCGATGTAACGGTCGACCAGCTCACGCTGGCTGTCGTCATCCAGGCTGAGCCCGACCACGCGCTCGGCGACATCGATGGAGAGGTCGGCGACCTGGCGACGCAGCTCGCCGGCGACCCGCTCTCGATCTGCCGAGAGCTCATCCTTGGCGCGTTCCTTGATCTGCTCGGCTTCCGCCTCGGCACGTTCGACGATGCCCGTCTTCACCTCGTCGGCGGCGCCGCGGGCATCCTCGACGATCTGGCCCGCCTCGGCCTTGGCATTGGCAATCTGGCGCTCATAGTCCGTCAGCAGGCTCTCTGCTTCCACCTTGGCGGCTTCCGCCGCCTCCAACTGGGTGTTGATCGCCTGTTGGCGAGCCTCCAGGGCGGTGTTGAGTGCCGGAATCCCCCACTTCCACACGAAGAAGAAGACGATTGAAAAGGCGATAATGCCGGCAATGAGCTCTTCGGTGGCCGGCAGCAACAGCCCGGCGCCGGACTCCTCGGTTACCTCCTCCGAGATCGGCTCCACCTCCTGGAGCAGGAAATAGGCATTGGTCAGCAACACATACATGGTTGTCACTTCTACGCGAGAAAGAAGAGCACGAACCCGATGAGGGCTAGTGCCTCGGTGAACGCGATGCCGAGGAACATCGTCGTCCGGACCATGCCTGCGGCTTCCGGCTGGCGGGCCATGGCCTGGACGGCGTTACCGGCGATGATGCCGATGCCGATGCCAGGGCCGATGGCGGCAAGACCGTAACCGATGAGGGCCAGGGATCCGCTGATCGCTTCCATTGTTTCCCTTTCTTAGTGTTGCGGGTGCAACGACGTTTCGATATAAACCGCGGAGAGCAGGGTGAAGATGTACGCCTGGAGCAGGATGACGATCACCTCGAACATGTAGATGCCCATGCCGAGCAGCCACCAGGCGATCCCGAAGGCGCTCTTGAGCAGGCCGATGTCACCGATGCTGAGGAAAGAGACGAGACCGGTGACGAGCAGGATCGACAGCATGACGTGGCCGGCGACGAGGTTGGCGAAGAGCCGCACTGCCAGCGAAAAGGGGCGGACGAAGAAGATGGAGAAGAACTCGATGATCCCGACCAGCGGTTTGAGCCCTACGGGAACACCCGGCGGCCACAGGATGTCGCCGATGTAGCGAAACCCTTGCCGCCTCAGCCCGGCGGCGATGAAGATCACGTAGGTCAACAGAGCAAGGAACAGGGGAATGGCCATGCGTGACGTGATCGGGAAGTTGATGAACGGCATTATCTCGAAGGAGTTGGCGACCAGGATGAACAGGAAGAGGGACAGCAGGTAGGGGAAATAGCGGATCCCGTCGGGGCCGATGATGCCGACGGCCACCTCGTCTCGGATAAACCCGATGAGCCCCTCCATCGCCGCCTGGAACTTGCCGGGTTGCACCGCCTTTTTGCGGAGACCGAAAAAGAGCAGCGCGACGACCACGGCCGCCACAATGAAGATGACCACCACGGCACGGGTGACGGGGAAACCGAGGATCTCGAAGATCGGGGTGCGGAACTCAAAGAGTTCGGTGACGTTGGCAGGGGCACACACCGAATTCTCGACGAGGTCGCACTCCTCGGCGGCCAGGATCAGCTGCTCCACTCGAGGTCCCTTTCCCCTCCGTTGACGACCGACACCGCCTCCCAGGACAGCAGCACCAGATAACTCACCACCACCGATATGCCCAGGGCCATCCGATCGATCTCGGTCACGCCGCCGATGAGCAGCAGCGATAGCGTGATGAGGCCGAGACGGATGAAGAATCCGAACAAGGCGGCGGCATGATACAAGCTCAGGGAGATGCGGGCGGCGTAGGAGAGAATGTACCCGCCAAGAAGAAAGTTCAGCACCACGATGGCGACGCCGATGAGGGCGGCAACGGCTCCTCCCCAGCCGCCGATAACGCCGAAAACAAGGCCGAGCACGGGGGCAACGACGATGGCCCGCTTGGCGATATTGGTGCTGATGATCGCTTCGATCGGACGCAGGTCCGGTGCCGGTGCGTATCGATCCAGCGAATCAGGCTCCATGGCTGCGCTCTCTCCCTTCCTCGTCGAGGTGCTCGGAGCGCTGCCACATCCGGAAGAAGCCGACAGCGAAGCCCGCGATCAGCCACAGGATCGTCATGATCGGCGCGGTGCCTATCACCCAGTCGAGGACCAGGCCGATCAGCAGGCCAGAAATGATGTAGGAGATGAAATCGGCCCCGCCGGAAAAGCCGCCGGTGATCGCGTCCTTTGCAGGCACCAGGCGGCTGCCTTCCATGTGGTCGTATCTCCCAGGGTCAGGGGTCGTCATCCGGTGCCTCAGGTTGAATCGCAGGGGCCCTCGCCAGCCTGGCGGGAGGATACCGACGCGGAGACGGGTAGCGAAAATCGCTAGGCGGTCCCGGCCCCCGAATCGCTCAATCTCCAGGCGGCGTCGCCCTCGGTCGATAGCCGACGCCGACGAGCACGCCGATGAACACCCACGACGACGCCCACGCCCCGGCGTGGGCACCAATGATCGAAGCCGGAAACCAGAGGAGGGGAAATATCGCCAACACCGCGATCGATGCTCTTCGTATCCACTTCCAGCGATCCTCCTCGGCCAGAATCGCCCAAACGACCTCCTCTGCCCACGCCGAGAGGAGCCGCTTGCGCCGACGCAGCAGCCAGGCTGCACCCCCGATAGCGATCGCCGGTCCACCTACCCACAGTGCCAGGGCCGGCTCCCCGATCAGGTCGTCGGTCCCGGCGACGGCGGAAAGGATCCAGCTGGCGACGAATAGACCCGGGAACACCACAAATGCCTGCGGTGTCGCCCGGTGGGTGACCACAACCAGTTCGGTTGCCCCAAACGACGGCCGGGTCGCCGCCAACCGGGTCGCGTAGCGTCGGGCATCGACACCAGATGCCGCGTCGACGGCCGAGCGAAGCGGATTCTCGCCGGTCGGGTCGAGCTCCAACGCTCGCTGCATGTGGCCATCGGCCTCGGCGATGCGGAACCGTCGTCGCGCCACGTCGGCCGCGAGCAAATGTGCCGGCGCCCAATTGGGTGCCAGCTCCAAGCACCGTTCGGCGACGGCGCTGGCCTCGCGCAGGCGTTTGCGGTCGCCCGGATCACCCAGCGGCAGCCGGAGTCTCACCGAGACAAAGGTCGGCGGCCTGACCGCATCCAACAGGCTCCTGCCCAGGACCAGATAGGCGACCGGCTGGTTCGGGGCAAGCTCCACGGCGCGGCGGGCGACAGGCAGTGCGACCTTCTTGACCCTTCGCTGGTGCATCTCGGGATGCCCGTCCCCCGGGGCTACAACTCGCTCCCGGTCGGCAACCAGCGCCTGGGCGAACCAATCGTTGGGAGCCGCGGCAGCGAAGTCATGGGCAGCAGCCAGTGCCTCGCGGTCGCGGTCCTGCGCGGCGAGGCACAGGACGAGCAGCTCGAGCAGCTTGGGGTCCTTGGGGGCGCCGGCCAATGCAATGCGGACCATCTCCTCGGCCCGATCTGGTTGGCCGACGCCGAGCAAGCCTTCTGCGGTGGACACCGCCTCGTCGTGGTTCACAACAGTCGCTTCGCCCGCATGTAGGCGGCAAGCTCATCGAGGGAGCCGTCCTTGTTGGAGAACATGACGTAGTTCTTGGCCTGCTCCATCCACGCACCGACCGAGGGCGAGATTCCCCGCGCGGCGCTCTCGAGCATGGCGGTATCGATCAGCACATCCTCGCCGGTCTCCATTGCCTGCTCATAGGCGGTCGACGACGCCTCCTCGACGACGTAGGCGAGATCGGCGCCGCTGAACCCTTCCGTCCTGCCGGCCAGCCGAGCGATATCCACTTTGCCGACCGGGCGATCCCTGAGGTGTATGTCGAGGATTGCCGCCCGTGCCGGCTCGTCGGGGGGAAGCACCACCACGACGCGGTCGAAACGGCCCGGCCTTCGCATGGCCGAATCGACGTCCCACGGTGCGTTGGTGGCGCCTACCACGTAGATCCCGTCGTTCGAGGAGAATCCGTCCAGTTCGGCGAGAAACTGGTTGACCATCCCCTTGAGCCAGTTAGCCCCCAGGCTGTCTCGTTGGTGGGCGATCGCCTCGACCTCATCGAAGAAGAGGAGGACTGGAGTGTTGCGCCTGGCGTAGTCGAATATCGCCTTGATGTTCTGTGCCGATTCGCCGGGGTGCGCCGAGACCACCATGGCCGAATCGATGGGAATGAAGCCGGCCGAAAGCTCGCCGGCGAGGGCACGAGCGAGGTATGTCTTGCCGCAGCCGGGCGGCCCGTAGAGCAGTAGGCCTCCGCTGGCGCGTTTGCCGTAGCGCTCGGCCAGCTCAGGGTCACGCGATGGTGCCAGGAACTCGGTGTCGATCCGCCTCTTGACTGACTCCAGGCCGGCGACGTCGTCCAGGGTCATCACGGGCCGGTCGTGCTCAAACGGCACATCGTCCAACGGCGCGGCGGCGGGCGCCGTGGTCGGCGTCTCCCCTTTTGCCGCTTCCAGGAGCTCTCTGGCCGTTTCATCGTTCGGGGCGAGGTCCACGGCAGCCTGGGCGTGCTCGATCGCCTCATCCGCTTCTCCGGCGAGCAGCAACTGCCACCCGAGCAGCTTGCGGAGCTCGGCATCGTCGGACGCTCGCTCCACCGCGGCGCGCAGCGCCGCAATCGTCGGATCATCGACCATCGGATATCTCCATGCTCGTCCAGGTCGCGTCGTCTGGTGGTCGGTTCCCTGTCATCACCATCGCCGCGTTGTACACGACCGACGCCCAGAGTGCCGCAGTGAGCAACGCGGCCACGGCGACCACCGCCAGGCTGCCGATATCGCCTGCGCGCGACGTCGACAGCGTGGATGGATCGCGGCCATAGGTTGCCAGGACCCGCCGAACCGCGCTGATGAACAATCCGATCAGAACGATGATGAGAATCGGCACTACCGACATCATCGCCAAAATGGGGCGTCGGCTCCAGTGTTTCGGCGTAGCGGACGAACCCCTCCGGGTTGGCGGGGAAGGCCTCGATCAACCCATCGACGTCCTACTCGATCGTGGCCACCTCCTCCGGTTCGTTGCGGGAAACCAGCAGCGCAATACCAAAATCAAGCCGCCGCCCGTTCACCAGGAACGGGGTACCCGGCGGCACCCCGTTTCTCATCGTATCCGGAGGGTCGTTGTTTACGAACTGCTGTCGACCAGCGGCTGGACCGAACAGCCCCCGAGATATCTAGGCGTAGCCCTTGAAGCCTTCGGGGTAGGCGGGGAAGGCCTCGATGAGGGCGTCGACGTCCTTCTGGATGCTCGCCACCGCGCCGGCGTCATCTCGCGCCGACAACAGCTGGACGATCGACCGTCCCAGGATGGCCATCTCCCCTTCACCCATACCCGCCGTCGTCACCGCGGGGGTGCCGATCCGCACACCGGAGGTGATGAACGGCGACCTCGGATCGAAGGGGATGGCGTTGCGATTGAGCGTGATCCCATGATGGTCGAGGAACGTTGCCGCTTCCTTGCCGGTCAACTCTTCGTCCAGGCTGCGCAGGTCGACGAGGAACATGTGGTTTTCCGTCCCTCCCGACACGATTCGCGCTCCCTCAGCGGCGATGGCCCCGGCCAGGGCTCGGGCGTTGGCAACGATCTGGG
>BTQG01000068.1:0-12758 GCA_036985755.1 Acidimicrobiia bacterium | reverse complement strand
ACGTTCTGATGGATGAAGGAGTTGGCGAAACGTGTCAGCGACGAGATGCCAGATACAGCCACCACCTCGGCTTCGGCGCGGTCGCCGACGAGCCCCAGGACGCGGTCTGCAAGGTGCTCGCTCATCCTCTCACTCCCACCCGCACGTTCTTGAATCGGGCGGGAGCCGCCGAGTGCCCGGTATGCGCTACCTGCATAGGCTGGCCCTTGCCACAGTTCGGTGTACCCCAGTGGATCCATTCGTCACCACCGCCAAGGCGGTCGAGCGAGCCCCAGAACACCGGGCCGATGCCGGTGTAGGTCGGATTCTTCAGCATGCGGCCCAGTTTGCCCTTCTTGACCTCCCAGGCGATCTCGGTGCCGAACTGGAAGTTCAACCGCCGGTCGTCGATCGACCAGGAACGGTTCGTCGCCATGTACACCCCGTCGTCGGTATCGGCGATGATCTCGTCGAGTGAGGAGTCACCCGGAAGCAGCCCAACGTTGGTCATCCTCACCATCGGGAGCCGGTTGTAACCATCGGCGCGAACCATTCCACCCGGCGGCAGCCCGGCGATAGCCGCCGAGTCCCTCCCGGAGAGGACCCCGACCCAGACGCCGTCTTTGACGACGTCGACCGCCTGGGCCGCGGTGCCTTCATCGTCGAAGCCGAAGGTTCCAAGCGCTCCGGGCAGCGTGGCATCGGCGGTGATGTTCATCAGCGGCGATCCAAACTGGAACGAGCCGAGCTTGTTCAAATCGAGATGCGAGGTACCGGCGAACGCAGCCTCCCAGCCGAGAATCCGGTCGAGCTCGATGGCGTGACCTACCGACTCGTGAATCTGGAGCGCCAGCTGCGACCCTTCGAGGATGAGGTCGGTCTCGCTGTCTTCCAGCTCGTCGGCGGTGAGCAGTGCCACCGCCTCTTCACCGACCCGCTGCGCATTGCTGGGAAAATCCCAGCGGCGGATCACCTCGTAACCACCGGTCTCGTATTGACCGAACGACTGGGGGTAGGAGCGGCGCTGGGATTCGGTGTCATCGAGCGCGGTGGCATCGAACCCGCCGCCGGACTCGACGAGGTGCTGATGGATGCGGTGACCCTGCGAGGAGACAAACCACTTGTCGGTGTCGTAGAAGGTCAGGTTTCCGGTGGCGATGGCCACGCCCTGCACTTCGCCCATCGTCTTGGTGACGCCGATGAGCATGTCGACCTTCTCCGATTGGGAAACGGCAAACGGGTCCTCCTGGTGCGGTGTCTCGTAGCTGTCGCTCACCACGGCGACATCGGCGAACTCCACCGGTGGGCCGGGCACCACCGCGCTCGCCTTGGCGATCTCGGCGGCTCGGTGCCCCGCCGATTGCGCCGCGTCGAGATCGGCGGTGGCGAAGAACCCCCAGGACGAGCCGACCAGCGCCCGCACCCCCACCCCGGCTTGCGCAGAGCGGTCGATGGCTTCGACGGCCTGGTTCTGGACGTTGATCGTCTCCTGTTTGCCGACAACGACCCTGGCGTCGGCGTAGGCGGCGCCGGCGTCGAGTGCTCCCTGAACGGCGAGCTCTGCCCGATCAAACATGACGGGGACAGTAGTTGACGCGCTGAGTTCCAGTCCCGGTCGCTGATTCCCGGTGGAGGGTTGAACGGAAAGCGAACAGGCGGAACCAGGCGCGCTGGCGAAGATCGCTAGCCTCAGGCGGCGGTGACCTCGCCGTGACCGACTCGATCCCAGAGGAGGAAACACACCCATGGCCGTGCCCGCACCGAGCAAGCAGAAGACCTGGTACGAAACCTGGCTCCCGCGATTGACGGTGGCAACGTTGCTGGTGCTCGTCGTCGGCTTCGGCGGCTCCTGGGTGTTCACCTCCATCTCCGACTTTCTGATCACGCTCATCATCGCCTTCTTCCTTGCCTTTGCGATGCTCCCCGCCGTCGATTGGTTGTCGCGTCGCGGCTGGAAGCGGGGCGCAGCCACCGGCATCGTCATGCTGGGCGGGGCTGGGATCTTCGGTGTTTTCGTGTTTGCCATCGGAAACGTGTTCATCGGGCAACTGGTCAACCTGATCTCGGCAATTCCCGACATGGTGGAGACCCTGGCCCGGTGGGCAAACGACACCTTCGGCGCCGAGTTCGACTTTCAGGAACTGGGGCTCGAGACCTCCGACATCGCAGGGCAAATCGCTTCCATCGGTGGCAGCGTCATCGGCGGCGCGCTCGGCTTCACGACCACCATCATCGGCTTCGTCTTCCGCATGCTCACCGTCGCCCTGTTCCTGTTCTACATCCTGGCCGACTTCCCAAAGTTGCGAGCGACGATGCTGAGGCTGTTGCCCCCCGACCAGCAGGCTCATGCCGAGACCATCGTCTCAGTCACCATCGACAAGGTCGGGGGATGGGTGTACTCGCGCGGAGTTCTGGCCGCTTTCTCCGCCGCGTTTCATTTCGTCGTGTTCCTGCTCATTGGCCTCCCCTACCCGCTGGCGCTGGCGTTGTGGGTCGGTGTGGTGTCACAGTTCATCCCGACCGTGGGCACCTACCTCGCAGGTGTGGTACCCGTGGTGATCGCGCTCGTCAGCGGCGACCCGTTTGATGCGTTGTGGGTGGTGATCGCGATCACGCTGTACCAACAGGTCGAGAACTATCTGATCTCGCCGAAAGTCACCGCAAACACGATGGAGCTGCACCCCGCGGTCGCATTCGGTTCCGCCATCGTCGGGGCGAGCCTGCTCGGAGGCCTTGGTGCGCTGCTCGCGCTGCCGGTGGCAGCGACGGTCACCTCGCTCAGCCAGACCTATACGATTCATCACGACCTGATCGAGTCGGAGACATTCGAGAGCCCCCAGCAGTACGAGACACGCATGCGGGAGAAAGAGGCCCAGAAAGCAGCGGAACGGGGCCGGACCCGCCGCAGCCTGAACCGGCTGCTACGCCGCGACCGTGAAGACGAAGCGTGACCGATCGGCAAACGGCGGCTTCCGATCTGGTCGGCTCGTGGAGACTCGTCGACTGGACGATGACCGTCGGTGACCGGACCCGCCGGCCGTGGGGTGGCAAAGCAACCGGCCTGCTCACCTACACCGGAGACGGCAGGATGTGGGCGGCGTTGATGGCAACCGACCGTCCCGACGTCCCGACCCGAACCTTGAGCGCCGCCCCACCCACGATGCGGGCGGCCGCTGCAGCCGGCTTCGTGATCTACGCAGGGTCGTATTCGACCGAGGGCGGCGATGTGATCCACCATGTCGAAATCAGCCTGCTCCCAAACTGGGTCGGCACCAGCGAGCGGCGGCACATCGATTGGATCGAAACCGACAACGGCCTCGATCTCGAGCTGACGACGCCACCGACCGACACCGACGGGGGCAGAGTCTCGGTGCAATCGCTGCAATGGACCCGGATTTCGCACGGCGAAATAACCACGTGAAGACCGTCGAGGAATGGCATGCCGCAGCACGAGAAATCGAGCTGCCGGTGCGCGCCTTCATCGACGGGGAGCCGGTCGATACCGCCGCCACCTACCCCGACATCAACCCGGCAACAGGCGAGCTCATTGCCGAAGTCGCCTCCGGTGCCGACGAAGACATCGACAGGGCGGTGCAAGCCGCCAGAGTCGCCTTCGACGACGGGCGGTGGGCGGATCTGTCCCCAAAGCAGCGAGGCAGGGCGCTGATCGGGCTCGCCGACCTGATCGAGGCCAACGCTGAGGAGCTACAGCTGCTGGAGACGCTTGACATCGGCAAGCCCGTCCGGTACAGCAAGTCCGTCGACGTTGGGCAGGCCGAGTTGACCTATCGCTGGTACGGGGAAGCCGCCGACAAGTTGTACGACGAGATCGCACCGACCGGCAAAGACGCCCTCGGGTTGATCACGCGAGAACCGGTCGGCGTCGTCGGAGCGGTCACCCCGTGGAACTTCCCATTGATGATCAACGCCTGGAAGCTCGCCCCTGCCCTGATGGCGGGCAACTCGGTCGTGCTGAAACCCGCGGAGCAGTCGCCGCTATCGGCGCTGCGAATCGCCGAGCTGGCCGTCGAGGCCGGTATTCCCGATGGGGTGCTCAACGTCGTACCCGGATACGGGGAGACCGCGGGTCGGGCGCTCGGCCTGCACCGAGACGTCGACGCCATCACCTTCACCGGATCCGGCGAGGTGGCGAGGCACTTCCTGCGGTACTCGGCGGATTCGAACATGAAGCGGGTCTCCGCCGAGACCGGAGGAAAGACGCCAAACCTCGTCTTCTCCGACGCTCCCGACGCCGGTTACGCAATGAATGCGGTTGGGATCTCGATCTTCTGGAACACCGGCGAGACATGCATTGCCGGATCGAGGATGCTGGTGGAACAGACGATCTACGACGAGGTCGTGGACAAGATCGCCACCGTCGCCGAGTCGTGGGCGCCGGGGGATCCGCTCGACCCGGGAACCAGGGCCGGCCCCATCGTCGACGCCACCCAGCTGGAACGGGTGCAGCGCTACATTGAGCTCGGGGCCTCCGAGGGGGCGCGGCTGGTCACCGGCGGCGAGCGGACACTCACCGATAGCGGCGGCTACTTCCTGGAGCCGACGGTCTTCGCCGACGTCCACAACGACATGACAATCGCTCGCGAGGAGATCTTTGGCCCGGTCCTCAGCATCATCCCCTTCGCCGACGAGCAGGACGCGGTCCGGATCGCCAACGACACCTCCTACGGGCTGTCGGCAGCGGTCTGGACGTCCGACCTGGCCAGAGCCCACCGCCTTGCCAGGGCCATCCGCGCCGGCACGGTATGGGTCAACTGCTTCGACCAATCCGATATCACCGCACCGTTCGGCGGAGTGAAAGGCTCGGGCTTCGGCGGCAAGGACAAGTCGTTGTACGCACTGGACAAGTACACGAACGTCAAGACCACCTGGATCAATCTGGGGAAGGGCGGAGTCGCTCGCCTTCCGTAACCCGTTGTTGCAGAACGTATTACGTATCACGTACCACGTATTACGACCCGACATGGGAGACCGTTGAATATGGGTCGCGTTCGGCGTCTCTACGTCTACAGGCACTTAGGAGGAGTACCGATGAGAGACTACCGAGCCAGAAGTCTGATCTTCGTGACGGCGACCCTGGCGTTTGCCCTCGCCGGGTCGACCGTTGCCTCTGCCCAACCGGGGGCGGCCAGTGAGCAAGCCGACACCATCAATGACCAGGTTTCCGATCAGCATTTCGACCGAGATCGACCTTCGGACCGACCGGGACAGCGCGACAGACATCCAGAGACAGACCGGCCGACGGATCACCCAAGAGACCGCATCTCGGATCGGCCATCGGACAAACCAGATGACCGGCCGAAAGATCGTCTCACCGATCGACCGACGGACCGGCCAAGGCCGCACCGATGTGAGCGGATCACCGATCATCGGGTCACCGATCGCCCCACCGACTGCAGGCCGCACGACCACGAGCACCGCACGCTCTGGGAGCGATGCAGGCATTGGCTCGAAGAGCACGATGGTTTCGAGACCGACAGCCCCCGGCGTGGGTGGTGGCGCATTTGCCACCGGCTGGCGTGGAACCACAACCATCCGGAGTGAGCCAACCGGCCGACCGCCGATGAGGTCGGTTGCGTGACCCGGGCCACGGATGCCTTGGACGAGCATGTGGACGGTATCCGCAGCCGCTCCGAAGAGGCATTCTCGGCCGTCTATGCCCTGACCGCCAACAGCCTGGCCTCCTATGCCAACGGGATGCTGCGAGACCGCGCGGCGGCGGAGGACGCGGTCCAGCAGGCCTTCCTGGAACTGGCCAGGGCAGCCCCCAACCTGCGGGGGGACGGCCGATCGCTGCGCGCCTGGCTGTATCGCAGTGTTCGTTACTCGTGTCTCGATGAGATCCGCCGCAGGGAGCGACGCCCGGAAGTCGTCACCGATCAGGTACCGGATGCCGGGTACCGCGACGAGCTCGACCTCCCCGACGCTGCACTGCAAACTGCGTTGATGGCGCTGTCCGAGCGACAGCGCAGCCTGCTCGTCCTTCGCCACGTCGTTGGTCTCTCAGGAACGCAGGTGGCCAAGGCGATGGGAAGCAACCGGACGGCGGTGTATGCGGCTACGGCTCGCGCCGAGCGCCGGCTCCGACAGCTGCTCGAGGGCGTCGAATCTCCGCGCGTCGCGGCGTCGGTATCAGTAGAACACGAGGTGCTCGATGAGGGTTGACATCACAGATCGCCTGGCCGATCTGCACATAGAGATCGGCCAGGAAACGGCGACAAGGCACCTCGCCGCCATCGAGGCCGAGCTGAAGTCTCCTTCCCCGATCCCGGTGCGCCGGGTGCGCAGACGGCGCAGGCCGGCGGTGATGCTGGCCATCATCGCTCTCGTGGTGCTCACCGCGGCTGGAGCCTTCGCCGCGGAGAACGCGGTGCAAGGTGAGCCGCTGTACCCGGTGAAACAGGTGACCGAGTGGGCGCAGACCTGGCTCGACCCCACGGTTCCCGCGGACCACCGCATCGAAGAATTGGAGAGCCTCATCGAACGGCGGGCCACCCACGAGGCGATCACCGACCAACTGCAGCGAGCGGAAGATGCGGTCGCCGACGTCGCCGATACCGATGCGGTTCTGGTTGATCGACTCGACCGGGCCAGGGACCGCATCGTGGACGTGGAAACGGACGACACCCCACACCTGGATCACCCGGCGAGCGACGACCCGCCCGAGTCGGAAGGTACGGATCGGCCATCCGACACCACGCTTCCGCCGCCCGAACGCCCCGGTGATGGCGATAGGGACGAAGAAAAAGGAACCGGCGAAACCCTCGAAGAAGGCCCGGCTGCGGTCCCTCCGTTGTGCCACAAGGCCGCGGCCTCGATCGAACGCGGCGAAACGGTTCCGAGGTGGATCCTCCGCGCCTGTCGTGCCTACCTTCCCGAAACCGGCCACGGCACCACGGACTCCCCATAGAGACCGTTGCCGCTCGGGAAAACGTGACACCCGGTAGGTCGATCTGTCGGAACGTTCACATCCACGCCATGGGCGGCCCGTATCGTGGACGTCATGGAGGAGCCATGGATCGAGCGCCTGATCAGAGAGGCGATCGAGCGCAAGGAGCTGGAGCCCCAAGAGGGTATTGGAGATCCGATCCCGGACCTCGATGACACCTACGACCCCAACTGGTGGGCCAAGCGCTGGGTGGAGCGGGAACGGCTCAAGGAGCACCTCGGACGCGGAAGGGCCCCGCGGGGGGAAGCACCGCGGGACCCTGAGGATCCATAGGTCTTTCGGCCGGTTGTCAGATGCCGAAACTCGTGGGTGCGGCGGTACCCAACTCCGTCTGATCCCTCTCGGCGTCCCGCTGCTGGCGCAGTTCCTCATGGAGCTGGCGCAGCTCATCGGCGGTCAACTGATCGTCATCGAGATACTTCGCCGCAGGACCATTCGGATCCTTCAGCGGATGGTCGTCGGGAAGCGAAGCGATCTCGTCGGCGTCGATGACGCCGTCCTCGAGCAGGCCACGCAGACGGAACCCGCTCTTGAATCCGCGCTCGAATCGTCCCGGATTCTCCTCACGCCACTGCTCTCGCTCCTCCCTGAGCTGTTCGCCCTTGGCGCGAAGGGCGGCGGCAATCGCGTCGGCCTGGCCTTGATCGATGACCCCGTCGGCGACGAGGTCGGACAGCACCTCATCGAGAATCTTTCCACCACGGGGGCGGTCGGGCCGCTCCACACCTGTGTCCTGGGACGGGGCCTCCTGTGCCGACACCTGGGTGCCGGCAACGGCCGTGGCGACAAATGCCCCGGCCACCAGTACGCCGGCTGCGACCACGGCGGTCAGCGTTTTCCTCATGTGCACTCCTCTCAATGTGCTCACGTCAGTATCGGTGAGCAGCATGACGCCAGCCTGAGCGCGGCATGAGAAGAGGCTGAGAAGCGCCGGAGCCCAACGACGTGCGGAACGCGACCCGGGTTACACCAGGCTCGGCTCCGGCACCGCCTCGGGCTCTTCGTCGCCGCTCGACGGTTCGTGGTAACCGCCTTCGATATTGAGGTTCGGCAGGATGCGATCGAGCCAACTCGGCAGCCACCAGTTCCGAGCCCCGAGCAGCTGCATCGTGGAAGGAACCAACAACATGCGCACCAACGTGGCGTCGATGAGCACGGCCATGGCAAGACCGAAACCGAACAGCTTGATGATCCGATCGCTCTCGAACACGAAGCTCCCGAACACCACCACCATGATCGCGGCCGCCGCGGTGATAACCCTGGCGGTCTTGGCGAGACCGTCGGCCACCGAGTTGACCGGGTCACCAGTCATTTCGTACTCCTCTTTCACCCGGGAAAGCAGGAACACCTCGTAATCCATCGACAGACCGAACACGACGGCGAACATCATCATCGGGATGAACGGCTCGATCGGCGCCCCGGTGATTCCAAACAGACTGCCGAACCAACCCCACTGGAAGACGGCGACGACCAGGCCGTATGCGGCCGCGATCGAGAGCATGTTCATGATCACCGCCTTGAGCGGCACCATCAGCGAGCGGAATACGACCATGAGCAGCAGGAACGACAACAACAGCACCACGCCAAAGAACACCACGATGCGCCCGGCGAGGAAGCCGGTGACGTCGATGTTGGCCGCGGTAGCACCGGTCAGTTTCGGCTCGAGTGTTGTCCCGGCAACGGCCGATGGGATGACGTCGTCACGAAGATCCCGCACCAGCTGGTCGGTTGCCTCGTCCTGTGGCGCAGTAGTCGGTTGGATCTGGATCAGCACAGCCCGCGGATCAGCAGGATCGTTCGGGATCGGCGGCGAGGCGAAAGCAACACCGTCCACGCCGTTGAGCTGCTCCGACAGTCCCTGCAATACGGCAATATCGGCGGGGACCGACAGCTCGGTGGCGACGATCAGCGGACCATTCGAGCCGGGGCCGAAACCTTCGGCGAGCAGGTCGTACGCCTGGCGGGTCGTCGTCTCCTCGCCGTAGTTTCCCTCGTCGGAAAAACCGAGCCGCATGCCGAGCAGCGGCATCGCCAGCAACAACAGGAACAGCGTCCCACCAATGGCGAACGCCCACGGCCTGGCCTGGATGGCGCGGCTCCAGCGGTACCAGACGGTATCGCGGTGCGACTTCACCCGACGGTCGGGCAGTTTCTTCTTGAGCGGGCCGGCGAAGGGGAGATAGCCGATGACCAGGACGATCAACGCCAGCGGCAGGCCGACGAGGAACGGCGAGATGCTCAGGCCGAGCCCGAGCAGAGCCACCGAGATGAGGCCGGCTGCAATGATGCCGCGCCACCGCGTGACCGACATTCTGTCGCCGACGATGCCGAGTGCGGCAGGCAGCAGGGTGACCGATGCCGCCATCACCACCGCCACCACGGTGGCAGCTGAAATGCCAAGCCCGGCAATGAAGTCGAGACCGATGAGCAGCAGGCCGAGCAGCGAGACGACGACGGTGGCGCCGGCGAAGATCACCGACCTGCCCGCCGTGTCCAACGCTACCGCAGTGGCGCCCTCGGCGGTGAAGCCCGCAGCCAACGCTTCTCGATAACGGGTGACGATGAGCAGGGCGTAGTCGATGCCGACACCGAGACCGATCATCAATCCGATCGTCGTGGCGAATTCGGGCACCGTGGCGACGTGCGACAGCAGCGTGATGAGCGCCACGCCGATACCAACTCCAAGGACCGCCACACCGAGCGTCGTTCCCATCGCCACGACCGATCCCATCGCAACGATGAGCACGATGATGGCGAAGGCCACGCCGAGCAGCTCGGACTCCGGTGGCTTGAACTCGGCGAGCGCCCCGCCACCGATCTCGACTTGGAGACCGTCGATCTCGTCGAGGCCTTGCCGCTCGATGAGGTCGAGCAGCGCGGCGCCGACCGCGGTCGCTTCGTCAAAATCGGCATCACTGGGCAGCAGGACCGTTGCGTATGCGATCTCGCCGGCTCGCCGGCCCTGGAAAGCGATCTGAGCCTCGCCGCCTGGCTCGTAGGGCGACACGATCACCACTCCGGCAAAATCACCATCCGGGCCCGATTCGGACCTGATCGTTTCGAAGTACCCGGTGAGCGCCGAGACGACCTGCGGGTCGGTGACACCCTGTTCGGCCTCGAAAACCACCGAGCCTGAGAAACCGCCGCCCACACCGCCGAAATACTCGTCGATCACGTCGAAACCCGCCGACGACTCGGAGTCGGGAAACTCGAAACCGCTGTCGTAGGCGGCGCCGAGCGCGCCCACCACGGCGAATACGGCGACCAATCCGGCAATCCAGGCGCCGAGCACCCGCCATGGATGACGGAAGGACCAGCGAGCAAGGCGGACATACATGTGAATTTCCTCCAGGGGGGGAGTCGAGATCAATAGGTTGACGCCGTACGACGTAAGATCGTCGTACGGCGTAAGGAGGGAACATACTCGTACGTCGTAAGAGTGTCAAGGACAATTAGGGTCTTTCGGCCCTACCGCGGCGGCGCGAGGCCCGTAGGGTCCCGGCGAGAGGGGAGGCTGGTACCGCGATGCGGTGGTCTGTCGCCATCACCGTCGCGGCCGTCGTTGTGTCCGCGTGCACCGATGTCGGCAGCGCCGGTCGTGACGAACGTGCCGATTCAGGGTCCCTAGGCAACGTCGCCCTCTTCTGCCGGGCCTGGCCCGCCGCCGGCGACAAGCTGCTCGGAACCGTGAGCGGCGAGACGTCGATCCGCTACGAGACCGACGTTGCGCCCACCGACCGGTTCCTCGCCGATGTCGATTCGACGGTGCCGGCCGAGATACGGAGCGAATGGGACCGGGCGTACGAAACGTACCAGCGAGTCAGCGACCTCCTCTTCATCACCGGGTACAACGAGAACGAGGATGCAATCCGCGCGGTGCACCTGAAGATGGCATTCGGCGACGCCGGGCCGGAGGCCGCAGTCGCCGACACCGAAGCCGCCGCCGCCGCTATCGACGAGTGGAGCGAAGCCAACTGCGACGCGGCCGCGGTCACCGCAGGGACCTCCGGCGGCCCTGGCTCGCTCACCGTCCGGATCATGCCCCAAGAGCACCTCACCGAGCAGAGGTTGCTCATGGCGCTGTTGCCTCCCGGAACCGACTTCGCCGCGGTGCGCAGTCTCGCCCCCATTGTGGCGGCGAGTTGCACCCAGGTCGAGCAGTTGCCGGAAGACTGGGAATCGTGGCTGAGGGAGTTGGCCCCGCAGGCCGCGGAGCTCGGCATGGATCCGGAGGAGCTCGTATTGACCCAGTTTAGGGACGGGGAGTTCTCCCATCCCCTCATCCCCATCGATGCCGAGCAGCGCTCCCAGCCGAACATCTGCTCGGCCATACCCAGTGAATACGAGGCAGAAGCAGCCCTGGTTCCCGGCGGGGCCTATGAGCTGTTCGTCGGCGCCTACCGCGGAGAACCCGGCAGCTACGACTTCTACTTCGCCGCCCCGGAGCACTGCCTCCAGTTCCCGGTGACGATCAATGGGGACACCGTCGTCGACCTCCCCGAACTGGAGCCGTGCACACTGGAGCCGCTCGGCAGTCCCGAAGAGATCGCCAGGAGGGCCGCGCCGCCCGTGGAATCCGGCGGGACGCTGCGAGTGGAGTTCGACAGCGCCCTCCAACCTGAGGGTTTCGACTTCTGCAGCCTGAACGCGGTCTTGCTGCCGGGGGGCACGACGCTCAACGACATCGGGCGCGGCGACACCTGGCCGTCGGGCATGTTCAATCTCCGTCCACTAGTCCCTCGTTTTGTCGAGGGTGAAGCCGCGCAGCGACTGGCCCGCTCGCCGGGTCTGGTTCCCGTCCTGGCGATGGTGGCATCCGGCCAGGGTGGGGCCATGATCAACGCGGACATCCGCGACGGCGAGTCGTGGGACGCCCGATTCCCCGATCCGGTCGCCTTAGCGGCGGGCAGCTACGACCTGCGCCTCCAGGAGATGTGCAATAACGAAGACGCTCAGGATGAAGACGATGGTGCCATTCGCTGCGCCTTCGTGACGGTCGAGGTCGACGGCGCCACCATCGTCGAGATGCCCGAACTGGGGGTGTGCGCGTGACCGCCGTCATCGAGACCCGGGGACTGCGCAAACGTTATCGCAAGGTAGAGGCGTTGGCCGGTGTCGACCTGGAGGTGCCTGAGGGGTCGATCTGTGGTTTCCTCGGGCCCAACGGGGCGGGCAAGACAACGACGATGAAGATCCTCATGGGCCTCATCCGGCCCACCGAAGGATGGGTCTCGATCCTGGGCAACGACCTCGACGGCAACGGCCTCGGCACCCGGTCCCGTATCGGCTATCTGCCCCAGGATCCCTCGTTCTTCCCCAGGGCCACGGTGCGGGACGTGTTGCGGTTCGTCATCCGCCGCTATGTCAACGGATCCAGATCGGCAATCGAGGCCAGGGTCGACGAGACCCTGCACCTCGTCGGCCTCGAGGACCGGGAGGAACGGAGGGTGAAGGCCCTGTCCGGTGGCGAGCGCCGGCGTCTCGGCATCGGGCAGGCGGTGATCGGAGGCCCCGATCTGCTCATTCTCGACGAGCCTTCGGTCGGTCTCGACCCCGAAGGCCGGCGCCAGGTGCTGGATCTGCTCGACGACCTCAGGGAGCGGATGACGATCTTCTACTCGAGCCACATCCTCGACGACGTGGAGCGTATTGCCGACCACGTCGTCGTGCTCGACCACGGCGAGATCGTCGACCAGGGGCCGATGAGGCGGTTTCTCGGTGGCTCATCTGCCGCCTACGCGGTGGCACTCGACGGTGGAGGAGCCGGCGCCATCGATCGTCTCGGCGGCGAGCCCTGGGTAACGGCGACCCG
>BTQG01000067.1:0-12832 GCA_036985755.1 Acidimicrobiia bacterium | reverse complement strand
CTTAGGGCGCCTGGCCCCAAGCCGCCTCCAGCTCATCCATCCCGAACTGGGACTTCGGGACGAAGGCGATTGCACCGGCGGCCAGGGCGGCCTCGGCGAACTCCTCCGACTCGTGGGTCGACATCACCAGGACCCGCGGAGAGTTGACTGCGCCGGTGATCTGCCGGGTGGCCTCCAGCCCGTCGATGCCGGGCAGGTATACGTCCATCAACACCAGATCGGGCCCGAGCTCGGCGGCGAGATCGACGCCCTCCTCTCCCGACTCGGCCTCCCCGACGACCTCGAAGCCATCGGCCATCTCGACCACCATGCGAGCCGCCGAGCGAAACGGTTCCTGGTCGTCGACGATCAATACTCGAACGTTGTTCACGATGCCCTCATCGTCCGCGATGGATGGGGCCGCGACCAGCGTGCAGGCCACAACTCTCGGGTAGAGCTAGCACGACATCAGCCCTGATCCGCCAGGTACTGGAGCACGGCCCGCACCCGCCGGTTGGTCTGCTCTTCGTGGGAAAGGTCGAGTTTGGTGAAGATCGAATTGATGTGTTTCTCTACGGCCCGTTCCGATACGAAGAGCGCTTCGGCGACCCCGGCGTTATTGCGGCCCTTGGCGATCTCGGCAAGGACTTCTGTCTCTCGATCGGTCAACCGGTCGAGCATCGTCTCTTTCTGGGAGGCAACGAGCACATCCACGACGTCGGGATCAACCACCGAGCCACCGTGTGAGACGGCCTCGGTCGCCGCCTTCAGCTGTTCGAGGTCGGCAACCTTCTCTTTGAGCAGATAGGCACGACCGGCGGAGCCGTGCTCGAACAGGGAGACCGCGTAGTCGGGCTCGGCGTATTGGCTGAGCACCACGACGCCGATCTCCGGGTACCGCTCCCGGATCAGATTGGCGGCCCGGATGCCCTCGTTGGTTTGTGTTGGCGGCATGCGGATGTCGGTGATGACGACGTCTGGCCGATGGACGTCAACCGCCTCGATCAGCTCGTCATAGTTCTCACAGGAAGCAACGAGCTCGAGAGAGTCCTCGACTTCGATGAGCGAGCTGATGCCCTCCCGCATGAGGTAGTTGTCCTCGGCCAGCACGATCCGAATAGCCATGAAACCAGGATACGCGCAGATCCCTCCAGCAGCACGCCACTGCTGTATCGCCCAAGAGGGGAGGAAGCGGGCGACTCACTCCGGCCACCAGCCTGCCCTTGCCACCGCCGCCGGCAGCTCCTTGCCAAGCTGCTCGCCGAGCCAGCGGCCGGTGGCGATCGTCGCCTCATGGTCGATGCCGGTGTGAATTCCCATCCGCTCGAACAGGTACAGCAGGTCTTCCGTTGCCACGTTTCCTGTCGCATTGGGGGCAAACGGACAGCCACCGGTGCCACCGACCGATGCGTCGAGCGTGGAGACGCCCGCCTGGTACGCGGCCACCGCGTTGGCGGCGGCGGTGTTGCGGGTGTCATGGAAGTGACAGCGCAGAACCGCATCGCTGCACGCGGCTCCGACGGCTTCGATGGTGGCAGTCACTTGCGCAGGAACTGCCACGCCGATGGTGTCGCCGAGGGCGACCTCGATCGCCCCCGCCGCAACAGCACGACGGGCCAACTCCACGACGGTGTCGACCGATACCTCGCCGTCGTAGGGACAACCGAACGCAACCGAGATGGTCACGCTCGTCGTCCTCCCGGCGTCGCCGGCATCGGGGAGCATTGCTTCGATGTCCCGCATCGTCTCCTCCGGGGACACGCCCACGTTGGCGGCGTTGAACCCTTGCGACGCCCCGACCACGAAGTTGACCTCGTCGACGGTGGTGGCGAGGGCACGGTCGAGGCCGCGGCGGTTGAGCACCAGGCCGATATAGGACACACCGTCACCGCTGGGACCGAGGCCGGTCAGCACCTGCTCGGCATCGGCCATCTGTGGCACCCGGTCGGGATGCACAAATGAGGCCACCTCGATCCGCGAAGTGCCGGCGGCTAGCAAACGGCGGATCAATTCGACCTTGGTGGGGGCGTCGAGGATTGT
This sequence comes from Acidimicrobiia bacterium, assembly GCA_036985755.1. Classification (GTDB taxonomy): domain Bacteria; phylum Actinomycetota; class Acidimicrobiia; order Spongiisociales; family UBA5794; genus JACZST01. The sequence continues at coordinate 10,813 of BTQG01000067.1, read as the reverse complement.
TTCCTCGTTCTGCAGCCCATCGCGAGGCCCGACCTCGACGATCTGGACGTTGTCTCTCAAGACTTGCGACTTGCGACTCACAGATTTCCCCGCTTTGCCTGTTCTCGTTCGATCGCCTCGAACAGCGCCTTGAAGTTGCCCAGGCCGAATCCGGTGGCACCACGGCGCTCGATGAGCTCGAAGAACACCGTGGGCCGGTCCTGGAGCATCTTGGTGAACATCTGGAGCAGGTGCCCTCCCTCGTCCGAGTCGATGAGGATGCGATTGTCCATGATCCGATCCCAGTCGGCATCGAGGTCGGGGACTCGAACTTTGGCTTCCTCGTAATACTCATCCGGTACGTGGATGGTCTCCAACCCGCGGCCGTGAACATCCTCCATGGTCGTCTGCAGGTCGTCGGTCGCCATTGCGATGTGCTGCACCCCGGCAGAGCGGTAGAACATCAGGTATTCCTCGATCTGGGATCGTTTCTTGCCCTGTGCCGGCTCGTTGATGGGGAGCTTGATGATCCCTTCCCCATCCCACATCACCTTGGACATGAGGGCGGTGTACTCGGTGGAGATCGCCCCGTCATCGAAGTGTTTGAGCATGGTGAAGCCGAAGATCTGCTCGTACCAGTCGACCCACTTGTTCATGTCCTCGACGTTGGCCACTACGTGGTCGATGGAGTGCAGCCCCGCCGTAACCGCGATGGAGTCGTGGCGCGGCTCGAAGTCCGGAAAGGAGCCGTCGCGCTCGACGAGCGAATGGATGGTCTCGCCGTAGGCCCTGATGCCGCAGGAAACCTCCCTGCCATGATCGCTTTCGGTGACAACCGGTTCATAGGCGACGTCGGCGCCGCGATCCAGAGCAAGCTCGAACGCCTCCTCGGCATCGGGTACCAGGAAGGCCACGTCCTTGACCCCCGGCCCGTGAACAAGGACGTGATCGGCGACCGGGTGCTCTGGAACCTGGGCGCCGGTGACGATGAAACGAATGCCACCGGACTCGACCAGGTACGAGCTGGTCTCTGCGACCCCGGTTTCGGGTCCGCGGTAGCCGACGATGGAGAAGCCGAGCAGGTTCCTGAGGAACATCGCCGTCTGGTAGGCGTTGCCTACCCACCACTCCAGATGCGAAAAACCCTGCAGAGGAAACGCGTCCCTGGCGGCGAACTCCTTGGCTCTGGCCTTGACATCGGCGTCCATATCGTCCTCCACGAGAGTTCTCCTCGATTATGCCACCCCCCGCGCCACAGGGTCCCTGCCCGGCGCCGGCTGCGTACCATGGCGCCGCAGAACAGCCGCCCTCCCCGGCGTGGGGAGCGCCACAGGAGAATCACGGTGCCCTACTACCGCAGTGTCGGCGAGATCCCACCCAAGCGACACACCCGGTTCGACAACCCCGACGGTGGCCTCTTTGCCGAGGAGTTGATGGGAGAAGAGGGGTTCAGCTTCGACTCATCGCTGCTGTATCACAGGTATCTGCCGACGGCGCTGCAGGCGATCGAACCGGTCGACATCGAAGACCAGGAGCTCACCCCCAATCACCCGCTCAAACCACGCCATTTCCGCACCCATCAGCTCAAGGCGGGCGGCGACCCTGTGACCGCTCGTCACACCGTGATGGCAAATAGCGACGTCCGTATCTCCTACTTCGCCGGTAGCGAGGACAGCCCTCTGGTCAAGAACGCCGTGGGTGACGAGATGGTGTATGTCGAAACGGGCTCCGGAACACTGGAGAGTGCCTTCGGGGTGGTGCCGTTCACCTCCGGCGACTATGTGATCATTCCTGCGTCCACGATCCACCGCTGGGTCATCGATGATGCGGAAGAGCCGATGCGGGCGCTCATCATGGAGTCGACGGGACATATCGGACCCCCACGTCGCTACCTGTCGCGCAACGGCCAGTTCCTGGAGCACTCTCCGTACTGCGAGCGAGACCAGCGCGGACCCAACGAGCCACTCGAGGTCGAGGGCGAGGACATTGACGTACTGGTCAAGACCAGGACGGGCACCACCCGGTTCGTGTACAAGAACCACCCATTCGATGTGGTCGGCTGGGACGGATGCCTGTACCCGTACACGTTTTCCATCCACGACTTCGAGCCGATCACGGGACGGGTTCACCAGCCCCCTCCGGTGCATCAAACGTTCGAGGCGCCGAATGTGGTGGTGTGCTCGTTCGTGCCCCGTCTGTTCGACTATCACCCAAAGGCAATCCCGGCGCCGTACAACCACGCCAACGTGGACAGTGACGAAGTCATCTTCTACGTGGACGGCAACTTCATGTCGCGCAAGGGAGCCGGGATCGAGGCCGGTTCGATCTCGCTGCACCCCGCCGGCCACACCCATGGCCCGCAACCCGGAAGTGTCGAAGCCAGCCTCGGAGCCGAGGCCACTGAGGAGCTGGCGGTCATGATCGACACCTTCCGGCCCCTCGATCTCGGCCCTGGTGGGCGGGACGCCGAGGAGGACGACTACGCCTGGACCTGGCTCGGCGGCCGGTGACCGTGCCCGTCCGATCCATGGTCAGGCGGTACGGGTGGCAGCGGTGACGGTTCTGATCCCCGACGCCCGCCAAGAAATGTTCCGTGGCCTGATCGACTATGCCGGGCTGTTCCCTCCGGCTTCGCGCGACATCGCCGGTGCCGTAGCCGGCTATCGGGAAGCACGTGGCTCTGCGGAGGGATGGATCGCCGGGCGCTTCCTATGCCCTGCCATCCGACTCGAAGAGCTCGCCGAGGTCCTGGTTGCGACCATGGGCCGCGGCGAGGGACCGTGGCCGATCGGGGTGGTGTTCGACACCGATCCGGTCGCGTCGGCTGCGGCGGCGACGGCGTTCCACTCAGAGATGGCGCCGGCCGCCACCGTCGACCTCGCCGAAGTTCGAGTCCCGCCGGGCTTCGGCCCCGACGAGATCTTCCGGCTGTTCACCACGGCAGCCTCGGTGACGGAAACCGTCGTACCGTTCCTCGAGGTCCCCGGCGACGACTCCATACCGGCGACGGTGGGCGCCATCGCCACGGCCGTGAGCGAAACGCTCCGCCGGGGTGGGGCCAAGCTGCGCTGTGGCGGGCCGTCCCCCGACGACTTCCCATCTACCGAGGAGGTCGCAGGGTTCATCGTCGCCTGCACCGAACACGATCTGCCGTTCAAGACGACGGCCGGGCTCCATCACCCCATCCGGCACTACGACGGGAACATCGATGTGATGCGCCACGGGTTCGTCAACCTGCTGACCGCCTCGGTCGCCGCCAGGGAGGGATCCGATGTGGCGACCATCGAGGCGATCGTCGCCGACACCGAACCCGATTCCTTCGAGCTCGGTTTCGCCGGAGTCGTGTGGCAAGGGCAGCGGATGGGCCACAACGCCATTGGCGAAACTCGCAGCAACGGTCTGATCGCCTACGGGAGCTGCGAATTCGACGAGCCGGTGCGGGACCTGGCCGCGCTCGGTTACCTGCCATGACCCATGTCGTACCGGCGAACGTTCGATCGTGGGTGCCGGTGGCAGAGGGCTCGGGATTCCCGATCCAAAACCTGCCCTACGGGGTGTTCAGCGACGAAAACGGCGAAGCTCGACCCGGGGTGGCGATCGGCCAGTCGATCCTCGACCTCGATGCGGTGGCCGGAGCCGGCCTGTTCGACACCCTCGCGCTGCCCGCTGGAGTGTTCTCGGCCCCATCCCTCAACCCCTTGCTCGCCCTGGGTCGGCCGGCGTGGACCGCAGTTCGCGCCCGGGTTGCGGAGCTGCTCGACGAAGGAAACGACGAGGTCGCTGGGGCCGGCCTCACCACCACGGCCATCGTCGCCCAACGCGGCGCCACCATGCACCTTCCCATCGAGGTCGGTGACTTCGTCGATTTCTATTCGTCGATTCACCACGCCACCAACGTCGGCCGGCTGTTTCGACCGGATGCGGAGCCGCTGCTGCCCAATTGGCGTCACCTCCCCGTCGGCTACCACGGTCGGGCAAGCACCGTGGTCATCTCCGGCACCCCGATCCGACGACCCGCAGGACAACGTCGTGGTCCGGACGGTGGACCTCCGGCCTTTGGTCCCTCGAATGCACTCGACTTCGAGCTCGAGGTGGGGTTCGTCACCGGCAACGCCAATGCCCTGGGCGAACCAGTCCCCGTCGACGACGCCGAGCAGCACATCTTCGGGCTGTGCCTGGTCGATGACTGGTCGGCCCGTGACATCCAGGCATGGGAGTACCAGCCGCTGGGACCGTTCCTCGGAAAGTCCTTTGCCACGTCGATATCGCCGTGGATCGTCCCGCTGGACGCGGTGGCCCCGTACCGGGTGGACCCCCCGCACCAGGAACCGGCCGTGCTTCCCTATCTGCGTACCAATGGGACAACCGGGGTCGACCTGCGGCTCGAGGTGGAGATCATTCCCGATGGAGCGGATCAGGGGACGGTGGTCAGCCGCACCGGCTTCGCCGAGATGTATTGGTCCATGGCCCAGCAACTCGCCCACGCCACGGTGACCGGCGCCACCGCCCGAGCCGGGGACCTGTTCGCTTCCGGGACGGTCTCTGGGCCCGGGATGGGGTCGCGTGGCAGCCTGCTGGAGATCACCAAGAACGGGAAGCAGCCGATCACACTCGACGACGGCTCCGAGCTCACCTACCTCGGCGACGGCGACACCGTGGTGATTCGTGGTTGGTGCGAGTCGGAGGGCGCCCCGATCATCGGTTTCGGCGAGTGCACCGGAAGAGTGGTGTAGGTTCCCCTGCGAGCGCAGGTGGCCTCGCCGCTCCCAGAGACTCTTCCGCCTCCGCATGGGAGAGGCGAAGCGACTTGCGACTTGCGACTTGCGACTTGCGACTTGCGACTTGCGACTTGCGACTTGCGACTTGCGACTTGCGACCTGCGACCTGCGACCTGCGACCTGCGACCTGCGACCTGCGACTCACTACCCTCAACGGCCATGGCAACACTTCGCCTCTTCGCCGGCCTGCGGGAAACGGCAGGGACCTCCGAGGTCACCATTGACGCTACGACCGTTGGCGAAGTCCTCGACCGTGCCGTCGCCGACTTCGGAACGGATTTCGCCCAAGGGCTGGCCTCAGCGCGGGTCTGGGTCAACGGCGAACCAGCAGACAAGGCCACCAAGGTCAACGCCGGCGACGAGGTCGCCATCATCCCCCCGGTGTCTGGTGGAGAGCACGTAGCAGCGAGGGTTGCCGCCGATCCCGCAGAGAACGTGCTCTCGTTCATGCTCCTGCTCGCTCTCTTCATCGCCTCCTGGATCCCGGTCGAATGGTTCGTCGTCGTCGCCGTCGGCGCCGCACTTGCCTGGATTTGGGATCTCACGGAGATAGACGAAGCCAACCAGGCCCGGCTGAACGTCTACGCGCTGATCATGGCGCCGCCGGCCGCCGGTGTTGCAACCTACGCATGGGGCCTCAACGGTTGGGCCGGCGCCGTGGGCGTTGCCGTGCTCGTCAGCATCGCCTGGCCCATATTCGACCAGAGCAAACGCGGTGTCACCGCCATCGGCGCAACAGCCACCGTCGCCGTCATCGCCGCCACCGGCACCGGCGCTCTCGTGCTCCTGCGCATGATCTCGACGATGACCGTGCTGGCCTTCACTTTCGTGGTCGCCGCAGGCATCCTCGCTGCGCTCGCCACCGGCCTCTACGGTGGCCAGACGATCGATCCAAACGTCGGTACCCTCGTCGGATCGATCGTCGGAGGAGTGCTGATCGGGCTGCTCGCACCGGAGATCGACCTCGCCACCGGCCTCTTCTCCTCTGTTGCTGCAGCGGTCGGCCTCATTGCCGGGCGCGCATTCGCATCCTTGATCCGCACCGGCACCGTCGTCCACACAGAACGCGCCCCCGGACTTCTCAGCCCGATCGACGGCGTCTTCCTGTCCGCGCCGCTCTTCTGGATGAGCGTGCTCCTGTTGTCCTAGGCGGGTGCTGCGGTCGGCCACTCCGATGATTCAGCACGCTGCTCTACGACCGTTGACATGCCGTATTTCTCGAACCGAGCGGTAGCCTGGAGGTTCGCATGCTGATTTCGCGCTCTTGGCGCGCCACCGTTCTCGTCGTGATGCTCGCCCTGGTGGCGGCGGTCCCGGCCGGCGCGTCTGCGCAAACCAAGGACGACGTGGACCAAGCCGAGGACCGGCTGGATACGGCGCGAGACGAAACAAAGCACGCCCTCGACCGCTGGCGAGAGTCACAGGCAGAGTTGGAGACAGCGCTGCTCGCTCTCGAGGAGGTCACGACTCAGAAAGAGCGCCTCGTGTACACGATCGGCCTGCTCGACCACAAGATCGAGGCCTATCAGAGCGAGGTCACCGATCTCGAGCTCATCGCCCGAAACCTCGTCGTGGAGGCCTACATCTCAGGAGGTCGCAGCATCGTGGCCACCGCCTTCGAGGTCGGTTCCATCCAGGATCTGCTCACCTCGCAGGTCCTCATCGACAACGCCGCCGACCGCGACCTCGCCGACCTCAACCGACTCCAGTCGGTGTCTCGAGAGATGGACCGGCTCACCCTCGACCTCGACGGGCAGCGCGTCGAGGTCGAAGCCCTCGAGGCCGAGACGGCCGCGCTCGTACAACGCACCGGCGAGCTGGCAGAACAGACCCGTGCCGTGTACGCAAGCGCCACCGCCGCCGAAAGGGCGGCCATCGATAGCCTTGCCAAGGAACGCAGAGAGCTCCAGGCGGCTGAAGCTCGCCGCAAGGCCGCAGACGCAGCACGCGTGGCCGGCCAGAGCGGAAAAGCCGGTGGTCTCCCGCCCGAAGCAACACCCGGCTTCCGCTGCCCGGTGCAGGGCGGCGCTTCGTTCGTCAATACCTGGGGGGCGCCGCGTTCCGGGGGTCGACGCCACAAGGGCGTTGACATGTTCAATACCCGCAACACGCCCCTCGTCGCCGTAGTCGACGGCAGAGTGCGCTTCTCGTCCAACGGCCTCGGCGGTGTGGTGACCCACTTGTACGGCGACGACGGAACCACCTACTACTACGCCCATCTGGAGAGCCACCCCACCGGCATCTCATCCGGACAACGAGTCAGCGCAGGAACGGTCGTGGGTTACGTCGGTAACAGCGGCAACGCCCGCTACACATCACCACACGTCCACTTCGAGATCCGACCGAACGGGGTGGCTGTGAACCCCTACCCGACGGTCCGCCACTACTGTTGACGCACCTACCGGGGAGTCGAGCAGTGCAACCGCGCCGACGCCGTATCGACGAAGTCATCGATCCGGCCTACATCGCAGACATCGAATCGCTCTCGATCGACCAGCTTCGGGAACGCCGCGCTGTGCTCGACGAGCTCGACACCGAGCTCTCCTACTACCGCAGGATGCTTCACGGCAGGATGGATCTGCTCTCGTTCGAGCTACGACGTCGCTCCGGCGAAGAGACCAGGTCGCTGATCGAAGCGCTGCCCCAGATCCTCGCCGGCGGCTTGGGCGGCACCCACCGCAGCCCGATCCCGAGGCAGCTACCGCTGGAGCCTCCCGAGTCGGGTGGAGACGAGCGGCATCCGGTCGACCGTATCCTGCAAGATGACTTCCTCGCCCACCTGCCCTCGCTCGACGATGACGAGCTGATTGCGATCCAGGCCACCCTGACCGATGCCGAGCGTATGGTGTCTCGAGAGCGACGCAGCGTGTACGACGTCCACGACGTGATCAGCGCCGAGGTGACGCGGCGCTACAAGGAAGGCCTTGTCGACGCCGGGGACGTCCTCGAGGAGCGGTAGCCGCGGTGCGCTTCGTCAGCGTCCGATCCGGGTTGGCCGAAGCGATCCATGACGTCGACGCGTACGCAGTGGATGCCGCCGGCAACGAGCTGCTGAGCTCTGGCGACCCCGATCGCCCCATGTACTACCGATCTGCGGTCAAACCCTTCCAAGCAACGGTGGCCATCGAAGCCGGGCTCCGGATCCCACCCGAGCACCTGGCGCTCGTCTGTGCCAGCCACAGCGGCTGGCCGGTACATCTCGCCATCGTTCGCGCAATCCTGGAGGCAGCAGGGCTCGACGAGTCTGCGCTGCAGACACCGCCGGCGTGGCCGAATTCCGTCGACGCCACAGCCCTGCAGCAGCAACGGGGCGCTCGCCACCCGCGATCGATCTTTCACAACTGCTCCGGCAAACACGCAGGGATGCTGGCCGCCTCCGTCGCAGCCGGCTGGCCGACCGAGACCTACCTCGAACCCGACCATCCCCTCCAACTCGGGATGATCGAACTGATCGCCGAGGTGACCGGTGTCGCCGCAGCTCCGGCGGGAGTCGACCACTGCGGTGCGCAAGCGGCAAGGGGAACCGTCAAAGGCCTGGCATTGGCGTTTGCCAGGCTGACCGTCGATGACCGGTTCGCCGGGGCTGCCGATGCGGTCGGTAGATTTCCCTCGCTGGTAGCAGACAACGAGCGCCCCAACGGCCTGCTCGGCCGCTGGTGGGGAGGACCGGTCAAGTCCGGCGCCCTAGGGACGATCGGCCTCGGCCGCCACGGCATCGGGATTGCCACCAAAGCGCGCTCCGGAAACGACGCTGCTGCAGTGGCGGCTGCCATCGCCGGCGCCGACCAGTTGGGTCTGGTTTCCGAGACCATGCGCCTGGCGCTGAGCGAGGTGGCTGAGCCGACGGTATTCGGGGGGGGTCGGGCTGTGGGCGCGGTCACCCACAAATGACCTCCCTGTCCACCGAGTGGACCGACGAGCCGTTCACACACCCTCCGGTCGCAGTCGGCACCGGTCCTTTCCCTGAAAGTGCCTTCCTGGAGACATGGTGGCGCCACCAGGGAGGTACCGATCGCCTGGCGCTGGTTACCTCAGACGCGGGGGCTCTCCCCCTGCGCGTTTCCGAGGGCACGGTGATGTTCTGCGGCGACGCCGACCTGACCGACTACCACAGCCCTCTAGGCGATCCGCGGGTGGCCATCGAGGCGGTTTCGGAGACGTTCCGTGGACACCAGTTCTCGTTTGACAGCCTGCCCGAGGAAGCCGCTTCGGTCCTGGGCGACGCCCTGGAGGCAGGAGGTCATGAATTCACCTCCACACGAGAGTCGATGACGGCGGTGATCGATCTGCCCGACGATCCTGAGGCATGGCTCGCCGCCTTGCGAAAGAAGGACCGCCACGAGATCAGACGGAAACGGCGCCGGTTCTCGGCGATCCTGGGAGAGGCCTCGTTGGAGCGACGATCCGACCAGGCAGCCGTGACCCTGTTCGCCGAAATGCACCGCAGCGCCTCTGGTAACAAGGCCGGGTTCATGTCGCAGGAGCGCGAGGCCTTTTTCTCCGACCTCATCGGTTACGCCGGAGCCACCATCGACGTCCTCGTCACCGAGCGAGGCCCGATTGCCGCCGCCTTCGCCTTCGACCGAAATGACGGATACTTCCTGTACAACTCGGCCTACACACCAGAAGCGGCGGCATCGTCTCCCGGCATCGTGCTGCTGGCAACGGTCATCGAGATGCTGATCGCAAAACAGACGGTGCGACTCGATCTGCTCAAGGGAAACGAGGCATACAAGTTCCGGCTGGGCGCCGCAGCCCGACCGCTCTACCGCATCGAAGGCACATTCGCATGATCAGGCAAGTCGCTTATCTGGCCATGCACTCCTCGCCGCTCAACCAGCCGGGCATCGGCAATGCGGGCGGAATGAACGTCTACGTGGACGAGCTGGCCACGACCATGGCCTCGATGCACATCGAGGCGGTCGTATTCACCCGTCGCACCGATCCGCGACAAACCGAGGTTGTACAGCCGGTTCCGGGTTATCGCGTCGTCCATATCGACGCCGGCCCCCCGCAGCCATTGCCAATCCCGGACCTCGTTTCCCATGTCGGCGCCTTCGGGGAAGGCATCGTCGACTGGACGAAGCGCAATCGGAAACAGTTCGATGTGGTGCACTCCCACTACTGGCTGTCGGGCTGGGCCGGGGTGCTGGTCAAACAAGCCCTCGGCCTCCCGCTGGCCAACTCGTTCCACACCCTTGGCCGGGTCAAGGATGCCGCCCACGGTGCCGACGAGCCGCAGTCGAGCGCGGCGCGACTGCGCACCGAGGACGAGGTCATCGCTCTCTCCGACTGTGTGGTCGCCGCCACCCCATATGAGTTCGCCGACCTCCTCGAGCACTACGGCGCCAGCCCGGAGCGGCTGTTCGTTTCTCCCCCCGGGGTCAACCATCGACTATTCACACCGGGGGACCGTGGAAGTGCCAGACTCCGCATCGGGCTCGGTAGCGAGCCCACCGTCCTGTTTGTCGGGCGGATCCAGGCGCACAAGGGCATCGACACCGCGGTGCGGGCGCTCTCCGAGATCCCATCGACTGTGGCCGCGGGAGAGGGCGAAACCCAACTCGTCGTCGTCGGCGGTCCCAGCGGTGAGGGCGGCGCCGCCGAGGTCGACCACCTCCACAACCTGGCCGTCGATCTCGGCCTTTCCGAGCGCGTGCATTTCGTACCGCCGCAACCCCACGATCAGCTCGCCGACTTCTACCGCGCCGCCGACGTGCTGGTGATGCCGTCGCGTTCCGAATCATTCGGCCTGGTGGCGGTCGAGGCGCAGGCGTGTGGTCTGCCGGTGGTGGCAGCTCGGGTCGGAGGGCTGGCGTACGCTGTCGCAGATACCGAGTCCGGGCTCCTGGTAGAAGGTCACGAGCCAAAATCGTTCGCGGCCGCCATCATCGCCATCCTCGACCACCCCGAATTCGGCGCAGAGCTCGCCGGCGGAGCGGCAAGATTCGCCAACCGCTTCTCCTGGCCGGCCGCCGCCGACCGGTTCCGCGACCTCTACCAAGACATGGCGCGGGGCGCCCGCCGATAGAGTCGCAAGTCGCAAGTCGCAAGTC
>BTQG01000066.1:0-13028 GCA_036985755.1 Acidimicrobiia bacterium | reverse complement strand
GAATACACGATCATCGGAATCGCCCGGTAGTTGATGGCATCGGTGGCTCCGGTGGCGATATGGGTGATGGCGGCGATGCCTTCGGCAAAACCGACATGGGCCAGCTGCGGCGTGTCGAGCACGATGTCGCCCACGGCGTAGATGTGGGGGCTCGAGGTCTGCATCGTGGTCCGATCGACGGAGACGAACGCACCGTCGAGCTCGACGCCGGCGCCCTCCAAGCCGATATCCGATGTGACCGGGCTGCGGCCGACGGCGACGAGGACAACGTCGACCTCGACTGCCCCGTCGCCGAACGGCACGGTGACCGTGGAGCCGGAGATCTGTGCGGCTTGCACGGCGGTGGCGGTGTGGATGTTCACTCCCTTGCGTTTCAGCGCCCTGGTCAAGGCCTTGGCCGCTTCCGGCTCCATACCCGGCAGCACCTGGTCCTCCATCTCGAAGAGATGAACCTCGGTGCCGACGTCGGCCAGGAACGAGGCGAACTCGACGCCGATGGCCCCGGCGCCGATGACCGCGACGCGACGCGGCTGGTCCACCCAATCCAGGGCATGGTCACTGGTGACGATCCGCTCGCCGTCGATGGCGTAGCCGGGGATCGTGCCGGGCACCGATCCGGTGGCAATGATGATGTTCCTCGCCTCAATGGCGCTGGTTGTGCCATCGGGACCGGTGACCTCGACTCGCCCATCGACGATTCGGCCGTAACCGTCGATGATCTCAGTTCCGCGGGTCTTCAGCAGCCCGGTCAGGCCCTTGACCAGGCGATCCACGATGTCGTTCTTCCTTCGCAAGACCGCCGGCCAATCCAGTTTTGGCTCACCGGCCACGACCCCGAACGTTCCCGCCCTGGTGACGGTCTGGAAGATCGCCGCGGTCTCCAGCCAGGTCTTTGCGGGGATGCAGCCGCGCACCAGGCAGGTCCCGCCAACCGTGTCCTTTTCGATCAGGGCAACGGACAGCCCGAAGTTGTGCGCATAGAGGGCTGCCGCATACCCGCCAGGGCCCCCACCGATGATGACAACGTCGTGCAACGAACCTCCAAGAAGCGACATCGCAAGAATAGCCGAGCGCGAATTGCTGACTCCCCCGTTCTACGCTGCCGTCACCGTGCAGACCCGCTACCTGATCCTCGCTGCGCTGGCGACCGGGCTCGCCATTCTCGCCGCCGCCGCCATCTGGTTTTCGGGCATCTGAGACTGCACTCACAGCCCCAACAGCTCGGCTGCGTTGTCGTGCAGCACTCGTTGCCGAACGTGCTCATCGATCGACTTCCATCCGGCCAGTTGTCCGTCCAGGTCGGCGAGAGCCCAGCCACTGCCGAACAGACACCGGTTCGAGTCGAGGGGCGAGAGGGCGTCATCGAACAACACGGCGTATTCGGCGGCGGAGGTTCCGATCAGGCTGAGCCACACGTTTGGCTTGTGGGCGGCAACCGCCAAAGCCTCTTCACGCCACAGTGCTCCGTTGTGCGCCAGCACGATTCGCAGGTCGGGGTACAACGAGGCGACAACATCGACCCATCGGGGATCACCATGCGCCAGACGAAGCCCACCACCTCCGGGCAAGCCGCGCCCGAGCCGGGTGTCTCCGGTGTGGAACAGCACGATCAACCCATGATCAGATGCGTTGGCCCACAGGGTGAGCGTCGAGCGCTCGGCGGGATCAAACGCCTGCACCACGGGGTCGAAAGCCAGCCCGGCGAGGCCGAGGCGCGCCGCCCCGTGGATCCCTGCGACAGCCTTGGCGCCGCGGGCAGGGTCGACAGAACCGAAACCGACAAAGACTTCAGGGTGGGCGGCAACGACGGTGGCGACATCCTCGCTCGAGAAGGGCCGGTGGCGAGTCGTGGACTCGGTGTCGAGGCCGAGGATGACCGCCCGGCCGTCGCGTTCACGGTAGTGCTCGGCCACCTCATCGACGCCGAGCAAATCGAGCCCGACGTCGAAGGGCGCCACCGGCCCATCGATGAATTCCTCTACCGGCGGATGAACGTGGAAGTCGATGAATGGCTTCAAGACCTGCGGAACCCCCGGTTCCTCGCCTCGGCGACGATATCCGGGCTGAACGATTGCAGCCCTTTGCTCGCCACCAGGTCATCGGATGCCACGCGCTGCTCCAGGCGGTCGAACTCGTCGGCGTCATCGCAATCGAACAGTCTCATCTCGTCGCGGGTTCCGATGAAACGGTGCGCGGCAAAGGCGGATAGTCGTGGCATCGATCCGACCATAGTGCGGGCACGGACCGGCTCACTCGTCGACCGGGTCTCCAACCGCGCCCAGAGCGGCCAGGTACTCGGCCTGGAGATCCAACACGGCGAAGATCACCTCCGGTTCGTAGGCGTATCCCTCGGCATACGACTGTTCCTGGGCGTAGGCCGCGGCATCCAGTCCGCCCACGACAGCCTCCCCTTCCCGATGAGCCGGGCGTTGCAGGTAGTGCATCTCCCACTCGAGGATCCGGCGCACGTCTCCGCGCCCGATGGTGTCCTTGGTGGCACCGCCCAGTCCGTCCCAGACGAAGTCCAGGGCCTCCTCCACCCCGTACACGATGGCCACCTCGTTCGGCCGGCGCTCCTGGAGCAGCAGACCGACACCGAAGACGGCGAGCACGACGACCAGGGTGAGCATGAGCAGTATCGGAGCCACAGACAGAGCGTACCGCCGGCAATCGATGGTGATTCTTGCGACCGGGGACCGTGTACGTTGCGAACCGGGAACCCCACAGCCTGGCCCCGGCGTCAAACAACAGCGAAAGGAGTTTGCGAACCATGAGACGTCCCCTGAGTGTCGCCGCGCTGGCACTAGCAGTGCTACTCGTGGCGACTGCATGCAGCGCCGCTGAGCCCGACTTCGACCCGGTGACATCCGAAGCGGTGCAGCCCGGACAAGATCTAGTTTCTGCCGTTGGGCCGGGCATCTCGGTGGCCGAAGCACTCGATTCCACGCTCACCGGGCCGCTGCTGGTGAACGGCTTCATCGTCACCACCCCCGACGGCGTCGTGTACCTGGCCGAAGCCCTGGCCGAGTCGTTTCCACCTCAGCCAGGGGGCGCCCTCCTCATCGTCGAGGAACTCGACCTCGACGGGTATGCCGGGCTCACTTCGGCCCAGGGCATCACCTGGTCCGATCAAACGGTGCAGGTCCTGGGAACCGTTGCCGGCGGAGTCCTCACCGTCTCGGCTACCGCCAGCGGTTGACAACGCGAGGTCGGCGACGCTGCAGCCGACCAGATGAACCTGGATCTCCGCTCATCGTTAAGCTCACCGCCGATGGAACTCGCACTCTTCACCGAACCCCAGTTCGGGGGCACCTATCAGAATCTCCTCGACCTCGCCCGCTGGTCGGAGGAACAGGGCCTCGACGCCTTCGCCCGTTCCGATCACTACCTGAACGGATCCGAGTCGGCGCCTGCCACCGATGCCCTCACCTCGATCGCCGGCCTGGCTCGCGATACAGAGACGATCGAGCTGGTTGTGTTGGTATCCCCGCTGACGTTCCGCCATCCCGGCGTGCTCGCCAAGACCGCTGCCACCATCGATGAGATGTCGGGAGGGCGCTTCGCTCTCGGGGTCGGTACCGGTTGGATGGAAGGCGAACACGATGCATTCGGGATCGAGCTCTACTCGATGCGAGAACGGTTCTCCCGCCTCTTCGAGACGCTGAGCTACGTGCGCGCCGCTTTTGCAGGGACCGAGGGGTTCAGCGGCCGTCATTACACCCTGGCGGCGACAACCGACGTGCTGCCCCGGCCGACAAACGTGCGCATCGTCATCGGTGGCTCTGGCAGCCAGAAGACACCGACGTTGGCGGGCCGCTTCGCCGACGAATACAACATGGGTGTCACCGACCCGGAGAGCCTGGAACGCCGGCTCGATGTGATGCGCCGGGCCGCCGCCGACGCCGACAGGGACCCGGATGCCATCAAGATCAGCATTGCCGGTCCAGCCATCATCGCCGACACCGAACAGGAGTATCGCGACCTGCTGGCCGAGCGCGGGGCTAAACGCGACCTGTCCGCCGACGAATACGAGGCGTTTTTGGGCGAGCGAAACGTCCCAAGAGGCACCCTGGAGACGGCTGGCGAGGCCATCGCCGCCTACGAGTCGCTCGGCGTTTCTCGGTATTATCTCCAGGAGCTCAAGGCACTCGACGAGGTCGACACCGACCGGCTGGGGCCGGTGTTCAGAGCACTACGCGGATAGGGGAAAACCCGGCTGGTACGGACTCCGCACGCCCTAACCTGAAACCCATGCCTGCGCTGCTCGTTGTCGACGATCTGCACGCCTCTGTCGAAAACACCGAGATCCTCAAAGGTGTCAACCTCACCGTTGCCGCCGGCGAGACCCATGCCATCATGGGACCGAACGGCTCGGGAAAGTCGACGCTGGCCAATGTGCTGTTCGGCCACCCCGGGTACGTCGTTACGTCGGGCACCGTCACCTACAAGGGCGAAGACATCACCAAGCTGGCCCCCGAGAAACGCGGCCAGGCCGGTATGTTCCTCGGATTCCAGTACCCGCAGGAGATCCCGGGGGTCTCGGTGGTGAACTTCCTGCGCACCGCGTTGTCCAATCGCACCGGGACCGATCTCACCGTGCTCGAGCTCCGACTCAAAGTCATGGACGCACTCAAGGACCTGGAGATGGACCCGGCGTTCGCCGACCGCTACCTGAACGAGGGCTTTTCGGGTGGGGAGCGCAAGCGCAACGAGATCCTGCAGATGGCCGTTCTCGAACCCGACCTGGCGATCCTCGACGAGACCGATTCGGGGCTCGACATCGATGCACTGAAGATCGTGGCCGAGGGGGTAGACAGGCTTCGCAACGACGAGCGCGGGATCGTGATCATCACCCACTATCAGCGAATGCTCGACTACATCACTCCCGACATCGTCCACGTGATGCTGGACGGTCGTCTTATCGAAAGCGGCGGCGCAGAGCTCGCCGCGACCATCGAGGAAAACGGGTACGAGCACTATCGATCGGAGGCGGCTGCCACATGACCGATCTGAGCCACCTCAAGGACGATTTTCCCATTCTCAGCCGTGAGGTGAACGGGCACCCCCTCGTCTACCTCGACTCGGCAGCCACCACACAGAAACCGGTGCAAGTGCTCGACGCCGTCGACCACTACTACCGGACGATGAACGCCAACGTGCACCGCGGTGCCCATGCACTCTCCGTCGCCGCCACCGATGCCTACGAGGGAGCAAGGGCAAGGGTGGCGTCGTTCATCAATGCCGGTTCGCCGGACGAGGTCGTTTTCACCCACGGGACGACCTCGGCGTTGAACCTCATCGCCTACGGCTACGGGCTCAACGTCCTCGAGCCGGGAGACAAGGTGCTGCTCACCATCATGGAGCACCACTCCAACATCGTGCCCTGGCAGATGGTGGCGCGCCATACCGGCGTCGAGCTCGTTTATCTGAATCTCACCGAGGACTACGAGGTGGATCTCGGCGAGCTGGAGCGAGTGCTCGACGATAGGGTGAAGATCATCGCGGTGTCCGGCATGTCCAACGTCACCGGCACCATCGGGCCGGTGACCCAGCTCGTTGCCGCCGCCAAGAGCGTGGGGGCCATCGTCGTGGTCGACGGCGCCCAGCTCGTGCCGCATCATCCCACCGATGTCGAGGCGCTCGGGGCCGATTTCCTGGTGTTTTCGGCACACAAGATGCTGGGCCCGACCGGGATCGGGGCGATGTGGGGCAAAGCGGAGCGCCTCGAAGAGCTGGAGCCCACCGAGGGCGGCGGGGAGATGATCGCCGACGTCCATCTCTTCGAATCGCGCTGGGCCCCCGTCCCTCATAAGTTCGAGGCCGGCACACCACCGATCGCCCAGGCCATCGGTTTCGGGGCGGCGGTCGACTATCTGGAGAAGATCGGGATGACCGCGGTACGCGAACACGAGGTGAAGATCACCGGCTATGCCCTGGAGCGCCTCGCCGAAGTGCCTGACCTCACCGTGTATGGACCCAGCGATTTGAGCCGGCGCGGCGGCGCGGTCAGCTTCGAGCTGGCCGACATTCACGCCCACGACGTGGCGACCATCCTCGACCAGTACGGCGTGGCGGTGCGGGCCGGCCACCACTGCGCCAAGCCGCTGATGCGCCATCTCGAGGTGGCAGCAACCGCACGGGCCTCTTTCTACGTTTACAACACCAACGAAGACGTCGACCGCCTCTTCGATGCCCTGATGGAGGCACGCAACGTCTTCGAGCTCGACGGGTAAGCGACGCGTCCGCAACGGTATCGTTCACTCATGGCAGACCTCAAAGAGCTGTACCGCCAGGTGATCCTCGACCACTACCGGAATCCTCGGCGCCGCGGCAAGCTGAGCGGCCCACACACCCATGCCGAAGGGTTGAATCCGTCGTGCGGTGATGAGTTCTTTCTCGACATCAGGGTCGAGGACGGCACGATCACCGATGCCGCGATCGAGGGCCAGGGGTGCTCGATCTCGCAGGCCTCAGGCTCGATGATGATGGAGACCATCGTTGGCAAGACCGTCGACGAAGCCCGCCAGGTCTCCGGCCAATTCAAGCTGATGATGGGAATCGACGAGGGGGATGATCCCCTCGACCATGACCGACCGGGGGCGGTGCTCGGCGACCTGGAGGCGTTGCAGGGCGTCAGGAAATTCCCGGTACGCATCAAGTGCGCCGATCTCCCCTGGACCACCCTTGCCGATGCCCTGGAACGAGCGGAGGCATAGATGGAGTACTCGAGCACCACGGCACTCATCGTGGTCGACGTGCAGAACGACTTCACCGACCCGGAAGGATCGCTGTACGTCACCGGCGGCGAGGACACGCTGCCGTTTATCAACGCCCAGATCGCGGCGGCTCACAATGCAGGAGCGACCGTCGTCCGCACCCAGGACTGGCACCCCGAGCACACGCCCCACTTCGCCGAGGACGGTGGCATCTGGCCTCGTCATTGCACCGCCGGCACCTGGGGCGCCGAGTTCCATCCCGATCTGGTCGCCGACGGGCCTGTGGTGCAGAAGGGCACCGGTGGCGAGGACGGGTACTCGGGTTTCACCATCCGTAACGTCGAGAGCGGAGAGGAGTCGTCGACCGGGCTCGAGCAGCTCCTGCGCGGCCAGGGCGTGAGCAGGGTCGCCGTCGTCGGTATCGCCACCGACTACTGCGTACTCGATACAGCGGTCGATGCGGTACGACTCGGCTTCGAGACGACGTTGCTCGCCGACGGCACCCGTGCCGTCAATATCGAACCGGGCGACGCGGCACGGGCCATCGCCGAGATGGTGGCATGCGGGGTCGGGATCGAGTAGGAAAGCTCATGGGCAGCCGCTCATCGACACACTGTCACATATGATGACGGGCACGTGCAGTAACCAACGTGCATCGTTCGCAACACGGCCCGGGGGCAGGTGACGACCATGGCGGCAAGCGACCTCATCGCGACGGCGCGAGAAGCGATCGAACGCAATGAATGGACCGAAGCGTACGGGCTCCTCGTGCATGCAGCCGCCACCGTCGGGCTCGATGCGGAAGGCTTCGAAGACCTGGCACGGTGTGCGTGGTGGTCGGGGCTTCCCGATGAGTGCATCGACGCCCGTGAGCAGGCCTATGCCGGCTACATCAAATCCGATCAGCCAAAAAGAGCGGCGCTGATGGCGCTGGATCTGGCGGAAGGTCACTTCAACAAAAAGGCGGTGGCGTTAGGCCGCAGTTGGGTCAAACGGGCCGAGCGCCTGCTCGAGCCGGAGCCCGAGTCGGTCGAGCACGGCTACCTGGCCCGTTCCCAGGCGGTGATTGCGTTCGAGGCCGACAACGACCTCGACAGAGGCCTGGAGCTCGCCCGACGCGCCTCCGAGCTCGGGGCCACGTTCGCCGATCCGGACCTGCAAGCGATCGCCCTTCACGACGAAGGCCGCATCACCGTTGCCCTCGGCGACGTCGAAGAGGGCATGGTCCTGATGGATGAGGCAATGGTGGCGGCGATCGGGGGAGAGCTGGGTGCGCTGTACACGGGGAAGATCTACTGCAACATGATCGACATCTGTGAGCAGCTTGCCGACTACCGGCGAGCCGGGGACTGGAGTGACGCGGCCAGGCGCTGGTGCGAGCGGGCCGGGCACAGCTCCGGTTTCCCCGGGGTATGCCGCATCCATCGAGCGGAGATCATGCGCCTGCGAGGCGATTGGGAGGCGGCGGAGAAGGAAGCGCTGAGGGCCTCGGACGAGCTGGGGAACTTCGTTGATTTCTCCGGAGAAGCCTTCTACGAGATCGGAGAGATACGGCTCCATATGGGTGATTTCGAGCGGGCAGAGGAGGCATTCCGTCAAGCTCACGGGTTGGGCAGGGATCCCCAGCCGGGCATGGCCGAGCTTCGGCTGGCCCAGGGAAATCCCACAGGAGCGTGGACGCTCATCAGCCACAGCCTCGCCAATGCCACCGCTCCGCTGAAGCGAGCCCGATTATTGCCCGCCGCTATCGCGGTTGCGCTTGCCAATGACGATCTCGACTCGGCGGGCGAGGCGGTGAAGGAGCTTTCGTCCATCGCCGACGAGTATGGGTCACCTGCCCTGCTGGCCCATGCCGATCACGGCCGGGGGGCCGTGCTGCTCGCCGGTGGCAACCTTGCACAGGCTGTTGTGCACCTGCGGCGGGCAACCGAATCATGGCGTGAGAACGACCTTCCCTACCTTGCGGCGAAATCCCGCATGGTGCTGGCAGAGGCGTACCGACGCCAGGGGTCGGTGGACTCGGCCGAGATGGAGTTCGACGCGGCTCGGGTCACCTTCCAGAACCTCGGTGCGATGGCAGATGTGCAAGCTGCGGTACAGGCGTTGAAGGCGCCGGCTCAAGACACCGCCACCGGCGATCGCACCACGGCCGCGCTCATGTTCACGGACATCGTCGATTCGACCCCGTTGATCGGCGTGATCGGAGATGAGGCCTGGGAACAGCTTCTCCGATGGCACGACCGCACGCTGCGATCGTTGTTTGCCGGCCACGGCGGACGAGAGGTCGACAACACGGGAGACGGCTTCTTCGTGTCGTTCCACCAACCCCAGGCGGCAGTGGATTGTGCCGTCGAGATCCAGCGGACGTTGTTCAAACAACGGGAGGACCATGGTTTTGCGCCGGAGGTCCGCATCGGGCTCCATGTAGGAGAAGTGACCGAAATGGCAACGAGTCTCGCCGGTGGAGAGGTCCACAAGACCGCCCGGATCAGCAGTCACGCCGCAGGGGGTGAGATCCTGGCGAGCGCCGAGCTGGCCGCCCTTGTCCAAGATGCGGCGGGCGAGCCACGCTCGATCGAGCTGAAAGGATTCGCCGCAAAGGCCGATGTGGTCAGCGTGCCGTGGTCGTAGCGGGGCGACAGACTCCCCCATCTCCCTGCGCTGGCCGACTCACATTCGCACCCGCTTCGAGCTCGGGTCGTAGAGCGGTCTGATGGAGACGGTGGCCGGATACCGGCGATCCACGATCTCGGTCTCCCAGGCCCCATCGTTGAGATAGTCGCCGGTCACGGGCTCATCGGCCTCGATCATCGCCAGGCCGACCGCGCCACCCAACGTGAAGCCATACGAGGCGGATCGAATGTATCCCACCGGCGCCCCGTTTCGATGCACCACCTCACCGTGGAACATCATTGGCTCGGGATCGGTGATGAGCACCTGAACGAGCCGTCGGTGGAGGGGCCCGGCCTCCATCTGTCTCTCCACCGCGTCCCGCCCGATGAAACCGCCCGCTTTGTCGAGGTCCACGGCAAAACCCAACCCGGCTTCTAGCACTCCGTCGGTGTTGTCGATGTCGTGGCCGTAGTCCCGATACCCCTTCTCCATACGCAGGCTTGCCAACGCCTTCAACCCGGCGTGGCGTAGTCCGAACTGCGCACCGGCTTCGACCAGTCGGTCGTACACATCGACCGCGTGCTGTTCGGGGATGTAGAGCTCGTAGCCGAGCTCGCCCAGATAGGTGATGCGAACGCAGAGAACGGGGGCCGAGGCGATTTCGATCTCGCCGGCGGTCCGGAACGGGAAAGCCTCATTGGAGAGGTCGGCCGGAGTGACCGACTGCATCAACACCCGGGATTGGGGCCCCTGGATATTGATCTGCGCGTAGTCCGCGCTCACGTCGCCGACCGACACTCGCATCCGGGGCGTGGTATTTCGCCGCATCCAGGCCTCGACGTGCCGGTGGGCGGTGTCGGTGGCAACGACCCAGAAACGCCCTTCGTCGAGTTTGGTGACAGTCAGATCTGCCTCGATGGTGCCTGCGCTGTTGAGCCACTGGGTGTAGGTGATGAGACCCGGCAACCCATCGACCCGATTCGCCGAGATCAATTCGAGTAGCTTCCCGGCGTCCGGGCCCTCGACCACGAATTTGGACATGAACGACATGTCCATCAGGATCACCCCCTGGCGTGCTGCCTCGTGTTCCGCTTGCCAGTAGGGGAACCAGTTCTGGCGTCCCCAGGAGAGCTGTTCGACCCTCGGCTGCACGCCGTCGGGTGCGTACCAGTCGGCACCCTCCCAGCCACTCACATCCCTGAAGTAGGCGCCGCGTGCCTCGAGTCGATGGTGCACCGGTGACAGCTTCATCCCGCGCGCGGTTTGCGGTGAGCGAGTGGGGTAGTGCGCCCGATACACCATCCCGAGTGACTCGGCGGTGCGGGCGCGCAGGTACTCGGGATCCCCCTGGTAGGAACGCAGCCTGTCGATGTTGAAACCGGTCACGTCGACGTCGGGCCTGCCGTTGACGATCCAGTGGGCGAGCACCCGGCCGATCCCACCGCCGGTGAGAATGCCGACGGAGTTGAGCCCGGCGGCGACGAAGTAGTTCCTCAGCTCCGGGGCCTCGCCGACGATGGGCTGGAGGTCGGGGGTGAAACTCTCCGGCCCACAGAAGAGCTTGCGAATTCCGGTCTCCTGTGCAATGGGCACTCGCTGCAGAGCGCGCTCCACGTAGGGCCCCATGCGGTCCCAGTCGGGCGGTATCTCACCGAAGGTGAAGTCTTCCGGCACGCCTTCCACCCTCCACGGCGCCGCCTCCGGCTCGAAGAGGCCGATCATGAGACCGCCCACCTCCTCGCGGTAGTAGCCGAAAGACGCCGGGTCTTCGATCACCGGCCAGGTGTTGGAGATTCCTTCGATCTGCTCGGTGATGAGGTAGTAGTGCTCGGCCGCCTGGAGCGGGATGGTCACCCCCGACCGTGCTCCGAGCTGGCGGGCCCACATGCCGGCGCAGTTGACCACGTATTCCGCATCGATGACACCGTGGTCCGTATCGATGCCGGTCACCGCACCGCCGTTCTCGACGATCCCGGTGACGGCCACATTCTCCAGGATCTTCACCCCGAGCGCCCTGGCACCCGACGCCAGGGACATGGTGACGTCCACGGGGTTGACTCGCCCGTCCTCCTTCACATAGAAGCCGGCCAGGATGTCATCGGTTCGGGCGAGGGGGAACAGCTCGGCGACTTCCTTTGCCGAGATTTCGTGCACGTCGATGCCACAGAACCTGTTGAATGCCGACACCCGGCGGTACTCCTCGAGTCGATCGGGCTCGGTGGCCAGCTCGACGAACCCGACCGGCATGAACCCGGTGGCCAGGCCGGTTTCGGCCTCCAGCCTGCTGTAGAGGTCGCGGGTGTACGTGCGCATCTCGGTCGACGTCTCGGACAGTGACCCGAAGGTGACGAGCAGCCCTGCGGCGTGCCACGTCGTGCCGGATGTGAGCTGGTTCCGCTCCAGCAGGACTACGTCGGTCCAGCCCATGTGCGCCAGGTGATAGGCGACGCTGCTGCCGATGACACCGCCCCCGACGATGACGACCCTGGCCCTCTCAGGTACGGAGGAGGAGTGATCGACCTGTTGGTCGCGTCGCGTCGGTGAATGCTGGTCCATGGTGGACCCGAAGTTAACCAAAGAGCGGCGAAGCCATCCGAACAGCGACCGGTGAAGCACTCCGGCCATGGAGATCCCCTAGGAGGATGGTCGCAAATGACGAGTACAACGAGGCGCCGCGGGGACGACGCAGCGCTGACTAGGTTTCTGAGTACTGCGGCGCCCCGCCGGAGTATTACCGACCACCCTCCTAGTCCGGGCCGCGCACGACCGGCGAAATGCGGTGGCCGACCAGCAGTCTGCTTCGAGGAGGCGATCGATCTGGCAAACTGCCAGCCTGCTCAACTGGAAGGCTGTGAGATGCCGATCTACCTCGATCGCCATGAAGACCTCGGCGGAATCAGCGCAGTCGATCAAGCCGCCGCTCACATGCGAGACCTGGCGGTCCAGGACAGGTACGGAGTGAAGTACCTCACCTATTGGTTCGACCACGAAAAGCAAAGGTCGTGGTGTCTGGTCGACGCTCCAAGCGCCGAGGTAGCCGCCAGTGTTCATGCCGAGGCTCACGGGGCGCTGGCCAACCGTGTGATACTGGCCGATCCAGAGACCGTGCATAGGTATCTTGGTGGCGATGCGGTGGATGAGCCGCCTGCGTGGAACCCTGAAGGGGTGAACGAGACAACGCTACGCACCATCGTCTTCACGGACATCGTTGGTTCGACTGATTCGGCTATCCGCTTGGGCGATGACGCCGCGATGGCGATGCTGCGGGCGCACAACGAGATCGTTCGCCACCAGCTTGCAGCCTTCGGCGGTCGAGAAGTGAAGCACACTGGCGATGGCATCATGGCGAGCTTCGAGTCGGTGACTCGGGCTATCGGGTGTTCGCTGGCTATCCAACAGGCGCTGGGAGAGCGAAACCTCGATCCCGACGTCCACGACGTGCACGTTCGCATCGGGCTAGCTGCGGGTGAGCCGATAACCGAAGACGACGATCTATTCGGGACCGCAGTCAATCTCGCCGCCCGGATATGCGACGCAGCCGAAGCCGGGTCGGTGTACGTATCAAACGTGGTCAGAGAACTCTCGATCGGCAAGGAGTTCGAGTTCGAACACGTGGCGGAACTCGCTCTCAAAGGTTTCCCCGAGCCGATCGCAGTAGCAAGAGTCATCCCCTAGCCCCCAAACAGCGTCATGCCTCAG
>BTQG01000065.1:0-13210 GCA_036985755.1 Acidimicrobiia bacterium | reverse complement strand
AGGTGGCCTGACGGCGAAGCCAGCAGGACCGAGGGGCAACTGGGGCTGTCGGCGGGCAGAGGGCTAGCCCCCTCCCCGCCTGCTGCGGTATTCCCCGAAGGAGAAGCTCCCCTCCCCGCCTGCTGCGGTATTCCCCGAAGGAGAAGCTCCCGTCCCCGCCTCCGGGCGGTACTCCCCCCAAGAGGGGGAGAAACGGGGGGAGAAACGGAGGCGCCACGCCTCGACGACACCCGGTGTCGCACTGCCCCACGCTCCGCGGGAGAGACGAAGAATCACCCACCCTCCCAAAATGCCCCCTCTGCGTCGCTATCGCCGCAACGCGTCTCCCCCGCTCTGGGGGAGAGACGAGGAATCGCCCGCAGGGCTGAGCAGCAGGTTTTGTGTCGCCCGGCCGACGGGACCCTCGGCATCGAACAGGGCCGCATCGGCAAGGCCCACGCCGCTCGCCAGCCAGTGGGAGACCGCCTGCGCACAGAACCACTGCCCGATCGGATCCCGGTGCAGCGACACGGTCAGGTCGGGGTTCACGAACCGAACCTTGCCGAGAGGGTTGTTGTAGGAGATGCCGTTGACACTGTCCGCCAGCGGACAGATCCGTTGGAACGGGCTCGGCGACTCGCCGGCGAGCAAGGGCACCGTGGTTCGCATCCACATCGTCGTTGCTCCGCCCTCGGCGACCGGACTCGCCGGGTCGTAACGACACTCGACCGAGTCGAGGAACGAGATCCGGTCGTGCATATTTCGATCAATGGGGAACGGCCCGGGAATCGCCGCGGAGAGATCGGGGACATCGACCCCGGCGGTGGTGACGTCCAGATCATCGACGGTACGCAAATGCAGGCCGTGGGCCCTGGCATAGATCGTGTCGTCGTCACCCAGCTCTGCCTCGGTAAGGCTCGCCGACCGACCGGCCTTTGTGATCGAGCCTGCGACGCGAAAGCCGCTCATCGGGATCGGGCGCATGATGTCGACGGTGATGCGGGTCAGTCTCTGGCCGGGGACCAGCGCCTCCAGAGCCCCAACCATCAGCGCCGTCGGTGGCCCGGCGTGGCAGGCGTCGACCTGCCACGGCCCGCGCGCATATTCGGTCGGGGCAAACCAGGAGCCGTCGCCGGTCTGGAAATAGGCATCGGTCATGAATCTGAGGCTATCCCACTCGGGACGATGACAGCGAACGGCATCGATCTCATGGTTCCCGCCGGCGTGGGCGCCGAGCGGGCAGGAGGGAGAAATAGCTGAGGCGGACCGCTCTTTTCCGGTTACCCAAGCGTCGGCGGCGGGATCACCTGCGGTTGGGGCTCGGTGACCCAGTTGCCGCGTTCTTCGTCGACGAACACGTCGGCATCGACAACGGCCTCGTTGAGCCACTCGTTCAGCGCAGCGAAGGCGGCCTGGTCGCCCAGCGCCTGTCTCAGCTCTTCGAGAGGCATTGTGGTGCGCGATCCAACGAGCATGACGTGGTACCCGAACTCGGTCTGGACCGGCCCGAAGACTTCCCCGATGTCGGCTTCCAGCGTTGCCTGTGCGAACTCCGGTACGTAGCTGCTGGCCGCGGCGCACTGGAGGACACCGCCTACCGGTGCGCTGCCAGGGTCGATCGAAACCTCGGCCGCGATCGTGGCGAAGTCCTCTCCTGCGTCGAGTCTCCCCAGGACGGTCTCGGCCTCGTCTGCAGTCTCGACCAGGATGTGCGCCACGCAGACCTCGGTCCACTGCGCAGGGGACTCGTCGAGCTCCCGCTGGGCATCGTCGATGGTCGGCTCGTCCAGCGTCTCGACAAAGGAGTCGTGCAGGCTCTCTTCGATGATGATCTGGGTCACCAGCTGGCGAAGGCCATCACGTGAAAGGTTCCGCTGCACCAGGAACGTCTCGATCTGGTCGAAGCCGCCACTGAGGACGAGCTCACGAGTCTTCAGCCCGATCTGGTCTTCTGTCGGTTCGATGCCAAACTCGTCCACCGCACGCTGGTTGATGGCCCCCCACTGGATCAGCACGCTGAGGTAGGTGGCGAACTGCTCGGGTTGCCGGTCGAAGTCGCTGACTTCGTAGAGAAGGCCCTCGACGTCTTCGGTGGTGATGTCGGCTCCGTTGACCGTTGCCGCCACCGAGTTGCCTCCGCCGCCGCACGCGGCGACCAGGAGGGCTCCGCCGGCAATGGCCATGGTGAGTCGTCTCATAACCTCGGACCTTCCGTTGGTCGAGCCCGGAGGATATGGGACCTTTCCGAGAACCGGCTTCCGACGCCATGAGAATCGGATGAAAGTCGAAACGCAAGCCGGGTTCGGCTTGCGACTCGGTCAGATCATCAACGCATCCCGGAGCACGGCAACCCGATCGGCCTGTACCCGGAAGTACGCCCAGCGACCCCGCTGCTCTCTGGCCAGCAAGCCGGCGTCCGTCAAAATCGACAGGTGGTGGCTGACGGTCGGCTGGCTCCGCTCAATCAGGTCGACGACATCGCAGGCGCACAGTTCCCCGTCCGGGGCGTTGGCGACGAGGCTGAGCAAGCGAAGTCGCACCGGATCTGCCAGCACCTTGAATCCCGCCGCCAGCTCGTCGGCCTCGGCGTGCTCGAGCGGCTCGGCGAGTACCGGCGCACAACAGGGCTCGATGACGCTGACTTCCATGAATCCCAGCATAACATTGACGGCTGTCTATATATGCGGTACCTTACCATATCGACGGTGGTCGATATAGCGAGAATCCATACGAGGAGGAACGGTGGCTGATTCAGACGTGTACGAGGTGGTCCGGCAACGGTATGCCGATGCGGCTCGGAGCAGCTGTGCCGACGACTGCTGCGACGAGCCGGGCTTCGGCTCGCAACTGTACCGGGCCGAGGACGTGATCTCCGTGCCCGAAGGTGCCGCCTCGACCAGCCTGGGTTGCGGCAACCCGACGGCGGTCGCCGACCTGAAGCCGGGGGAGACCGTGCTCGACCTGGGATCGGGCGCAGGCATCGACGTGCTGCTCTCGGCACAGCGAGTAGGAGCTACGGGATTCGCCTACGGAATCGACATGACAGACGAGATGCTGGATCTCGCCAGGAAACATGCGGCCGAGGCCGGTGTCGACAACGTTGAGTTCCGCAAGGGGTTCATCGAGGACATCCCCCTCGATTCCGAGACCGTCGATGTGGTGATCTCGAACTGCGTGATCAATCTGTCCCCCGACAAGGGCGGCGTGTTCTCCGAGATGTTCAGGGTCCTCCGCCCGGGGGGGCGACTCGGCATCGCAGACGTGGTGGCGCAAAACGAGCTGAGCGCCGAGGAACGAGTGGAACGGGGGAGCTGGGTCGGCTGCATCGCAGGGGCGCTGTCGTTTGCCGAATACGAAGATGGCCTCGCCGCTGCCGGTTTCACGGCAATCTCCATCAAACCGAGCCATGCCGTCGCCGAGGGCATGTTTTCGGCAATCATCCAGGCCCACAAAGCAACGGCACGCTCTACCGCCGCCGCTCGGATTCCGTAAAGCAGGACGACCGGATCGCCTGAGGGGTTCCAAACCAGGCCGTGCTCCACCCGTGATGAGCATGGCGCCGGCTTTGCGCAGCCCTCACCCTGCCACGGTCAGCCGATGCTCTCCATCGCCTGGCAACTCGCGAACCGCGGTCTCGACCATTGCGGGACGGTCTGGCTCTGCGCCACCGGGGGCGCGGTCAGCGAGCTTGCCCACCTGAGGGATGAGGCGACTCTCCCACGACCCGACCGCGCTGTTGTACCCCTTGACCACGGTGTTGAGCTTCTTGCCTACGTCTGCAAGATGCCTGGCGAACGTGGCCAACCGAACCTGGAGCTCTTTGGTGTCGGCAACGATGAGCCTGGCCTCCTCCAGAGCACGGTGCTCACCGATCACCTGGGCGGTGACCCCGAGCAACGCCAGCAACGTCACCGGTCCCGCCAGCAGCACACCGTGGCCCCTGACCTCATCGAAAAGACCGGGCCGGGCCCGCATCGCCTCGACGTACAGCCCTTCGTCCGGCATATACATCACGATGAAATCTCCGGTCGCACCGGCGTGGTAACCCCGACTCTTCAGGTCTCGCGCCATCCTCACCAGGGTCTGGGCGTGCTCCCCCATCAACCGTTCCCGCTCATCGGCGCTCTGCGCAGCACAGGCGTCCCTGAACCTGGCGATAGGGAATTTGGCATCGATAACAATGCTCCGCCCGTCCGGCAGGTTGACCACCCCATCGGGACGGCCACCCTCGCCCCCTCTCGCCCGGTTCAACTCGTAGTCACGACCCTCGACGAGGCCGGCGTGCTCGAGGGCCTGGCGCAACGACAGCTCACCCCATCCGCCCCGGCCCTGAGGGCTGGCGAACACCTCGGTCACTCCGTCGATACGACGGTCCACCGAAAGCAGCCTGGCGTCGAGATCTCCCTGCATCCGTGCCAGACGTTCCAGCACGTCGCTGTTGAGACCGGGCGGAAGCTCGATGCCTCGTCGCCGCTCCGCGAGCAACTGGTTGCGGAGCACCACCACTACCCGAACCAGCGCTACACCGACAAACACTGCACCGACAAGCGCGGCCACCGCCGCTATCACCACCACCGTCATGGGCTCCTCCCTCCGGACGTACACGAACAGGGTGCCACCAGGGTGTGACAAATTCGCTCTGATGCTCCCAGAACCCTTGTCTGGAACGGTTTCACACCGTCTCGGGCCGCGCGAACAGGCACCGTCCAGGAATAGCCGAGATTGCCCTACGGTTCAGGCCCAACCCACAGAAACTGCGCAAGACGAGAAATGCGACGTGCATCCGAGAAAGGAAGACATCACATGGTCGACCTCACCACGACAACGCTGCCCGTGCTCCCGCTTCGCAGCGGTGTCGTCTTCCCGCACATGGTGGTTACCGTCACCATCGAGTCCGACGAAGCGAAACGCGCCATCGCCGCCACCGAGAACAGCGCCGGTCGACTCCTGCTCGTCCCCCAGCTCGACGGTGATTACGCCAGGGTGGGCACCATTGCCGAAATCCAGGAGGTTGCGACCGGGGAGGGCACAACGGCCCTCATTTCCGGGGTAGCTCGCGCCAGCATCGGGGCAGGCCAACCCGGCACAACCGATGTGTTGTGGGTCGAGGCAATGCCGGTGGAAGAACCACGCGAGCACAGCACCGAGACCCTGGAGCTCGCCAAACAGTTTCGCGCCGTCGTCAGCGAGATCCTCGAGCACCGCGGGATTGGAGAGGTCGCCGACCGGTTACTCGGGGCCGACGACCCCGGCCAGCTCGTCGACCTTTCCGTCCACTCCCCCGATCTGTCCACCGCTCAGAAGATCGAGCTGCTCGAGACCATCGACGTGCACGAACGCGTCGAGAGAGCACTCGACATGATGAACATCGTGCTCGCCGACGTCACGCTGCGTCGAAAGGTCCGCGACGACGCCTCGGAACGCATCGATCGCAGCCAGCGCGACTACCTGATCCGGCAACAGATGGAGTCACTACGAGCCGAGCTCGGTGAGGAGACCGGCACGGTCATCGATGAATACCGCACCAAGCTCGCTGAGGCCCAGATGCCGGAATCCACCGCCGAGGCGGTGGGACGCGAGATCGACAGGCTGGAGCGCATGAATGATCAGAGCCCGGAGGTCGGATGGATCCGCACCTGGCTCGACACCGTGTTCGACCTGCCCTGGGGTGCCCGCACCACGGACAACCTCGACCTCGGCGACGCCCGATCCGTGCTCAACGCCGACCACACCGGTCTCGACGACGTGAAAGAGCGCATCGTCGAGCACCTGGCGGTGCGCAAACTGCGCAAGGAGCGCGGCGTCGAGGACGCCGGCGCCGACCGCAGGGGCGGCGGGGCCATCCTCCTGCTCGTTGGCCCGCCCGGGGTAGGAAAGACCTCGCTCGGCGAGTCGGTGGCACGGGCGCTCGGACGAGAGTTCGTCAGGGTCAGCCTGGGAGGGATCCGCGATGAAGCGGAGGTCCGCGGTCACCGGCGCACCTATGTCGGTGCCCGCCCGGGACGGATCGCAAGGGCGCTCACCGACGCCGGTTCGATGAACCCGGTGTTCCTGCTCGACGAGATGGACAAGGTGGGATCGGACTGGCGGGGCGATCCGTCGTCTGCGCTGCTCGAAGTGCTCGACCCTGCCCAGAACCACACGTTTCGCGACCACTACTTGGAGTTCGATCTCGACCTATCGGATGTGCTCTTCATCGCAACCGCCAACGTGATCGAATCGATCCCGGGACCGCTGCTGGACAGGACTGAAGTGATCCGACTCGACGGCTACACCGATGAGGAGAAAGTCGACATCGCTCGCGACCACCTGCTGCCGAGACAGCTGTCCGGTGTCGGGATCGAGCCCGAAGAGGTCACAGTCTCGGAAGAAGCGCTTGCCGCCATCGTGGATCGCTACACCAGAGAAGCCGGAGTTCGCGGGCTGGAACGCATGCTGGGCAAACTCGCCCGTAAGAGCGCGATGCGGATCGCCGGCGGAGATACCGAGACGGTGACGGTCGGCGAAGACGATCTCGTCGACCTGCTCGGCAAGGCGACCGTGTTCCGCGACGAAGCGGGCGATCGGACCCGCGTTCCCGGCGTGGCCACCGGGCTCGCCGTGACCGGCGCCGGCGGTGACGTGCTGTTCGTCGAGGCCACCGCCATGCCCGGCAAACAAGGCCTCACCGTCACCGGCCAACTCGGTGATGTGATGAGGGAGTCGGCCGAGATTGCTCTGTCGTACGTGAGGGCCAATGCCGCCGAGCTCGACATCGACGGCGCCGACCTCGACCGGGAGATCCACCTCCACGTCCCTGCCGGTGCGATTCCGAAGGATGGCCCTTCGGCGGGGATCACGATGACGACGGCTCTGGTCAGCCTGCTCACCGGGCGCAAGGTGAAGGACACCGTAGGCATGACCGGCGAGCTCACCCTGCAGGGGCGGGTACTCCCGATCGGCGGCCTCAAACAGAAGGTGCTCGCCGCCCACCGCGCCGGCCTGACCGAGGTCATCATCCCTGCCCGCAACGCCGACGATCTCGACGAGTTGCCGGAGTCGATCAAGGACGACGTCGTATTCCATGCAACCGAGGACATCTCAGAGGTGTTGGAGCTAGCCCTGGTGAAGGGCTAGGTCCGACTCAGACTTCTTCGTCTCCCCCGGCTCTGCGGGGGAGACGCGGAGGAGCGTCAGCGACGACGAGGGTCATACGCAGAGAGGGCTCTGGGAGATTGAACAATCCGGGATCCGCTCGCGCCCCAGCAAACGCCGAAAGCCCCCTCTGCCTACCTGCCGACACCTGCTCGCGCCTCCCCATCGCGTGGTAGCGGCAAAGACACTCCCGACTTGCGACTCAATGATGGTCCGGCCCTTCGCCGAGACCGAGCTTGAGGTGCATCAAACCCATACAGTGGTCCATGACAACGGTGAGGCCGCCATCGGCGGCAATCTGCGCCGCCTCCTCTGAGATGATTCCCAGCTGGAGCCACAGAACCTTGGCGCCAATCTCGACCGCGTTGGCTGCGATCGCCGGTGTCTCCTCCGCGGGCCGGAACACGTCGACGACGTCGACCTGCTCCGGGATCTCTAACAGGGTGGGATACGCCTTCTCCCCGAAGATCTCGTCATGGCGGGGGTTGACCGGGATGATGCGATAGCCCTGATCCTGCAGGTAGGAAGGGACCACCTGGGCCCGCTTCGTCGTATCCGGTGAGGCCCCTACCACGGCAATCGTCTTCGTATCGGCGTAGATGCGCCGCAGCTCATCGAGCGGCGGCCGGGTCTTCATCTCAGGCACAGTGCACCCCTCAGAACGGCAGGCCGGGCAGGGTGTAGATGTCCGCCCGGTCGAGCAGGGTGAGGATTCCCAGGATGGCAGCAGCCACCCCGACAAACCCGAGCACAGCCTGCAGCAACACCATCCACCACACCGCCTGGAAGTTGTAGTCGCGGGCAGTGGCGGCGAACATCGCAATAGCGGCGACGGCGCCGCCGATCACGAGCAGCCAGGGTCCGAGTAGCGGCGACACCCCGGACATGTCCACGGTGACGACGATCAGCGATATCTCGCCGTTGTCTGCTGCCGATGACAACCAGAGGCCGGTCGCCACGGTGAGCATGCCGACCACGCCGAACAACCACATCGGCAGGTGGCCGCCGGCATCGGTGTCATGCGCTTCGACGGAACGAGCAGGTCCATAGCTCACGTCGCCGGCGCCTCCTTCTTCCAACGATCCACCGGCGGGAGCATAGGCTGCGGCCACGGTCTCGGGGCGCGGTTCGAGGGTGTTGCCTTCGCACAGGAGATCGTCGGCGGCCACCGAAAGTAGGCTCTCGACCCCACCAAGCCGAGGCACCGACATCAACAACAACACGGTCAAATACCTGTCGGCCGTCCACGCCGCCCTGTATCGGGTGACCGGGGGCCGCATCGGTCGCCGCTTGGTGCACAACGACATGTGCCTGCTGACCACGACCGGACGTCGCACCGGCAAACGACATACCGTGCCCCTGCTCTATCTCCGCGACGGAGACTCGGTGGTAGTCATCGCCTCCTACGGTGGCCGGCGCCACCATCCCGAGTGGTACCGGAACCTGCAGGCGGAACCTGCGGCGGAACTCCAGATCCTGGGCAAGCGCCACCTGGTCACCGCCCGCACCGCCGGCACCGCGGAGCGGGCTCAGTGGTGGCCCAGGGTCGTCGACGCCTACTCCGACTACGCCGTGTATCAATCCAGGACGGACCGGGAGATCCCCGTCGTGTTCCTCACCCCGCGGAGCCCGGCACAGACTGAGGACTGACGGCTGATGGCTATGTTGCCAGCGGCAAGGTGACCGTGAACTGTGCGCCCCCACCCTCGCGGTTCTCCGCCGAGATCGACCCCGAGTGAAGCTCGACGATGGCACAGGCAATAGCAAGCCCGAGGCCAAAGCCCGGACCACTTCGAGCGGTGTCGGCTTGGTAGAACCGATCGAAAATCCGTTCTCGCTCTTCGTCCGAAACGCCGGGACCGTCATCGGTGACCGCGATGGTTGCGGTATTTTCGGCCCTGGTGACGGTGAGACCGATCGCACCGGTGCCGTGCCGTTCGGCATTGTCGAGCAGGATCCGCACCAGCCTGGTCAACAAGTCCTCGTCGCCATCCACCACCGGCGCCCCCTCCACCGACACCGATAGCCTGCCGTCGAGGTGTCGCGAGGTGCGGCGGACGTCAACGACGAGCGGGCCGAGTGCCACCGGGGCAAACTCGGGCGTCGCTCCCGAGTCGCCGCGGGCCAGGGTGAGCAGGTCATCGACGAGCCTGCTCATGCGGTCCGCCTCGGCGGCGATGTCTTCGACCGCCTCCAATCGATCCTCTTCGGTGACATCGTCACGTGCCAGGAAGCCGGCATTGGTCCGGATCGTGGTCAGCGGGCTGCGCAGCTCATGTGATGCGTCGGCAACAAAGCGGCGTTGGGACTGCAGGCTGGTTTCGAGTTGATCACGGGTGTCTTGCAGCCTCTCCAGCATTGCATTGAAGGATGCGGTCAGCACGCCAACTTCATCGGTCGCCGTCTGCGCGGGCAGCCTCCTGGTCAGGTCTCCGGTGCGACCGATCTCGTCGGTGGTGGCGGCAAGTGTCTTCAGCGGGCGGAGCGCCCTGCCACTCACGACCCAGGCAACCACCGCCGCGGCGATAAGGGTGATGAGGGCAAACACGATCAGAAAGACGCGGAACTCGCTCAGCTGCTGTTCAACGACCCTGGTGGTCTGCCCTGCTGCGACGACACCTATGCCCTGGGTCGGGTGGATCCACCGTCGTACCTGGTATCGGATCTCGCCGGCGGTGGCTTCGGACGACCCGGTATCGAGGGCCTCGACGATCATCGCAGCCGGCAGCCGCGGTGGCTCGCCGCCAACAAGAACCGTGGTATATCGGACGCTCCCGTCCTCGTCGGTGACGACGACGAACGGCTGGTCCGACGTCGTGGCCTCGGCAACGATAGGCGAGACCACCGCGCCCGGCTCCCCGTCTGTCGCCTCGAAGGAAACAACGGCGGCCTCGGCGAGCCCGGTGAGCAATTTGTCCTGGTCCTCTTCGATCCCCGGCCCAACGATGTTGCCCAGCAGGAGAGCGAACACCAACAGAGCGGCCGCGGTGAGGGCGGTACCGAAGAGGGCAAGGCGCCACCGGATCGGCATTCAGGCCTCCCTGAGGACGTAGCCGACGCCGCGAACGGTGTGGATGAGCCGGGCCTCTCCCCCGGCCTCGAGCTTCTTGCGCAGATACCGCACGTACACGTCGACCACGTTGCTGGTGGTATCGGCATCGAGCCCCCAAACCGATTCGAGGATCTGGGGACGGGTGAGCACGACTCGTCTATTGCCGCACAGATGTTCGAGCAGCCGGAACTCGAGGGCGGTCAACTCAATCGTGCGCTCTCCGCGACGCACCTCGATGGCGTCGACATCGATTTCTAGGTCGGCACAGTGCAGGACGTTGCGATCGGCCGGATCGCTTCGGCGCAGCAGGCTTCGCACGCGTGCCAGCAGTTCTTCATAAGCGAACGGTTTCACCAGATAGTCATCCGCACCGGAGTCGAGGCCGCGAACCCGGTCGGAAACAGCGTCGCGGGCGGTCAGCATCAGCACGGCGACGTCGCCGGCGGCGCGAAGCCGCCGACATACTTCGACGCCGTCGATGCCAGGGAGCATGACGTCGAGCACGACCAGATCGGGGTTCACCAGGTGAGCGGCGGCGAGGGCGGCTTCGCCGTCGTAGGCAACATCGACGTCGTAACCCTCATAGATCAGCGCACGACGCACCGATGCCGCGATCCGCTCGTCATCGTCCACCACCAAAATGCGACCATTCATCGTCCGCTCATGATGCCAGGCCCGGATGAGGGGACAATGAGAGGAGGGTTTCCAGTTCCCGGTTCCCAGTGGCCGCACCTGGCACGCCAACCGTCAACGACGCGACATTGCCGGCACCCGCTGCGCCAAACATCGGTTGATGCTCACGAAAGGAGAGCGCAATGAACACCGTGCG
The DNA here is from genome assembly GCA_036985755.1 of Acidimicrobiia bacterium. Classification (GTDB taxonomy): domain Bacteria; phylum Actinomycetota; class Acidimicrobiia; order Spongiisociales; family UBA5794; genus JACZST01. The sequence goes on along the minus strand of BTQG01000065.1, from coordinate 2,216 downwards.
TAACTGTGGACGCCAGCTTCGATGGTTGTTGATCCCCGTCGGATTCGTCTTGGCCATCATGGGCGGTTTCCTCACTGCCACCGTGGTCGGTGGCATCGTTGGTATCCCGCTTCTTCTGGTCGCCATGGGAATGATGGGTGCACCCAGCCCACATCCCTGTACCTGAGATCGGGGTAGGCAGCATGTGCAGGCTGTATGGATTCCTGGCAACCGAGCCAACTCGGCTCGAATGTAGCCTCGTCGCGGCACAGAACGCGCTCCAGGTACAGAGCGATCGCGACAGCCGCGGCGTGCGAAACGCCGATGGCTGGGGCATCGCCCATCGAGAGGGCGACCGGCCCGCCGTCATCAAGAGCACCGATCCGGCGTTCGCCGATCACCGCTTCGCCGAGGCAGCGACGAGCGTGTCGAGCGACTCGGTCATCGCCCACATCCGGGCCGCCACCGTTGGCGGGGTCGCCGAGCGCAACACCCACCCCTTCACCCATGGGCCCTGGTCGTTCGCTCACAACGGCACCATCCCAGGCATCGAACATGTCGCCACCCACCTGGACCTCGGGCGCTTCGGTCCACCGGAGGGAGAAACCGACAGCGAGCTCGCATTCCTGTGGATACTCAATCGCATGGCCGACTACGGCCTCGATCCTGAGGCACCGGCCGAGAACCTGGACTCACTGGTCGACCTTGTGGCAGACGCCGTGCTCGAGCTCGTTCGGATCACGATACAGACCGGCGCCACCGAGCCACCGAAGCTGAACTTCCTGCTCTCCGACGGCCGACACATGGTGGCGAGCCGCTGGGGTCATACCTTGTACTGGACCTTCCGGCGTGGCATCAGGGATTGCACGGTGTGCGGCACGTCGCATTGCCCGGCTGCCGACGAGACCTACCGCTCGGTGGTGATCGCCTCGGAGCCGATCACCGGCGACGAAGACTGGACCGAGCTTCCAGAGGGGTCGGTCCTCGGTGTCGCCCCCAACGCTCACACGATGAAACGAGACCTTCTGGAGGCGGCGCACCGTTAGCAGGGCGCGCAGGAGCCCGCCAACCGGTCGCAGCGCGGTGACGCTCCCCGATGAGCGCTACGGCATCAGGTGGTGGCCGGCGGCATACCTCGCCGATACCATCGGTCGCCATGGTCGATCGCCCGCTCGCAGTTGGCATCCAGCTCCCCGAGGTCGAACGCGAGGTCAGTTGGCCCGAGCTGCGAGATATGGCGCTGGCCGCAGAGGCGGTGGGCTTCGACTCGATCTGGGTCGGCGATCACTTGTTGTACCGCACGGACGCCGGTCTCACCGGGCCCTGGGAGGCGTGGTCGCTGCTGGCGGCGCTCGCCGCCGTCACCGAGCGCGTCAGACTCGGGCCGCTGGTGACAGCGACGAGCTTCCACAACCCGGCTGTGCTGGCAAAGAAGGCGGCAACGGTCGATGAGATCGCCGACGGCCGTCTCATCCTCGGGCTGGGCGCCGGCTGGAACGAGCCCGAGTACCTGGCGTTCGGGTTCCCGTACGACCACAGGTTGAGTCGGTTCGGTGAGGCGTTCACCATCATTCGCACCCTGCTGCGTCAGGGAGCTATCGACTTCGACGGTGAGTACTACACGGCGCGACATTGCGAGCTGGTCCCGCCCCCACGGCCCGGGGGCCCTCCGCTCATGATCGGCTCCACCGGGCCGAAGATGCTCCGCCTCACCCTTCCATACGTAGACATGTGGAACGTATGGCATGCCTGGTACGGCAATACCCCGGACGGGTTCGCAACGGTGAACGCCACGATCGACATCGCCTGCCGGGAAGTAGGGCGAGATCCGGCCGAGGTGGGGCGGACCACGACCGTGTACTGGCAGTTCGCCGGCGGCACCGGTCGCACTCCGGGGAATCCGGACCGCCCGGACGCCGAGGCGCTCACCGGTAGCTCAGAGCAGCTCGCAACCACGCTCCGGCTGTACGCCGACGCCGGCGCCGACCACGTGCAGCTCGTGCTCGACCCGATCACGATCCGCTCCATCGAGACCGCAGCCGAAGCCATCCACATCCTCGATGCGGGTTGAGTAGCTGGTTAGCTCAATAGCTCAGGAGCTCAGGAGCTCAGGAGCTCAGTAGCTCAGTAGCTCAGTAGCTCAGGCTGGGCTACTTCCGTACTGCGCTACTTCCGTACTGCGCTACTTCCGTACTGGGCTACTTCCTTTCTGGGCTACTTCTTTACTGGGCTACTTC
>BTQG01000064.1:0-13353 GCA_036985755.1 Acidimicrobiia bacterium | reverse complement strand
CCCTCGGAGGGGGCGAGGGCAAGAGCTCGGGCGGCCGCCACCCGACCAGCCCGTGGGGCAAGCCGGAGGGCAGGACCCGGAAGAAGAACAAGGCAAGCGACAAGTACATCGTGCGCCGCCGCTCCAAGAAGGGCCGGAGATGAGCACAGCTGATCGACGGCTTCCGTGCGACGCATTGGCAGAACCTGCGGTTCTGCGTGTGCGCCGCCGATCGAAGAAAGGTCGTCGCTAATAATGGCCAGGAGCCTGAAGAAGGGGCCGTTTGTCGACGAGCACCTGTTGGTCAAGGTCGAGGCCGCAAACACCAGCGGAGACAAACGCGTCATCCGCACCTGGAGTCGCCGCTCGGACATCACCCCCGAGATGGTCGGGCTCACGATCGCGGTCCACGACGGGCGCAAACACGTGCCGGTATACATCAGCGAGTCCATGGTCGGCCACAAGCTCGGCGAGTTCGCCCCGACGCGGACGTTCCGCGGACACAACCTGGGCGAACGGGCTGCGAGGAAGTTATGAAGGCGTACGCGAAGATGAATCACGTCCGACAGTCGCCGTACAAGGTGCGTCGCGTGCTCGAACTGGTGCGTGGCATGCCGGTAGAAGACGCAGAGGACGTGCTGACACACACGCAGAGGCGCGCCTCGGAAGCCATCCTGAAGTGCCTGCGATCTGCCATCGCCAACGCAGAGCACAACATGGCGCTGGATCGCGACGAGCTGTTCATCGCCGAGGCCTACGCCGACGAGGGTCCCACCCTCAAGCGGTGGCGTCCGCGGGCACGCGGTCGGGCGACCCGTATCCGGAAACGGACCAGCCACATCACGATCGTCGTCGCCGACGAGATGGAGAATGCCTAATGGGCCAGAAGATCCACCCCTACGGGCTGCGGCTCGGCATCATCACGGACTGGAAGTCGCGCTGGTACAACGACAAGGACTACGCGGCGCTGGTCAATGAAGACAACCGCATCCGCAAGTACTTGCTTGGCGAGCTCAAGCGCGGCGCCGTTTCCCGCATCGATATCGAGCGACTCGGTGATAGGAAGGTGCAGATCGACATCCACACCGGGCGTCCCGGTGTGGTGATCGGGCGTGGTGGATCCGAAGCGGACCGGCTGCGCGCCGGGCTGGAGAAACTGAGCGGGCGTCAGGTCAAGTTCAACGTCATCGAGGTCGCCAACCCCGAGCTCGACGCCACCCTGCTGGCTCGCAGCGTCGCCGACCAGCTCGAGGGTCGTGTCGCCTTTCGTCGTGCCATGAAGCGTGCGGTCTCTACCGCGCTCAAGGCCGGAGCCGAGGGTGTTCGAATTCAGGCCAGTGGACGTCTCGGTGGATCCGACATGGGTCGACGCGAGTGGTACCTCGAGGGCAGGGTTCCGCTGCACACCCTGCGCGCCGACGTGGACTACGGCACCGCAGTGGCGCGCACCTCCGTGGGCGCCGTCGGCATCAAATGCTGGGTATACAAGGGCGACATCCTCACCAAAGGCGGCCTCCGCAGCGACAAGATCTCTGCCGAGGCTCGCCTCGCCGCCGGCGGTCCCGCGGGGCGTCGCCGATCAGCGCGTTCCCGCGCCGAGACGGCGGCGGGCGACAAGGTAGGCGGCAAGCGCCTCATCGAGGCGGGCGGAGGCAAGCGAACCGTAGAAGCCGGTGGGGGCAAGCGTCTCATCGAGGCCGGCGGAGGCAAGCGCAAGGCGACGGCTGCGGATGCAGCCGCCGAGTTCGCGGCCGCCAGGGAGGAAGCAGAAGAAGTCGTAGACGGCATCGTTGCTGAGGGGAGTCGCAAGTCGCAAGTCGCAAGTCGCGAGCAAGAAGTTGCCAGCGACCAGTTGCCAGTTCCCAGTCCCGAACCAGAGAAAGTGGTCGCCACCGAGTCAGTCGAGAGTCCTGAGTCGAGAGTCGAGAGTTCCGACTCCGAGGAAGTGGTCGCCACCGAATCGCTGCCCGAAAAGGCCCAGCGCGAAGACGCAGTTTCTTCCGAGGCGCCAGCCGAGGAAGCAGCAGGCATGGTGGCCGAGGATGTGGTCGCCCCCGAATCGTTGCCCGAAACATCGTCTGGAGAAGACGCAGTCGTTCCCAGTTCCGAGGAAGTGGTCGCCCCCGAATCGCTTCTCGACACCTCGCCTGGACAAGACGCAGTTTCTTCCGGGGCGTCAGCCGAGGAAGCAACAAACATGGTCGAGGCGTCAGCCGAGGAAGCAGCAAACATGGGGCCCGAGGGCTCCTGGAGGGGTGACGGAGAGCCACCTGCCGGGTTTTCCATCAAGGGCAAGAACAGCTCCAAGTTGTATCACCGTCCAGATAGCAGCATGTACGAGCGGACGAACGCCGACGTTTGGTTCACGTCAGAAGAAGATGCCGTCGCCGCAGGATTCAAGATGGCGGGAACCCACCCGAAGACTGATGACTCGGCCAGCGACTCCAATGGAGGCGATGGCTGATGTTGATGCCCAAGCGCACCAAGTACCGGAAGGTCCAGACGGGTCGCATGAAAGGGAAGGCAAAGGGCGGCACCAGGGTGTCCTTCGGCGACTACGGGCTGCAGTCTCAGGAGCCAGGCTGGATCACCGCTCGTCAGATCGAAGCCGCCCGTATTGCGATGACCCGCAAGATCAAGCGTGGTGGCAAGGTCTGGATCACCATCTTTCCCGACAAACCAATCACTGAGAAGCCCGCGGAAACAAGGATGGGATCGGGTAAGGGCAACCCCGAGTATTGGGTTTCAGTTGTCAAGCCTGGACGCGTGATGTTCGAGATGGCCGGCGTCGACGAGGAGCTCGCCCGTGAGGCGATGCGGCTGGCCGCGCACAAGCTCCCCGTCAAGACGAGGTTCGTCAGGCGGGAGGACACATGAACGCGACGGAGCTCCGGGCAATGACGTACAAGGAGCTGGGCGAGATGCTGGAGGAGGCCAAAGAGGAGCTGTTCAACCTTCGCTTCCAGATGGTCAGCAACCAGCTCGACAACACCCAGCGCTTTGGCGAGGTGAAGCGTGACATTGCTCGCGTCAAGACGCTGATGCGTGAGCAAGAGATCGAAGCCTGGGAAGCCCAGCAGGAGGAGGCGTAGATGGAACGCACACGTCGCAAGGTACGCGTCGGCGTCGTCATTTCCGACGCCAGGGACAAGACCGTGACCGTTGAGGTACGCGACTCCAAACGGCACCCGAAGTACGGCAAGACCGTGCCGGTGCGCAGGCGTTTTCACGTCCACGACGCCGACAACGAGGCCCACGTTGGTGACACCGTTCGCATCGCGGAGACCCGTCCCACCTCGAAGACCAAACGGTGGCGCCTCGACGAGATCGTGGAGCAGGCGAGATGATCCAGCAGGAGTCGCGCCTCAAGGTCGCGGACAACACCGGCGCCAGGGAAGTACTGGTCATTCGCGTGCTCGGTGGTTCGGGCAGGCGATACGGGAGCCTCGGCGATACCGTTGTCGCTACCGTCAAAGACGCGACCCCCAGCGGGTCCGTCAAGAAGGGTGAGGTCGTAAGAGCGGTCGTTGTGCGGACCAAGAAGGAGAACCGTCGTCAGGACGGCACCTACATCCGCTTCGACGACAACGCATGTGTGCTCATCACCGACCAGCAGCAGCCGCGTGGAACCCGGATCTTTGGCCCGGTTGGACGCGAGCTGCGAGACAGGAAGTTCATGCGCATCGTTTCGCTGGCGCCGGAGGTGCTGTGATGAAACTAAAGGTCGATGACACCGTGATGGTCATTGCAGGCAAGGACGTCGGCACTCAGGCGAAGATCGCCAAGGTGTTCCCGACGCAGAACCGCATCATCGTTGAAGGGGTGGCCACCGCGAAACGGCACCAGCGGCCGACGGGCCAGACGATGCAGGGCGGGATTATCGACAAGGACATGCCCATCAACGCCTCCAACGTGATGATCATCTGCTCCGAGTGCGGGCCGACCAAGATCGGTTTCCGCTTCGACGACGACGGCAACAAGTACCGGGTGTGCCGCAAGTGCGAAGGTGAGCTCGAATGACTCCGCGCCTCAAGGAGCAATATCACAACGAGATCGCGGCGGCGCTGGCCACTCGGCTCGAGCTGGACAACGTCATGCGCATTCCCCGCCTGGAGAAGATCGTGGTGAACATGGGTGTCGGTGAGGCCGCCCAGGACGCCAAGCAGATTGACTCCGCGGTGGACGAGCTGAGCACGATCACCGGTCAGCGGCCGAAGGTGGCCATCTCGACAAAGTCGATCTCGAATTTCAAGTTACGCGAAGGAGTCCCGGTCGGAGCCTCGGTTACGATGCGCGGCGACCGCATGTGGGAGTTCTTCGATCGCCTCATCGCCCTCGCCATCCCGAGGATCAGGGACTTCCGAGGGCTGAGCCCAAAGGGTTTCGACGGCCGCGGCAACTACAGCTTCGGCGTGACCGAACAGCTGATCTTCCCTGAGATCGATTACGACAAGGTGAGCGTGGTGCGTGGGATGGATATCACGTTCGTGACGACCGCAGAGAATGACGAACATGGCAAGGCGTTGCTCGAGGCTTTCGGGTTCCCCTTTCGCCAGCAGCAGGTAGGTGTGTGATGGCGAAGACCTCGAAAATCATGAAGAACAATCGGCGCAAGGAGCTCGTCGAGCGCTATGCCGAACAGCGCGCCGAGCTCATCAAGGTCATCAAGGACCCGACAGCGCCGTATGCGGACAAGCGTGAGGCGTATCAGGCGATTGCCAAAATGCCGCGAGACGCCAGTGCCACCCGCTACCGGAATCGGTGCGGTGTAACCGGTCGCCCTCGCGGCTACTTCAGAAAGTTCGGGATGTCGAGGAGCGCCTTCCGAGAGCTCGCCCACAACGGTGAGCTTCCAGGGGTGAGAAAGGCGTCGTGGTAGCCGTGCACACCGATCCAATCGCCGACATGCTCACTCGCATCCGGAATGCGATGATGGTCCTGCAGCCCGAGACCTCGATGCCCTCTTCCAAGGTCAAGGAAGAGGTGGCGCGCATCCTCGCCGAGGAGGGGTATATCGACGGATATTCCGTTTCCGACGCCCGCGTCGGCAAGGAGCTTGCCATCCACCTCCGCTACAACGAGGAGCGTGTCTCTGCGTTGACCGGCCTGACCCGTGTGTCCAAACCGGGGCGCAGGGTGTACAAGGGAGCGCCCGATGTGCCACGAGTTCAAGGCGGCATCGGTGTCGCCATCATTTCCACCTCCGACGGAATGATGACCGACCGCGAAGCACGCCGGCGCAACGTCGGCGGCGAGATCCTGTGCGAGGTGTGGTGATGAGCCGCGTCGGCAAGGCTCCGATCACCCTGCCCCCCGGGGTCGAGGTCACCGTCACCGACGATGTGGTCGAGGTGAGGGGCCCCAAGGGAACCCTGAGCCAAGCGATCGATCGGCGCATCACGACCAGCGTTGATGATGGTGTGGTCACGCTGACGCGTTCCGATGAGGAACGCCACACCCGCGCTCTGCACGGCCTGAGCCGGGCCCTGGTCAACAACATGGTCATCGGGGTCTCCGAGGGTTACGAGAAGGAGTTGCAGGCCGTCGGTGTCGGTTACCGCGCCGTATTGCGCGGATCGACCCTCGAGCTTCAGGTCGGTTTTTCGCATCCGGTGACGATCGAAGCCCCGGACGGCATCGACTTCGAGGTGCCGGAGCCGACAAAGATCTTCGTCAGAGGAATCGACAAACAACTGGTCGGCCAGATCGCGGCCGACGTCCGCGCCGTGCGCCCCCCGGAGCCGTACAAGGGCAAGGGGATACGCTATGTCGACGAATACGTCCGCCGTAAGGCAGGCAAAGCAGGGGTCGCGGTATGAGGGGTTCACGCACCGACGCTCGACGCCGTCGTCACTTCCGGGTCAGGAAGAAGGTGCACGGAACGTCGGTACGCCCGCGCCTTGCGGTATTCCGATCCAACCGGCATATCTACGCTCAGGTCATCGACGATGATGCCGGAGTCACCCTCGCGGCAGCTTCTTCACGCGAGGGCGCCTCGGCACGCAAGAATGTCACCGTCGACACTGCGACCGATGTGGGAAAGCTGGTCGCGTCGCGGGCAAAGGATGTAGGAATCGAAAGGATCGTCTTCGACCGGGGTGGCTTTGCCTACCACGGTCGGGTGGAGGCGCTCGCCGAAGGAGCTCGGGAAGCGGGGTTGGAGTTCTAATGACAGATCGCGGAGGCCGCAGAGATCGCAGGGATCGTCGCGAGTCGGAGTTCGACGAGCGCGTCATCGCTATCAACCGAGTTGCCAAGGTGGTCAAGGGCGGGCGTCGGTTCTCGTTCACCGCGCTCGTCACCGTTGGTGATGGCAAGGGTCGAGTCGGTATCGGGTACGGGAAGGCCAAGGAAGTTCCGATGGCGATCCAGAAGGGCATGGACATCGCCCGTAAGAGCATGTTCTCGGTGCCGATGGCGGGGCAGACCACGATCCACACGGTGATCGGTCGGTTCGGGGCCTCGAGGGTGCTGCTGAAACCGGCCGCTCCCGGTACCGGTGTCATCGCCGGAGGCGCGGTGCGCCAGATCATCGAGGCTGCTGGGATCAAGGACGTGCTGGCCAAGTCACTTGGATCCGCCACCCATGTCAACGTCGCCAAGGCAACCGTCGAGGCTCTGCAAAGCCAGCAGCGCCCGGACGTGGTTGCCAAGGCTCGGGGCAGACAGCCAGAAGAACTGTTCCCGCCGGCCCTGCTGGCCGCCTACCGCTCCGCCGAGCTCATGAAGAGCGAGGTGACTAAGTGATGGCGACCAAGACCAGGAGCCTGAAGATCACTCTGGTGAAGAGCACGATCGGGGAGAAGCCGAAGGTACGAGCCACGGTGGAGAGCCTCGGCCTGCGCAAGATCAGGCAAAGCGTGGAACGCCCTGATACACCGGACGTTCGCGGCATGGTGTTCCGCGCCCGGCATTTGCTCGATGTGGAGGAAGTGGGATGAGGCTCCAGCTCCATCACCTTCGACCCGCCGAGGGATCGAAGAAACGAAAAATTCGCGTTGGCAGGGGGGAGTCCGGCCGACGCGGAAAGACCGCAGGGCGGGGAACCAAGGGCCTGAAGGCGCGCAGCAAGGTGCGTCGCGGCTTCGAAGGCGGACAGATGCCCTTGCAGAGGCGCATGCCCAAACTCCCCGGTTTCACCAACCCGAATCGTGTCGAGTACACCGTTCTCAACGTGGGACGCCTGGCGGAATTCGAGGATGGCACTACCGTCACCGTCGATGACTTACGCGCTAGAGGTCTCGTCAAACACCGCGGGTTGGTCAAGGTGCTTGGCGAGGGCGATATCGACCGGGCACTCACCGTGAAGGCACATGCCTTCTCGCTGGGTGCGGTTGAGAAGATCCAGGCCGCCGGCGGCGTGGTGGAGGTCGTTGAGCGATGAGTCACGAGTCACAGGTGACACGTCACAGGTCTCGAGTCTCGAGCAGACAGGCAACCGCCTCTGTCGTTCCGCAGCCACTGATTCCTATCGCGTCTTGCGTCCGTGGACTGCCGCTCGTAAAGCAGGACCTGTGTCGCGGGTAACGTCTATGAAGTATTTCCTATGACCGCCATGCTCACTGCCACCAGGAATGCGTTCCGGATCCACGATCTGCGGAACAAGATCCTGTTCACCCTCTTCATTTTTCTCCTGTACCGGATCGGAGCCGCGGTGCCGGTGCCGGGCGTCGACCTCGACGCGATCGCGACATTCGCCGACCAGGCAGCGAACCAGGGCTTCATCGGGGTGCTCAACCTGTTCTCCGGCGGGGCGCTGACCCGGCTGTCGGTGTTCGCCCTCGGGATCATGCCCTACATCACGGCGTCGATCATCCTGCAGCTGCTGGCGGTCGTCATTCCTCGTCTCCAGGCATTGCAGGAGGAGGGAGAGACCGGGCGCAAGGTCATCACGCAGTGGACCCGTTACCTGACCGTGATCATCGCCCTGTTGCAGGCAACCGGGTTCTCCTTCTTGTTCCATTCCGGCCAGCTGACCGGCGGCATCGACCTGATCCCCGACTACACCATTCGCAACGTTGTGATCATCGTGATCACGATGACCGCAGGAACGGCTTTGCTGATGTGGTTCGGCGAGCTCATCACCCAGCGCGGGATCGGCAACGGCATGTCGCTGCTGATCTTCATCTCGATCGTCTCGCAGATTCCTTCCCAGTTGGGGATTCTGCTGAACAGCTCACCGACCGGGGTGTTCATCCTCATCGTTGGGACCATGGCTCTGTTGACGGTGGGGATTCTGTTCATCGAGCAGGGCCAGCGGCGGATTCCGGTCCAGTTCTCCAAGCGCGTCCGCGGTCGCAAGGTGATGGGCGGCAATACCACCTACATCCCGATGAAGGTGAACATGGCCGGCGTCATCCCGGTGATCTTTGCCACCTCGATCATGTACTTCCCTGCCCTGATGGCTTCCGTGTTGCCTCCGAACGGGTGGGGCAACACAGTGAGGAACTGGATCAACTCCAACCTGCTGTCGACGACCGGCGGCGGTTTCTCGCCGAGCCTGTGGTACATCGGCTTGCTCGCCCTGTTGGTCGTGTTCTTCACCTACTTCTACACCGCGATCCAGTTCGATCCGGCAAAGCAGGCCGACATGATCCAGCGCCAGGGCGGGTACATTCCCGGGATCCGGCCGGGACGGGCGACCGAGGAGTATCTGGCGTACATCTTGAGCAGGATCACCTTCCCCGGGGCGCTCTATCTGGCGATAGTTACCGTGCTGCCTTCGATCATGGGATGGTACTTCGGGGTCCCGGTCGGGCTCTCCGGTGTATCGATCATCATCGTGGCCGGTGTCGCCCTTGAAACGATGAAGCAGGTCGAATCGCAGCTCATGATGAGGAACTACGAAGGGTTCTTGAGTTGAGTTGCGAGTCGCGAGTCGCGAGTCGCGAGTGATGGGGCGGCGCGTCCTGTTCTTGGGGCCGCCGGGGGCGGGAAAAGGAACTCAGGCGGCGATGCTCGCCACCGCGCTCGGTGTCCCCCACGTGTCTACGGGTGCCATGCTTCGCGAGGCGGTGGCCGAAGGGACCGAGCTCGGGAAACGGGCGGACTCGATCATGGCCGCCGGCGACCTCGTGCCCGATGACATCGTCGTCGCCATCGTCGGGGAGCGCCTCGCTCGCGACGACGCCGCCTGCGGATACCTGCTCGACGGGTTCCCCCGCAACATCGCCCAGGCACAAGCACTGAGCGAGACCCTGGGCGACGATTCCGTTGAGGTGGCGCTGCTGCTCACTGTGGACGAGGACGAGATCATCGACCGTCTGCTGAAACGGGCAGCTGAGGGCAGGGCCGACGACAACGAAGACACGATCCGGCGCCGTCTCGAGGTCTATCGCCGGGAAACCGAGCCGATGGTCGCCGCTTACGGCGACAAGGTCGTCACCGTCGAAGGAGCGGGGGCCATCGATGACGTGTTCGCCGGCGTTGTGCGAGCGTTGGTCTGATGGCCGGCGCCAAGGTCCTCACCAAGAAGACGCCGGAAGACTTCGCCAACATGGAAATCGCCGGACGCTGCGTCGCTGCGGTTCACGGTGCGGTCCGGGCGGCCATCGCCCCGGGGGTGACTACAGCGGCCCTCGACGCGATCGGTGCCGAGGTGGTGAGGGATCATGGCTGTCGATCGTCGTTCCTCGGATATCACGGGTTCCCTGCGACGATTTGCACCTCCCCGAATGGGGCGATCGTGCACGGCATCCCTGGCGACTATGTGTTGCAAGACGGAGACGTCATCTCGATCGATGCCGGGGCGATCTACGAGGGCTGGCACGGTGACGCCGCCTTCACCGTTGCGGTCGGCGACGTTGCCGACGAGGTGCAGAAGCTCATCGACGCCACCGAAGAGGCCCTGTGGAGCGGGCTGCGCCAGGCGCGGGTGGGCAAGCGCCTCGGCGACATCGGCGCCGTCGTCGAGGCGACCGCGAAACCGCATGGCTTCGGAGTCGTCCGCGAGTACGTGGGGCATGGGATCGGGCGGCAGATGCACGAATCTCCAAACATCCCGAACTACGGCACTCCGGGCCGTGGGCTCAAGATCAAGACCGGCATGGCGCTGGCGATCGAGCCCATGTTCAACCTTGGAGGTGCCGAGACCTCGCTTCTCGACGATGAGTGGACCGTCGTCACCGCCGACGGCTCGGTGTCCGCCCACTTCGAGCACACGGTGCTTATCACCGAAGACGGTCCACTGGTGTCGACCCTGCCGGAGCCGCTCCGGCTCTGAGCTCCGCCACAACTCCGTTAGGGCGGTGCTGAACAATGACGAGTGCTATGTGGGCCGCAGGTCGCTCGAGGGTTGCGGTGACTCGATTTCTCTCGACTGCGACGAGGATTGCTCAGCACCCTCCTAGGTGAGATCCCCTCGATCCCGTTAGAGTCGAGTCTGTCGCAATCTCGGGGGATTCATGAAACGCCTTGCCGTGGTCTTTGTCTTGGCCCTGCTGGCGGCATCGTGTGGAGGAGCGCAGATCTCGGAAAAGGTCGCCGAACAAGCGATCGGCGGCAACGCCGACGTCGAGATATCCGGTGACGGCGACGACCTCACGGTCAATGTCGAGACCGACGAGGGCTCGGTATCGATCGGCTCCGGCGCGCAGTTGCCGGACGAGCTCGAGGTTCCTGTGCCCGATGGTGGCAACGTGACCGCGGCGGGGACCCAGAACACATCGGTGTTCGCAGCGGTGATCTATGCCATCGACCGATTCGATGAGATCGTCGCCTTCTACGACTCGTGGACCGCAGGGACCGGGGGGGAATGGCAGACGCAGACGGCGACCATCGACGTTGGGGGGCAAAAACAGCGTAGCGCCGCCTGGAACAGCGTCGACCTCGCCTACTTCATCTCGGTTGCCGACTGCGTCAATACGAGTTCGGGTAGTACCGACCTCGACTCGACCTGCGTGGTCATCAACCAGAACTGACCGCAGCGGGCAGGCTCATCCACCCGTCACTACGTCGCACTGGTTGAGCCATCGACCATTGCGGCCGATGGCTTCTGATGGGGTTGCATCGGTCCGGTTCACCGAAAAACGGACTGGGTCTCGGCCTTCGTGTCGCCGCTGGGGCCATCGCCATGGCGGTTGTTGTCAGCGCGTGCTCGTCCATTGAAACTGACCAAACCACGACTTCGAAGCCGGAAGCGGCGGCTTCGGGGACATCCGCGGCCTCTTCAACGACAACAGTTCCGAGCCCGACAACGACATCTACCGTCGTCGACCCACCGGTCGACTCTTCGACGACGACCATGCCGCTTGTGTTCGACCTCGATGAACTGGAGCTCACCCAGGCCATCCGCCTCGCCGGTGATTCGGCGTGTGCGTCCGAGAACATCACTCTCGACATCCTTGCCGACCTGGGGGACCGCGATCTGGACGTCCAGTCGATGGGCCTGTTTCTCGAGACTGCGAGCGGAAGCAACATCGTGCTCGACGCAACGCTGGCGACGACGGTTGCCGGAACCTGGTGGCCGTTCACCGAGTCGGCTGATGACCGCGCCGAGATTCATGCCAAGTTGTTCTTCAACCACGCCCGCACCTCGGCGTCGATGGCCTCCACCTTCTCTGAGGATTTCTTCGTTGCAGTACTTGGAAACTCCGACATCGAAGGAGCCGACTACAAGGACGTCTTTGCGTATTGGGACGCCTTGGACATCGTCTACGTCAACCCAACCGACCTCGAGGCTTCAGAGACTCGAGAGTTCGGCGCCTTCGCACTGCTCCGCAGCGACGACGCCGAGGTGGTACTGAGTGAGACTTCATTGAGCATCGGGTGGGACAGGATCGATGCATGGGTGGGGGAAATCGACGGGTATCTCGTTGCCGTCGGCCCCGGCGAGCCGTCGACGTCAATCGACCCGCGCTGGTCGAAGGAGCTGGTTCCGCTGCTTTGTGCGGTTTTGAGCACAGAGTACGCGAACGCGGCGGATCGTACGGGTGACATCGAATCTCATCAAACGCTGCTGAACCGATTGATGGCCTCGCAGGAACTGCTGTTGCTCACCGAATATCTCGAGGTGATTTCCTTGTCCCAAACAGAGGTCGAATCCGCGTCGGTAGGTCCGTCCGAATACGTGGAGTTCTGGCAGCGAGCCGGGCTCAACACCATCGATAGTTACCGGCTATGGATGGATGAGATGCCGGGGGCCGACTCCGGTTACTCCGCCTAGGTCTTCTGCCCCGCTCACGGCTCAGGCCGGGCTCAGCCCTGGTAGAGCGGTCCGACGACCGCGAATCGTTCGTCCCATGTGGGGACGGTTTCGCCGGCCACCACCGCTCCGAAGCGATCGAGGAAGGCATGCCACCCCGGCGTATACCCGGTGGCGGCCTCGGCAGGCACCCGCTCGTGGGTGAGTCGGAGCATCGTGCCGTCTCCGTCGGCAGAGAGCGCAAACGTCACGTGCGATTCGGCGCCATCCGGGAACACCCATGTGTAGGAGAGCAGCGCCGGCGGGTCGAAGGCGTCGACCTCCCCGGTGATGACTTCACCCTCGCCGAAGTCCAACTCGACCAAGCCCCCGACCCGGCCCTCGATCGTGCCCGGCGTCAGCCACGATGCCAGATCGTCGCCATTGGTGAGCGCTACCCACACTCGCTCCGGTGACGCGGCGAAGCGCCGGTTGAATTCAATCGTGGCGACGTCGCCGTCCTGGATGAGAATCCCGTTGTCTGTCATGCTCTCTCCTCTTCTTCTTCAAGGTGACGTTCGAGTGCGTCGAGTCGGTCGCTCCAAAACACTCGCTGGCGTTCCGCCCAATCGGCGACTTCGGTCAGGGCATGGCCCTCCAGCCGGTACAGCCGTCGCCTGCCATCTTTCCTGGCGCACACCAGACTGGACTCGCGCAACAACCGCAGATGACGCGACACCGCCGGCCGGCTGATGTCGAACCGTTCGGCGATGGCTCCCGCCTCCAATTCACCATGGGCCAGCATCTCAACGATGCTGCGTCGCGTAGGATCGGCGACCGCGGTGAAAACGTCCATTGGCTCAAATGTAACACGTAGGTTACATATATGCCAATTCCGACGAACCCAGGGTTCCCAGGCGCATATATCCCTCTGCCAGCCCTGGGTTGGGTGGCTGGTGGCGCCCAATTGCCGTTATCATCGCAAGCGAGATACAATCGCCACAGCGACCCGGCAACGGGTTTGTTTTCTCATGCAAGAACGACGTCGGTGATATCGGCGGCCGCGCTTTCGGTCGTCGGAGTAGACGGTCGACTCCCTGCGGGACCTCGGTTCCGTCACGGTGGCCGCCGCCACGTCACCGCCAACCGAGGCAGGATCGGGTGAAAGTCTCAGCCTCCACGAAAAAGATGTGCGACAAGTGCCGCATCATCCGACGCCACGGGCGCGTCTGGGTGATTTGTGAGAACCCGCG
>BTQG01000063.1:0-14143 GCA_036985755.1 Acidimicrobiia bacterium | reverse complement strand
TCGCAAGTCGCAAGTCGCAAGTCGCAAGTCGCAAGTCGCAAGTCGCAAGTCGCAAGTCGGATCCTCCGTAGTTCAGGTGAATGACGCCGTCGTTTCATGAAGGTTGCAGCCACAGCCATCGACGCGAAGGGTGGGTCCGTTTTCCTCCCCTCTTCTCTTGGGGGAGGTGGACCGACGGCGCAGCCGGCGGGTCGGAGGGGGCTTAGCCGTGTAGCCCCCTCCCCGCCCTTCGGGGGGTGCTCCACGCAAGACGGAAGAAACAGAGGGAGAGACAGGCCCCTACTGATCTACCGACGCCACATAGGCCTCGAGTTCGGTGATCAGGCGCTCCTTGGCGGCCGGGCCGAGGAAGGTCGCTTCGATCGAATTGCGCGCCAGGCGTATCAGGTCCCAGCGATCGAGGTTGAGGGCGTCGGTGACGGCCACATAGTTGTCGCCGACGTAACCACCGAAGTACGGAGGATCGTCCGAGTTGATCGTGACCTTCACTCCTCGATTGAGCAACCGCTTCAGGTTGTGATCCTGGAGGCGATCAAACACGCGGAGTTTGACGTTGGACAGCGGGCACATCGTGAGCGGGATCCCCTCTTCGATGAGCCGCTCCACGAGGGCATGGTCATCCTCACACGTCACGCCGTGGTCGATGCGCTCGGCACCGAGGGCGTCGAGCGCTGCGGTGATGTACTCCGGCGGGCCTTCCTCGCCGGCGTGCGCCACCGCATGCAGCCCGGCGTCGCGCGCTCGCCGGTACACCTCGGTGAACAACTCGGGAGGGTTGCCCACCTCAGACGAATCCAGGCCGACACCAACGAGCCGGTCGTGATAGTCGGCAGCTTGCTCCCAGGTGTCGACGGCGGCCTCACCCGGCAAATGCCTGAGGAAACAGAGGATGAGACCCGCCGATAGGCCCCACTGCGCCTCGGCGTCGGCGATGGCATGCAGGAACCCCTCCATGAACACCGGGAAGCCGATATCCCTGTGGGTATGCGTCTGCGGGTCGAAGAAGATCTCGGCGCGGCGGACCCCGTCTTCGTTGGCATGTTCGAGATAGGCCCACATCAGGTCGTAGAAGTCCTGCTCGGTTTGGAGCACGGCGGCGCCTCGGTAATAGATGTCGAGAAACGACTGAAGATCGTCGAACTCGTAGGCGGCGCCGACGTCCTCAACCGAGCCGTAGGGCAAGTCGACCCCGTTGCGGGCGGCGAGCTCAAACAGCATCTCCGGCTCCAGCGTGCCCTCGATGTGAAGGTGGAGCTCCGCCTTGGGCAGCCCCCGTATGAATGCCTCGCTCACCATGGCAGGATTGTGCCACGCGACCGGTGCCCGGGTGCAGAAACCAGTGCCCAGATCCTTGTTCCCAGACAGGATCCAAACGGCGGCTCGACTTGGTACTTGTCACCAGCGATGGGCTTTACTGACGACCGACAACCGACGACTCGAGCGAGCGAAGCGAGCGAGATGCCCACCATCGATGAACTGCTGGCAAAGGCAAGGGCGAAACTCGATCGCGTCCGCGCCGAGGACCTGGGTGATGAGGTTGCCGCCGGTGCCATGCTGGTCGACGTCCGTCCCATCGAGGAGCGCCAACGAGACGGCGAACTCGAGGGGGCGATCGTCATCGACCGCAACGTCCTGGAATGGCGCTTGGCGCCGTCCAGCAAGGACCGGATCGTCGACGTGGCGCCCCAGGAACGGGTGATCGTCGTGTGCACAGACGGCTACCAGTCGAGCCTGGCCGCTGCCACCCTGCAGCGGCTTGGACTGCACGGGGCCACCGACCTCATCGGTGGATACCGCGCCATGATCGGCCTGGAGGACGAGGGGGGATAGGTCGGGAAGGACGCCCTCGCCGCCGTACCTGCGGGCGGTGGCTACCTTCCGCCCCATGCACCACATGGGCTGGGGCTCGTACATCAAGTTCGACGAGAATCAGCCGCGACCCAACATCGATCGGGCAACCCTCAAGCGGGTCCTGTCCTACGCCTCCAACTACAAGCTCGAGATGGTGATCGTCCTCATCACGATCATCGTCATCAGCGTGCTCACCGTGGTGCCGCCACTGCTGATGAAGGGGCTGATCGACACCGCCATCCCCGAGAAGGACCTGACGCTGGTGACCGTGCTCGGCTTGGGAATGATTGCGGTGCCGTTGATCAACGGAATCGTGGGTGTGGTGCAGCGCCGCGCCACTGCCGGCATGGGTGAGGGTGTCATCTTCGACTTGCGCCGGCAGCTGTACAACCACCTCCAGGGCATGTCTCTCGGTTTCTTCACCAACACCAAGACCGGCGAGCTGATGTCGCGGCTCAACAACGACGTCGTCGGTGCCCAACAGGCGGTCACCGGTACCTTCGTTTCCCTGGCAGCCAACATACTGGGAGCAGCGACCGTGCTGGTGGTGATGTTCGGACTGGAATGGCGCCTCACCCTGCTCGCCGTCGCCATGCTCCCCCTCTTCATCTTCCTGGCGCGGCGGGTGGGCAAGCTGCTCGGCGAGGTGGCACGCAACCAGATGGACGCCAGCGCTGCGATGAATGCCCACATGCAGGAAACACTCAGCGTCTCCGGATCGATGCTGGTCAAGCTCTTCGGCAGAGACGACTCCGAGCGTGGCCGATTCTCCGGCCATGCGAGCACGGTTCGCGACCTTGGCGTCCGCCGTGCCATGATCGGACGCTGGTTCTTCGTCGGCATCGGGATCGTGTCGGCGCTTGGCACCGCCGCCGTGTTCTGGGTGGGTTCGGTGATGGTGATCAACGACATCATCACCATCGGCACGATCGTGGCCCTCAGCGCCTATCTTGGCCAGCTCTACGGACTGCTCTCCGGATTGTCGAACGCCAGGGTCGAGTTCGAAACCGCCCTCGTCTCGTTCGAGCGCGTCTTCGAGGTGATCGATCTCCCTCACGACATCCAGGAGTCCGCCGAGCCGGTCACCCTGGACCGGGTCGATGGAAAGGTCGAGCTCTCCGACGTCTGGTTCAGATACGGCGACTCGTCCCACGGCCTGGAGGCGGTCAAGCGGTACGGGTGGCGAGGGGTGACCGAGGTCGACGATCCGGATTCCCGGATGTCGAGCGACGGGTGGACCCTCAAGGGCGTCAACCTCGTTGCAGAACCGGGCCAACTCGTGGCGCTGGTGGGACCCTCCGGTGCGGGCAAGACCACGACGACCTACCTGGTCCCCCGCCTCTACGACGCCTCGGAAGGCACGGTGAGCATCGACGGGCACGACGTGCGCAGTTTGTCCTTCGACACCGTCGCCACCGCGGTCGGCGTGGTCACGCAGGAGCCCTACCTGTTTCACGATACGATCGCCAACAACATCCGGTACGCCAAACCGGAGGCCGCCGATGAGCAGATCCGGGAAGCCGCCAGGATCGCCAATATCGACGATTTCATCATGGCTTTGCCACTGGGATACGACACCAGGGTCGGCGAGCGGGGTTACCGGTTGTCCGGCGGGGAGAAGCAGCGAGTCGCCATCGCCAGGGTATTGCTCAAGGACCCGCGCATCCTGATCCTGGACGAAGCGACGTCACACCTCGACGCCGCCAACGAGGCGCTGATCCAGGAGGCGCTGAAACGGGTGATGGAGGGTCGCACCTCGCTGGTGATCGCCCATCGCCTGTCGACCATCCTCGCCGCAGACGAGATTTTCGTGATCGAGCACGGCGAGGTCGTCGAATCCGGCACCCACGAAGAGCTACGCGCCAGGGGCGGCCTGTACGCCGGGCTATACGAGACACAGTTTGCCGACTCACCCATCGCTGCTGCCGCCGAAGCCGATTGAGCCGACCGCCAGCGGATCTGTCACAGACAGGCTTCATGATGTCATGGACAAGGGGGAGCTACCCATGACTGCACCCGACCCAGATACCCGCGCCCTGTACACTCGGCTCCAGGAGTTACTTGGCAGCGAGCACGCCGAGACGCTGATGACCCACCTGCCCGCCGAGCCCGGGACCGAGATGGCCACCAAATCGGACATCGCCGTTCTCGATGCGCGTTTCGATCGCCTCGAGGAGTTCCTCGTTGCGCGGTTCGATCGAGTCGACCATCGGTTCGAACAAGTCGACCAGCGCCTCGAACACGTCGACTTGCGCCTCGAACACGTCGACTTGCGCCTCGAGCACGTCGACCAGCGGATGGCGGGCATGGAAACACGGATGGACCGCTTGGACGGTCGCTTCGGAACCATCGACGACCGCATGTACGGGCTCCACGACGTGATCAGGGATCAGCTGAAAACCTACACCATCACCATGGTGGGAGGGATGACCGCATTGACGGCCATCTTCGCCACCCTGCTCACCATCGTTACCTGAGCTCAGTCGGATCGGTTGCCCTCGATCCAGTCGGTTGCGTCCTGGTGGGCCTGTCTGACCGTCGCCCCTACCCGCTCGTCGGTACCGTAGATGTTGCCTTCGCCTACGGCATCGGTCACGCCACTGACCTCGAATTGCTCGAGCAGGTTCTCGTCGGCCGATACAAGCACGAGCTTGCTGCCCACAACGTCGAGATCGTGGGCATACCGGGCGAGCACGTCCATGAATGTGGAGCCGAGGTCGCTGCGTCCCCGCAGCCTGAGGATCACCACCGAGTTCTGCGATTCCGCCGTCACCGTGGGTAGCTCTTCTTCGAAAACCGGGGCAGAGGCGAAGAACAGGCTGCCATACGGTTGGAGGATCACGACTTCGTTTGCTGGAACGACATCGGGGGGATCGACCTCCACGAAGACCCCGGATTCCTCCATGATCCGCCGCTTGACCATGACCCGGTTGGATTGCGTGATCACGAAGAGGATCAGAGAGATCCCGACTCCGACCATTACCGCCCACTGCAGGGCGATGAACATGGTGAGCACGAAGGTGACCGTCATCACGGTTGCCTGCACCTTGCCGGTCTTCCACACCGCGGTGATGTCGTCCGGCTTGACGGTGCGGTAGCCGACGATCATCAACAGCCCGGCTAGCGCGGGCATGGCGATATAACTAACGAGGTTGCCGAACACCAGGATCACCACCGCCATCACCGCGGCGGCGATCAGGAGTGACATCCGGGACTTGGCGCCCGCCGACTTGTTCAGCGATGACGCCGACATCGAACCGCCGACCGGCATTCCCTGGAAGACGCCGGAGGCGATGTTGGCGATGCCCTGACCGGAGAAATCTCGCGAGGCGTCCGGATAGGTTCCGTCCGGGTTGGGGAAGTTGGCTGAGATCCCCGCCCCTTGCACCAGCCCGACGAAGGCCAGGGACAAGGCGGGGACGACCAGTGAAGGGATGATCCCGAACAGGGGCAACTTGGGAAGGGGCAGTGCCCGTGGGATCTCCGCAATGTCGTTGAGCACCGCAATGTCGTTTGCGGCCGCAGAGCCGACTGCGTTGAAGGCAAAAGCGATGGCCGAACCGGCGATGACGGCGACGACCATGCCCAACGGGCCCAGCCGGGTTCGTTCCAGCACAATGATGAGCACGATGGTCGCCACCCCGACGATGACCGTCGGAAAGTGGAGCTCGAACAGGGTCAACAGGGTGTCGAAGGCTCGAGCCACCCGGTTCGCCCCCTGGCCGGCGTACCCGGTGAAGTTCTCCAGCTGCCCCAGGATGATGTTGATCCCGACCGCATTGATGAAGCCCACCATCACCGCATTGGACACGAAACGCAGCGTCGAGCCGAGCTTCAGCAGTCCGGCGACGAGCATGACGATTCCGGTGAGGAAAGCGAGGGTCCACAATGCCCGTTCGGGATCCTCGCTGTTGTGGACCGCTCCGACGTCGGCGACGATGATCGCCATCGCACCCGTGGCCTGGACCGCCATGAACGCCGAACTGGTGGACAGCCCTCCGGCGAAGGTTCCCACCATGTACCCGTACAGCCCGAACACCGGGTTGACCGCAGCGAGCAAACCACCGGCGAGGCCGTCTGGGACACTCTCCACCCCGAGGACGAGCCCGGCAACGGCGTCGTCCTTGAGCGTGTCGCGTTTGAGTATCGAGCGGAATCTGTCCACGTCAAGGTCCGGGGTCGGCGACTCGTGCCGCAACAAGCTACCCAATCCGCGGAGGGTGTACCAACTGCAGGGCTTCGTGGCTGCGGGTGGCCCGCGGGCAACGCCGCCGAGCGACGCACGGCTCGGTACCCTCGGGCTCATGAAGGAACCCGTGGACCGTGCCATTCACATCGACGGCCTCACCCACCAACTCGCCGACGCCGACCCCGATGAGACAGAGGAGTGGTTGGATGCACTGGACTCGGTCATCGCCGTCGATGGAAGGTCCCGCGCCCGCTACCTGATGGCGCGCCTCGTCGAGCGAGCTCGCGACAACAATGTGGGCGTACCGGGCTCGGTGTCGACGCCCTATGTCAACACCATCCCGCCGGTTGCCGAGGCGCCGATTCCTGGAGACGAGCACCTCGAGCAGCGCATCCGCCGCTTCATCCGGTGGAACGCTGCGGTCATGGTCATCCGGGCCAACCGGGCCGCCGACGGTATCGGAGGGCACCTGTCGACGTTCGCTTCGTCGGCGACCCTGTACGAGGTCGGGTTCAACCACTTCTTCCGGGGCACCGCAGACGGCACTCCCGGTGATCACGTCTACATCCAGGGCCATGCCTCCCCCGGCATCTATGCACGCGCCTTCCTGGAGCATCGACTCGAAGAGCACGACCTCGACCGGTTCCGCCGTGAGATCGGTGGTGGGCTCTCCAGCTACCCGCACCCGAGGCTCATGCCCGATTTCTGGGAGTACCCGACGGTGTCGATGGGCCTGGGACCCATCAACTCGATCTATCACGCCCAGTTTCTCCGGTACCTGCACAACCGGGGGCTCGATGACACCAGCGCGTCACGGGTGTGGTGTTTCCTCGGTGACGGCGAAACCGACGAACCGGAGACGCTGGGATCGATCTCGCTCGCCGGTAGGGAGCACCTGGACAACCTCACCTGGGTGATCAATTGCAATCTGCAACGCCTCGATGGACCGGTACGCGGCAACGGAAAGATCATCCAGGAGCTCGAGGCGATGTTCCGCGGTGCCGGCTGGAATGCCATCAAGGTGATCTGGGGATCGAACTGGGACCCAATTCTGGCTCGCGATGTCGATGGCGTGCTGGTCAACAAAATGAACGCGACGGTCGACGGCGAGTACCAGCGCTACAAAGCCGAGTCCGGGGCGTATGTCCGCGAGCACTTCTTCGGCCCCGACCCCCGCCTCCAGGCGCTCGTCGAACACATGACCGACGACGAGATCTGGAGCCTGCGCCGAGGCGGTCTCGACTACCGCAAGGTGTACGCCGCCTATCACGCCGCCACCGGACTGACCGGCGCCCCCACGGTCATCCTCGCTAAGACGATCAAGGGCTGGACGCTTGGCCCCGACGTGGCAGGAAAAAACGCCACCCATTCGATCAAGAAGCTGACCGCCGAACAGCTCCGGGCTTTGCGTGACCGGTTGCATCTCGAGGACGAGATCAGCGACGAGGCCCTGGAAGGCGACGACCCTCCCTACTACCGGCCTCCACTCGACGCTCCCGAGCACGAGTACTTGCTTCGTCGTCGCAACGCGCTGAACGGTCCTCTGCCCAGCCGCACCCTCGAGATTCGCACCCCGATTGAGATGCCGTCCCACGATGCCTTCGTCGAATTCGAAGAGGGATCGGGAACGAACGCGGTGTCGACCACCGGTGCCTTCACCCGGCTGCTGAGAGCGCTGTCGCGCGACGAAAGATTCGGCCAGCGGGTGGTGCCGATCATCCCCGACGAAGGTCGCACCTTCGGCATGGATGCGCTGTTCAAGGAGCTGGGGATCTATGCCTCCGAGGGTCAGCTCTACGAGCCGGTGGACCACGAGATGATCCTCTCCTACAAGGAGTCGACCGATGGTCAGCTGCTCGAGCAGGGCATCACCGAGGCCGGGGCGACGGCGAGTTGGATCGCCGCTGCCACCTCCTATGCCACCCGCGGGGTGCCGATGGTGCCGTTTTACACCTTCTACTCCATGTTCGGGTTTCAGCGCGTCGGCGACCTCATCTGGGGCGCATCGGACTCACGGGCTCGCGGCTTCCTGTTGGGCGGCACCGCGGGGCGCACCACCATGCTGGGTGAGGGCCTCCAACACCAGGATGGGCACAGCCACGTGCTCGCCTCGGTGGTACCGGTGTGCCAGGCCTACGACCCCGCTTTTGCCTACGAGCTTGCAACGATCATCGAGGACGGGCTGCACCGGATGTACGTCAACGAAGAGGACATCTTCTACTACCTCACCCTGTACAACGAGAACTATCCGCAGCCCCCGAAGCCGAAGGGCACCGAAGCCGGCATCATCAGCGGCTTGTACCGGTGGGCGGAAGCCCCCGCGGGCATGGCGCACGGGGCGACCATCCTGTTCTCCGGACCGTCGCACTCCGCCGCCCGTGAGGCACAAACGGATCTCGCCCAGCACTACGGGGTCGGAGCCGAGCTGTGGAGCGCTACCTCGTACAAGAAGGTACGCGAGGAGGCTCTGTCCGCGGAGCGGTGGAACCGCCTCCATCCCGACGAGTCGCCGCGGGTACCGGTGGTCACCAGGCTGCTGGGCAATGCCCCGGGGGTCGTGGTCGCGGTCACCGACTACATGCGCATCGTGCCCGACCAGATCGCCCGCTGGATCCCCCAGTCCTTCACCTCGCTGGGCACCGACGGCTACGGGCGGAGTGATACGCGCGAGGCGCTGCGTGGATTCTTCGAGACCAACACCGCTCATGTGGTGGTAGCGACGCTGTCGGCGCTGGCACACGAGGGACGTGTCGACTCGAGCATGGTCACCGACGCCATCGCCCGCTACGACATCGACCCCGACGTAGCTGACCCGTGGACGAGGTAGAGCAGTAGCCCAGCAAAGAAGTAGCCCAGTAAAGAAGTAGCCCAGGCTGAGCTACTCCGCTACTCCGCTACTCAGCTACCCCGCTCCTAACTCCAACGATGTCGTGATCTCGATCGAGTCGCGGATGCTTCTTGCCACCGGGCAAAACTCGGCGTGACGGGCGTGAGCACGGTCGATCTTCTGTCGTGTGTCCTCATCGACGTCACCGGCACCTCGCAATGTATAGCTCACGTGGATGCGCTTGATGACGAGGGTCTTGCCGTCCAGCTCGATCTCCCCTACCGCCTCGGAGGTGAGATTTCCATGACTTGCGTTGATGCCGCGCGCCTCCAGCGCGCCTCCAAGGGTGCCGGTGAGTCAGCCGGCGGCGGCAGCGACGACATAGTCGAGCGTGGTGGCGTCCGGCGGGTAGTCCGCCTGGTCGACGCCGTAATGCTCGGCCACCTCATCGTGAACACCGAACGTGATCGGGTCAGCCCTACCGGGCACCCACGCGTTCCGAATCGGACCCCTGACCCGTTCGATCTTGACCTTGGATCGATACACGACATCGTCCACCAGCGGGCTCCTCTCGGATCGGTGCTCCCATCGATGCTATCCGACTCGATAGCCCCACCGCATGCCACGCCCCCCTCGAGTCACACCACAGCAAGGCGTCGATCCTCGAGAACCATCGCGACCACCATCGCAGCCACGAATAGCAGCAGGGTCACCGACCCGGACAGCGGGGCGACAAAGCCGACGATGATGGCAATGATGGCGGCGACGCTGCGTTCCCACAGCAGCGGCAAGCGCGATCGCCTGGCGACGCCGAGCACGCCGAAGCTGACCAGCACAATCGAGAGGGCAAAGATCCACCGTCCCTGGATGGTGAGCGTATCGGCGGGATGTGAGACGACCTGTTCGGCGACCACCGCAAAGAGCACGATCCCGAAGACGATCGGGAAGTGACCCATCGTGTACACATCCCTGGCCAATTTCGTACGTACCCCGCCCTCGCTCACCCGCAACGCCCCCTCACCGGCGGCGGCGAACCTCCCGAAGTACTGCCACCAGATCGCTACCGCTCCCAGGAAGCCAGCGCCAAGGGCGACGATCACCTCCAGGCTGCGGCTCAGCTCTACCGCGGACAGGCCAATGACGACGACCGACTCTCCGAGCGCCAGGATCACGAACAGCCCGTGCCGTTCTGCGAAGTGGCCCGCCCGAATGTTGAAGTCGTACCCGGCGGCCGTCTTCGTCGCCGCCAATTCGAGGACCATGCCCGCGGTCCACGCCACGACACGCCATGTCGGGCTGAGGAAGCTCCCGACCAGCACCACCACGCCGCCGAGTACCGCCAGCGGCAGATACCGCAGCAGCACACTGCGTTCCTCGATCGACTTGAGCCCCGCGTAGAACAGCGCCAGGCCGACGAAGAGGACCAGCGAGTAGGCAACGCCGAAGAGACGGCCTTCCTCGCCGAAAGCCTCGGTCACCGCTAGGGCCATGAGCAGGCTGAGGCCCATGGCGAGGGCGAGGGCGAGCTGCACCCCGATGCGGTCGTTGCCGACCCCGTTGATTCCCCAGGTGTACTGCGACCAAGCCCACCACAGCATGAAGAACACGAGCGCACCACCGAGCACCCCTGTCACCGTCGGGTTGTGTGAGATGAGCGCCGCGGTCTGGGTGACGGCGAATACAAAAACGAGGTCGAAGAAGAGCTCGAGCGGCGAGACACTGAGCTCCGGGATATCGCTCTGGTCGCTCACGATCGGGTCATCACAGCGATTGCAGCCAGCCGGTGTTGACCTTGGAATCGGTGGTCACGCGGGCCGGCACATCTCAGCCGGTAGACCAGCCTTCGGCGCTGATCGGCGCGGTCTCGACTGCCGTCAGCATCGATGCTCCTGTGGCGTCGACCATCGAGCCTTCGGTCCACACACCGCCTTCAACCGCGGTGCCGAAACGGCCCTGGCCGGAGTCGCCCCATGCGACGTAGGCGATAATCGCATCGGAGCTACCGAAGTCACTCGAGCTATACAGGCCCATCTCGCCGGCGTCGGCATCGAGTGATCCGTAACCACTCGTCGCCGCCTCGAAACGAACGGTCTCCCCGGGGGCCAGGGTCCCCGACAGCGGTTGATATGAGGGGCGCTGACACACCCAGAAGCCTTCCAGACTGCCGGCCGTATCTCCTACGTTGGTGACCTCGACATACCCAGATTCACCGAAGGCGACCGCAGAGATCACGAACCTAGCTCCATCGGTGGCCGCAGGCGGAGCCTCGGTGGTACTGGCCTCGGTAGTGCTGGTGGGGCCGGCCTCGGTGGTACTGGTTGAGCTGACCTCCGGCGGGGCCTCCGTGACGCTGGAGGAGCCGGCCTCCGGTGGTTCGTCGGCGCCGCCACAGCCGGCAAGGACAAGCACCAGGGCCATCGCTCCGCCACCGAAGCTGAAGCGGATAAAGCGGCCGTTCAACATCGGAGGATCCTATACCCACCCTCACGCCTCGATGACGACGCGCAGAGGCTCCGACCGAGCCGGGGCCTTCACGTTTCTTGGGTGAGCTCCGCTCAGGGCTCGACGATCACCTTGGCCCGCATCCACGGATGTGGTGTGCAGAAGTACTCGAACTCGCCCACCTCGTCGAATTGGTCGGAAAAGCGGTCCTCTGTCGCCATGAAGCCCGAGTCGAACGAGCCGTCGACGGCGGTGGCGGTGTGGATCATCTCAGGGTCCTCGTTGACCCAGGTGACGACCTCACCCTTTTTCACCTGCAGCACATTGACGCTGTAGTCGGTCGGGTCCTCTACCTCGGCGAACTCGTCCGGTGCGTCCTTTTCCTGCGGTGTCCATGCACCGGGGACCATGGAGACGGTCGTGCCGGGGTCGCCGGGGGCAGCGGCGTCATCGTCGTCGCCGGCCTCGGTGGCGTCGATCGCCTCGAAGATCTCCGGGTTCTCCGGCCCTTCGATAACGATTTGGCCCACCGCGCCCTTGTCGAAGGCTCTGGCCAGCGAGTGATCGACGAGCAGCACCGTCTGTGGCACCTGGCCGATCAGGTCGACCACAACGCCGCTTCCCGTTGCCACCAGCGTCGTCTGCAACCCTCGCAGCGGCGGGTTCAAAAGGGCCCCCTCCAGGTATGCCGCGTCCCAATGCGAGCCGATGGCATGGAAACTGGAGGTGAGATTGAGCCCTCCATTGATGAAGTAGATCCGCATCTTCTCCCCCACCTGCATGGTCGGGGCGTTGTCGCCGGTCAAGGATCCGACGGCCCCATTGAAGACGACGAACGAGGGGTTCTCATCGGTCAGTGCGCTGCGGTCGGTTTCGACCAGGCCAGGATCGGTGCTGGTGGTGTAGAACTCGGACTGGACCACGTACAGCTCCTTGTCCACCGCCGGCAGGGGCTGGGCCGGGTCGATGAGGATCCCGCCAACCATGCCGTGGGCAATGTGGGCAGGCACATCGCCGAACGCGCAGTGATACATGAAGAAACCCGGATACAGCAGCCGGATCTCAATGGTCTTGGTCTCGCCGGGGGCGACGGTGGTATCGGCGGCTCCTCCGCCCTGGCCGGTGACCGCATGGAGGTCGATGTTGTGTGGGCGCTGGTTGCCGGCAGGGTTGGTGATGGTGAACCTGAGCACGTCACCGACGCGGCCGCGAATGATCGGACCCGGCGTGCCCGAGGTCACCGACTCGTCTCCTTTGATCCGGTAACCCCAGTTCTCATACTCGACGCCGTCCGGTGTGATCGTGCTCACGCCTTCGACGACCTCGAACCCGACCTCGACGATGGCCTGCGTCGTCCTTCCGGAGACAGGGGGTACCGCAGGTGCAATGGCGACGTTGATCTCCGAGTCTGCGACCGGCAACAACTGTGCCTTCGGTGTGAACTCGGGGATCACGTTGGCGGGCAGGGCGGGCGTGCCACCGACGACACCGACTGTCCCGCCCGCGGCGAGGAACTCGTCGACTTTCTCGGCAACGATGCCGTCATCCACAGAGTCGCGACCGGCGGTGACAAAAAGAGCACCGGTTGCGATGGCCCCGGCGAGCAGCGCAGTCACCAGCCCCATGAGCGCCAAACCGCCAAGCGTCCAATGGGGGTGGGGCGGCGGGCTGGTGGTAGAAGGCCTTCCTGGTTCAATGGTCACGATCTCTCCCATATTCGGATCCGGCCCGGTGAGCCGGGCCGGATCGTTGCTTGTGCGAACCTTCACACCTTCATATTTGGCCGGACGGCTGCCTAGGGGCGAAGGTCCCAGCCTCTTCTCGCTCGGGTGAAGCCGCCGAGCAGAACCGCTCGTACGCGCAGGGCCCCGACCAGGTCGGGGCCCCCGCGTTGTCGGTGTTTGATTTCTGTCGTTACGCCATCTCTAGCTCGGGAATCCGATGGTCGATCGCCAGGGCGACGATCTCGTCGCGTCCCCTACCGGCCCAGACCAGTCCTCCGCCGAGCAGCATGAACGTGATGCCCAGTCCAGCCAGGACTCCGGCGAACGCCAGCGCGAGCTGGAGGGTGGAGGCGGTCACGGTGCCAACTCCGAGTTCACCGAACAGGCCATGAACGGTGCCGCTCCATGCCTGACCACGGGCCGCACCCTCGATGGGGTGCTGGCGGTCGAAGTCGGTCCAATAGCGCCCTCCGACCTCGAACTCGTAGGTCCCGGCGGCGAAGACCTCGCCGTTGTACTCGACGTCCTCGGTAAGCACCACGGTCTGGGTGCCTTCGATGACGTGGTAGCCGATCGTGGCCATCTGGAACATGTACTCCGAAGCGGTGTTGACCAGGGGATCGTTCGGATCGAAGTCCGACTCGACCACCGGATAAGCCCACTCCTCGGTGAGCAGCGTCATGATCGCATCGGCACCTTCGGTGGTGCCTCGATCGATGAGCTCGCCGTCCTCGTTGTAGCTGAGAGTCACGTTCTGCGCCTCGCTGAACGCCTGAAGGGAGTCATACCCATCCTGGACTTGCAGGAAGGCGTAACCGCCGGCGAGCACGAACGCCAAGCCGAACACGGCAAGCACCATTCCCATGAGTTGCAGCCTCTTTGTCATCACAATCTCCTTTCCTGTGATTGTGAATTGTTTCACAATCACAGGATACGACCGGGCTACACCTCCCAATAGGGTCGTTGGTCCCGAGGGCGACACATCCCCGAGTTAGGGCCGAACGCCCCTGTGCCGGCCTCGTGCCGGCGATACGGTGACAGCAGACGATGGAGAACATGTGAGGGTACGCGACCTGATGACCGCCGATCCGGTAACGACGTCCGCCGACA
>BTQG01000062.1:0-14161 GCA_036985755.1 Acidimicrobiia bacterium | reverse complement strand
CTTGCGACTTGCGACTCATTCTTCCCACATCGGGATCCTCACCCCGCGGTCACGGGCGACGTCTCGCGCCTCGGGGTAGCCGGCGTCGACGTGCCGGATCACGCCCATGCCGGGATCATTGGTGAGGACTCGTTCCAGTCGATCGGCGGCATCGGGGGTCCCGTCTGCCACCACCTGGGCACCGGCGTGGATCGACTTGCCGATCCCTACCCCCCCGCCGTGGTGCACGGCGACCCATGCGGCCCCGGACGCCGTGTTGAGCAGGGCGTTGAGGATCGGCCAGTCTGCAATGGCGTCCGAGCCGTCGCGCATCGCCTCGGTCTCCCGGTACGGGGAGGCCACCGATCCCGAATCAAGGTGATCCCTCCCGATGACGATGGGCGCCTGCACCGCACCGGAGGCGACCAGGTCGTTGAAGGCAAGACCGGCCCGATCCCGCTCCCCATACCCCAGCCACAGGATCCGGGCAGGCAGGCCCTGAAACGGGACCCGCTCTTCGGCCAGATCCAGCCACCGATGCAAGGCCCTGTGTTCGGGAAACAATCGCCGCACCGCGTCGTCGGTGGCCTGAATGTCGGCCGGGTCCCCGGAGAGTGCCGCCCAACGGAACGGGCCCATGCCCTCGCAGAACAGGTCCCGCAGATATGCAGGCACGAACCCGGGATAGGCGAAGGCGTCGGCGAAGCCCCCAAGTTGCGCCTCGCCGCGCAGGTTGTTGCCGTAGTCGAACACCTCGGCGCCGGCTTGCTGGAAACCGACCATGGCCTCGCAGTGCACGGCCATCGACCGCCGTGCCGCTTTGATGTAGGTCTCGGGGTCGGACCGTCGCAGCTCAACAGCCTCTTCTAACGAGTAGCCGTGTGGCACGTACCCGTTCAGCGGGTCATGTGCCGACGTTTGGTCGGTGACGATGTCGATATCGACCCCGCGTGACAACAGCTCAGGGAACACGTCTGCGGCATTGCCTTCGAGCCCGACGGACAACGGTTTGCCTTGGGATCTGGCGGCCTGCACCCGGGTGATCGCATCGTCGAGGTTCTCCGCTGCCTCGTCGAGGTACCCGTTTTCGATCCGTCTGGCGATCCGTTCCGGGTCGACTTCGACGACGAGGGCAACGCCGTCGTTCATCGTCAGTGCCAGCGGCTGCGCTCCCCCCATGCCACCGAGCCCGCCGGTCAGCGTCAGTGTCCCCCGCAAGCTGCCGCCGAACCGTTGCTCGGCGATGGCGATGAAGGTCTGGTAGGTGCCCTGGAGGATGCCCTGGGTCCCGATGTAGATCCATGACCCTGCGGTCATCTGCCCGTACATGATCAGGCCTTTGGCTTCGAGATCCCAGAAGGTCTCCCAGTTGGCCCAGTCGGGCACGAGAAGGCTGTTGGCGATCAGAACACGCGGGGCCATCTCGTGGGTGCGGAACACGCCGACGGGTTTTCCGGACTGCACCAGCATCGTCTCGTCGTTCTCCAGCGAGCGCAGGGTGCGAACGATGGCGTCGTACGCCTCCCAGGAGCGGGCGGCCTTGCCGCGGCCGCCGTAGACAACGAGCTCATCTGGGTTTTCAGCGACCTCCGGATCGAGGTTGTTCATCAGCATCCGGAGGGCGGCCTCCTGGAGCCAGCCCTTGGTCGATAGCTCGGTTCCCCTGGGGGCGCGGACGGTTCTCGTCATCGCTGCCCCTCGTGATGAACGATGGAGTCGAGACCGCCGGTTGTGATCATCTCCGCCGCCCGCTCGATGTCGGCGCCGAAGCTGCGGTCGCCGTCGAGAGCAGGGACGTGCTCCCGCACCGCGGCGAGCACGGCCGCAGTACCAGCCGCCGGCTGCAACGGAGTGCGGTGCTCGGTCCCCTCGGCGGCGCAGATGAGCTCGACGGCGAGCACGAGGGTGGTGTTGTCCAGGACGTCGATGAGTTTTCTCGCCGATCCCCAACCCATCGAAACGTGATCCTCCTGCGAACCCGACGTCGGGATCGAATCGACCGATGCGGGATGCGACAACACGCGGCTCTCGGCAACCAGCGACGCCGCAGTGTATTGAGCGAGCATGTAGCCGGACTCGACACCAGGGCGCCCGGCCAGGAACGGTGGAAGGCCGAAGGAATGCTGCGGGTCGAGGATGCGGTCGATTCTCCTTTCCGAGATCGAGCCGAGTTCGGCGACGGCGATGGCGAGCAAGTCGAGCACGATCGCCAGTGGCTGACCGTGGAAGTTCCCACCCGAGATGACGTCGCCCTCGTCGGGGAAGACGATCGGGTTGTCGACGACCGAGCCCAGCTCACGGTCGAAAACGGTCGCGGCATACTCGATCGAGTCGCGAACCGCTCCGTGCACCTGGGGGGCACATCGCAAGCTGTAGGCGTCCTGGACGGCGTGGACCATGTCCTCCCGATGGCTCGCCACGATCTCGGACCCGTCGAGGAGTCGTGCCATGGTGGCCGCCGATTGGATCTGTCCGGGATGGGGGCGTAGCTGATGGATACGGGCGTCGAGGGGCACCGTCGATGCCAGGAGGGCTTCAATGGAAAGGGCGCAGGCGGCGTCGGCGGCGTCGGCGAGGCGCCGCCCTCGATCCACGGCGAGGCAACCCCTGGCCAACATGCCCTCGGTGCCGTTGAGCAGGCTGAGACCTTCCTTCGCTTCCAGCGTCAGCGGCTCCAACCCTGCATCGCTCAGCACCTCGGCAGAAGGAAACGCATCGCCTTCAACCAAGAGGAGCCCTTCTCCAATGATGGGCAGGGCCAGGTGGGCGAACAGCGCAAGATCCCCTGAGGCGCCGACCGATCCCTGTCCGGGTACCGCCGGGGTCAGATCGCGCCGGAGCATCTCGACGATGAACTCGACGATCTCCGGGCGGACCCCCGAATGTCCCTGGGCCAGGGTCCTGGCACGCAACAGCAGCATGGCCCGAACGGTGACGGGGTCGAGCAGGTCACCAACGGCTCCCGCATGGCTGCGCAACAGATCGGCCTGAAGCTCGAGCACCTCATCGCCATGGATCTTTGTGGTGGCGAGTGCGCCGAACCCGGTGGTGATCCCGTACACCGTCTCGTCGTTGGCGACAACGCGGCGCACGACGCGTAGCGCAGGGATCATCCGGTCCGCCAGACCGTCCCCCACCTCGACATCCGCCCGGCCGTTGGCGACGGCGACAACGTCGTCGATCGTCAGCGGCGAACCATCGATGAAGACCGTCATGGACGGCAGCCTAGAAAGTTCAGAGTCGTCAGTCGTCAGTCGTCAGCCATCAGCCAGAAGCCCGACCCGCCCAGGCCCCGACGCCGACGATTGACTTGGTTCCGAGCTACCAAGGATTCACGACTTCAGGGCCGCTCCAATCCGGTCCTGCTCACGCTCTCGCATACCAACGCGCACCTTCATCAGCTCGACCTGCTGCGGGCCGTACATGTCGGCTCCAGGGATGTGGTGATCGGCAAGCCAGGCTTCGATGTCCGGAGCGACCTCCGGCTCGGACCGGTAGGGAACAAGGTCGAGGATGCGTCGGGCCGTCGTCGGTGGTAGCCCTGCGATCATCGCCTCCCAATGCTCCTTCATCAACTCCCAAACGTGCGGGCCGTTTTCCCGGTGCCCGAGCATGACCGCCAGCACCCAGAATGCGTCCTGGCTGCGTACCTCGCCGTCGAGGATCATCTGGAACAGTCGATCGGCGGCCTTTCGGTTGGGCACGCGCGCCGCGGCGCGCAAGTTCTTGACGACCTCTTGCGGGTTCTTCGAGGTGTGCATGATCTCGATGAAACGATCGAAATCTGCCTCATCTCCGTTGGCGGCGACGACGTGCATCACGGCGTCGGCGACTTCCGAATCGACACCCGCAGGATCCTGTCGCGCCTCCTCGAGCATGAGTCGTGCTTGCTCCTGGGTGGGCAGATCGTTGGCCAGATTGCCCTGAGCTCGGATCAGCAGGCCGCGCAGCTTCTTGGTGCGATCGCCCTCGCCGGCGTCAGGCGTCCACCCCATCTCGTCTGCCTTGCCTGAGACCAGGTCGCCGACGAACCGCTGCAGGTCGGGGCGCACGTCCGACGAGACGACGCGGTCGAGTTCCCTGAGGCCGGCGAGTGTCGCCTCCCAGATTTCGACTTCTTTCTCGTCGCCGAGCCGGCCGATTAGGGAAAGGAAGTCGGCCGCCTCACTTCCGCCTTTGAGCACGTCGGCCCATAGATCCGAAACCACGTTGTAGCGCTCGGCGGCCTCCAACGTGTCCAGTCTGTCGCGTACCTCGTCGCGAAGCGCCGGCGAGTACTGCACCCGGTAGAACCCGTTCCCCCCCGCGTTGACGACGAGACCGTCACCGGCATCGACCGTGACCGAGTCCTCGCTGACCAGCAGCCTTTGCTCGCCGGTGTCGGAGCGAAGAATGACCGGCACCTGCCATCGGTGATCACCCGGCCGGCCGAAACGAAACTGCTCCTGGGTGAGGGTGTAGGCGCCAGCCGAGCCCGCAACCGCGATCCTCGGGAAACCCCCTTGGAAGATCCACGTATCCATCACTTCGCCGACCGGCTCACCCGAAGCGGCCTCGAGCGCGGCCCACAAGTCTGCGGTCTCGGTGTTGCCGTACGCGTGTTTCTTGAGATAGTCGCTCACCCCCTTGCGGAAGATGTCTTCGCCCAGGTACTGCTCGAGCATCCGCAGCACCGATGATCCCTTGAGGTAGGTGAGGTTGTCGAACATCTCGTTGGCCTCTTCCGGAGACTCGACGGGAAACTCGACCGGCCGAGTCGACTCGATGGCGTCGGTTCCCATCGAAGCGGTGCGATCGGCGGCGAAGGTGAGCCAGGTCTCCCAATCCGCCCGGAAGGCATCGATGCACTTCATCGAAGCGAATGTGGCAAAGGCCTCGTTGAGCCAGATGCCGTTCCACCACTTCATGGTGACCAGATCGCCGAACCACATGTGGGCGATCTCGTGGGCGATCACCTCGGCCACCCGCATCATCTCGGTCTGGGTGGCGCGCTCGAGGTCGAGCAGCAGGGCGGTCTCGCGATAGGTGACCGCTCCGAGGTTCTCCATCGCTCCCCAGGCGAAATCGGGGATGGCGATCTTGTCCATCTTGTCACCCGGGTACGGGAGGTCGTAGTAATCGGCGTAGAAGCGCAGGGCGAAAGCGCCGGCCTCGAGGGCGTAACCGGTGAGGTGCCCCTTGCCGGGGATGTGAGCGATACGCAGCGGGATGCCGTCGACATCGACAGGGTCGGTGACCTCGAGCTCGCCGACGATGAAGGCAAGCAGATAGGTCGACATCTTCATCGTGTCCTTGAAGGTGACGGCAACCTTGCCATCGCCCGTGCTCTCCCTGGTGACCTCCGGCCCGTTGGAGATCGCAGTCAGCGACTCGTCGACGACGAGCGTCACCCCGAACGTCGCCTTGAAGTCCGGTTCGTCCCAGCAGGGGAAAGCGCGGCGGGCATCGGTGGCCTCGAATTGAGTGGTGGCGATCGTCTTCTCGTTGCCCTCGTCGTCGGTGTACACCGAGCGATAGAAGCCGCGCAGATCGTCGTTGAGGATCCCGACAAAGGAGATCTCCAGCCTCCACCGACCGGGATCGGCCTGCTCGGCGAGGGTGAACGTGGCCCGCTCTGCCGCTTCGTCGATCGTGGCCCGGGCACCGATACGAGCGCCGGCTGCGTTGGACAGGGCCGCCCGGCCGATGGTCAGCTGGGCGGCGTTGAGGACGATCTCTTCCGTCGCTTCTGTGATCTCGAGGTCGATGATGGCACGGCCGCCGAACGTGGCGGTGTCGAGCTGTGGAGACAGGGTCAGTGCGTAGTGGTTGGGCACGACCGTTCGCGGCAGACGGTGATCGGATGACAAGGAAACTCCTGGTGTTGTCTGTGGGGGCGCGATGCTACCGGGGAGTCAATGACCAAGTCGCAAGTCGCAAGTCCCGGAAGCCGGTGCTATCACGACTCGTGAGTGTTAGGCGGCTCCACGTATTTCGAGATCACCCAGGAGGAGCGCCGTCGCCTGTGCCACCTCGGCTACGGCGCGATCGAAAACCTCTTGGTTGTGAACCGCCGGACGCTGAAACCCACTCACCTTGCGGATGTACTGGAGGGCGGCGGCCTCGATCTCCTCGGATGGAGCGGGGACCGACCCGTCACGGAGACGTTTGATTGATCGACACATGCCGCCAGCGTAGGTGAGTCGCGCCCGGTCGTTTACTCCTTGCGACTTGCGACTCATGGCGTCTCCGTCTCCGCCGTTTTCACCGAATCGACCGCGTTGCCGATGAGGATGTTGTCGAGCGTCGCGGTCAACAGGTCAAGGGGCACCGATCCGATGACCTTGCCGACAACGATGCCATCGCGGTCGATGAAGAACGTCTCGGGGAGGCCGGTGACGCCGTAAGCGAAGGTGGCGAGGGAGCCCTGGTCGACAGCGTATTTGTAGTTCTCGCCCCCCCGGCCCAGTTCCTCGAGGAATGCCTCGGCGGCGCCTCGTTCATCGAGCGTGTTGATCCCGAGGAAGGTGACGCCGAAATCGGCGTAGTCCTCCGAGGCGGCGAGCAATGCGGCATGCTCGACACGGCACCCTGTGCACCAGGATGCCCAGAAGTTGACCACGAGAACGTCACCGATGAAGTCGGTGGTCCGGACCGTGTCAGGGCCATCGAACCCCGCCAGCTCCACGGACGGTGCCGGCTTACCCACCAGGGCGCTGTCGACGAGAGTGGGATCGGAGCCGAAGCTACCGGCAAAAGCCACACCGAGCACGACGACCAGCACCCCGGCGACGATCACCACCCACACGATCCGATTGCTCATGGGCGCACCTCGGCGAGCAACTGCTCGGCGTCTGCCTGCACCTCGGGCGACAGGTCGTAAGCGAGCAGGCGCTCGATCGAGTCCACCGCGCCGCTGTCGTCGCCGTTGGCAATTTTGATGTTGGCCAGGAACCACAACGCCAACGGGTAGTCGGGCTCGATACCGATGGCCTTCACCACGAATGGCTCGGCCAGTTCCGACTCCCCCGCCAGGAATGAGAGCCAGCCGATCATCGCCAGCGCCTCGGGCTGCTCGGGGTCCTGGTCGAGCACGGTCAAGTAGTGCTCGAGGGCGCTGCTGTGATCACCCGCATTCACGTAGCGTTGGGCAAGGGCGAGGCGCATCCCGACGATGAACGGGTTATCGGCGACAACCCGTTCCATGTCTTCGATCGTCACCGCGGACAGGTCCACACCCGAGGTCCCCTCGAGCACCTCGGTGGCCACACCGTCCGTCGCCTCCCCGGCGGGGCTGTCAGCCTGCACCGACACAATGGCGAAGGCGCCGATAGCGATGACCCCGATACCGAGGATTGCGGCGCCGATGAAGGTGCGTTGCCGCGAGCGGCCGGGTTGGCTCTCTGGCGGTGTTGCCGCGTCGGCGAGCAACGCGGCTCGCTCCCGCTCGTGGACGATCTTCAGCCGATCTGCGGTCGCTCCATCGAGCTCCCCGGCGTCGACTTGGGCGGCGATCTCGGCGAGATCACGATCGACCTGCTCGATCTGGTCGGCGTAGCTGCTCACCTCTCCACCACCACCGATTCTCGGCGCCGCAAGCCGTAGATGGCGATTCCACCTCCGACGGCGAGCAGCAGCGGTGCCGCCCACAGCGCGATGCCCCAACCGCTGCTCGGCGGCTCGAGCAGCACCTGCTCTCCGTAGCTGGCCACGAACATCGCCCGGATCTGCTCGTCCGTGCTACCGGCGGCGATCTCATCGGCGATGAGACCGCGCAGATCCTCTGCGAGGTCGGTCTGCGAGGAAGCGATCGACTCCCCGGCACAGATCGGGCATTTCAACGACACCCCGAGCGCATAGGCTCGCGCCTCGGCATCAGGCTCGGCCTCGGAAGGCCGCAGCCCGATGGCGATCACCACGAGCGCGATCACCGGGACGACCAGCCAGGCCAGGGTGCGCGACCGGTCAGACATGGGCCTCGTCCCTCCTGTCCTCAGGCAACGGTGCCTGCGGGCGTCCTCGCACGGTTCGCCCGAGCGCGACGATCCCTCCAGCGAGGATGGTGAGGCCGCCGAACCACACCAGCCACTGCAGTGGGAAGATGAGCACGGAGAGGCGGACAGCATCGCCGTCGACGCCGGCGATGTTCAGATACACGTCGTCGATGAGGCCGGTGCGCACGTCCGGGGTGGCAATGACCTGACCAAATTTGGGGTATTCGTGGAGTCGAGGTTCGAGTACCGCCTTCTGCTCGGTGCAGGAGGCGTCGTAGAGCACTACCCGCACCCCCCGCACGACGCGCTCGGGTTCGGTACGTTCGAAGGCGTCGCGATACTCGACGCAGTAGTCGTCGACGACGGCGGTCTCACCCTGGACGAGGGTCACCTCGGTGCGAACGGCAAGGGCAGAGGTGGTGGCAATGGCGACGGCAATCAGGGCCACCCCAACATGGGCGAGCTGCCCACCCCAGAATCCGAGATCGTTGCCAACCGTCGATGCCAGCGCCTGCGGCCACGTCTTGTCGCCGGCACGGGCGCGTCGCGCCTGATGGAGCAAGAAATGAGCGATCGTCCCTATGACGAATCCGGCGAGGCCGACCACCGCCACCACTGGTACCGAACGCACGCCGAGCACTACCGAGAGCGCCGCAGCCACCAGCCCAACGTTCATACCGAACCGGGAACGTTCCCACATGATGCTCGGCGAGGCGGCCCGCCACGGAGCCACCGAGCCGAACCCGATCGCCAGTAACAAGATCAACCCGAAGGGGATGGCGACACGGTCGAAGAAGGGCCGACCGACCGAGACCTCTCGCCCGGTGAACGCCTCGACGAGCAGAGGGAACGTGGTACCGAACAACACGGTGAAGGCAAACAAGGTCATCAACAGGTTGTTCAAGAGCAGGAAACCCTCGCGTGAAGACAGCGAGTCCAGCCGCGGGGCCGAGGCCACCGTGTTGGCCCTCACCGCGAACAAGCCAAGCGAACCGAACACGACGATTGCGAGCAAGCCCAGCAACGCCGGTCCGACCAAAGATTGAGAAAAGGCATGCACCGAGGCGATGACCCCGGAACGAGTCAGGAACGTCCCGAAAATGGTGAGAGCGAAGGTGACGATGATCAGCACGAAGTTCCATGCCTGAAGCATCGAGCGCCGCCGTTGCACGATCGCCGAGTGGATGAAAGCGGTGGCGGCAAGCCAGGGCAACAGAGCGGCGTTCTCCACCGGATCCCACGCCCAGTAACCACCCCACCCGAGCACCTCGTACGACCACCACCCGCCGAGCAGGATGCCGGCGGCGAGGAAGATCCAGGC
This sequence comes from Acidimicrobiia bacterium, assembly GCA_036985755.1. GTDB lineage: Bacteria > Actinomycetota > Acidimicrobiia > Spongiisociales > UBA5794 > JACZST01. Next base: position 4,888 of record BTQG01000062.1, on the reverse strand, counting down.
GAGCACCGACCAGCGATGGGATCGGTCCAGCCAAACCTTGCCAGGCTCTGATCGGGCAAGGGCGGAGATGCCGAAGGCAAAGGGGACGGTGAACCCGACATAGCCGAGATAGAGCATCGGGGGGTGAAAGGCCATCAGGATGTGGTTGGCCAGCAACGGGTTCGGGCCTATCCCGTCTGCGGCGGCGACGGCACTGCCCACGGGCAGCCAGGACGATGCCGAGCAGACCCCGTTGGCGACCTCGGTGCAGATGCCAAACGGGTTCGCCGCGGTGGCCATCAAACCGAACCAGAAGACCGAAACCGCACCCATCACCGCGAGGGCTCCAAGGCCGAGACCGTCACCACGCCAGAGACGACGCCACACCAACAAGGAGAACAACGCCAGCAGGACGCCCCACATCACGACACTGCCCTCGAGCGCTGCCCAGCCGGAGGCGACCAGGAACACGAAAGGTGTGCCCCGCGCTGAGTTCTGGGCGACGTAGGCGATGGAGAAGTCGTGGGTGAGGATGGCGATCTCGAGGAAGACGGCCGCAGCGATGCCACCACCGAAGAGGGCAAACAACGGCATCCGCACCGCCGCTGGATCCTGGTCGACGCTCCTCGACGCCTTGATACCGGTGACGACCAGTCCTACCGCGCCGGCAAGGGCGACCAGGATGGCGGCGTAACCGAGGATGGCGATCATGTGCCGTCCTGGTCGTCTCGATACGTGTCCGCCGACCGGTCTTCAGTCCCGTAGGTCTCGTCGTGTTTGACCAGCATCGTGTCGGAGTAGAAGGCCTGGCCGTCCCATGTGCCCTCGACAACAACACCGATGCCCTCCTGGAAGAGTTGCTGTGGCGCCCCGGCGTGGATGACCCTGACCGCCTGGCGGCCATCGGTGACCTCGAATGTCACCCCTTGGCTGGTGTCGGCCACGGTGCCGGGCACGACCTGGCCACCCAGTCGAAGCCTGCTCTCTCCCGGGCCCTCGGTGATCAACTCGGTAGGGGTATTGAAGTAGACAAGACTCGAAGTCAGGTTGAAGCCGAGCAGGATGAGCACGACCACCGTGATGAGGGCGGGGACGAGGAACTTCCAGTACGCCCTCACTGCAGCTCCTCGAGACGATCCCTCGCCGCCCTGAGTCGAGCCGTGAGCATCACCATGTATGCGGCAAGGCTTCCATAGGCGACGGCATAGGCGAGGGCCACCCACCCCCAGTCACTCATCGCCGAGGCCTCCTCCCAGATCGGGGGCGGTCACCGAGGCCCCGGCTACGGGCCGATCGACGGAACGCTCCACATCCCGGATCCTGTCGGTGAGCCGATGGAGCTCGATGCGCTTCACCATGAGCGCCACATAGATGACGGTGAAAGCGATCACGCCGGCGAGCAGCGCCCAGCGCATCAGCGGATCCTGGATCGCAGGGCCGTCCGGCCGAAGCAAGGAGGGCGGCTGGTGCAGGGTGCGCCACCACACGACCGAGAAATGCACTATTGGGATCAGCGCGGCTCCGAGGATGCCGAGCACCGCCGATCTGGCTGCGCGAACCCGGGAATCATCCGCAGTGTTGCGCAACGCGAGATACCCGACGTAGACGAAAAACATGATGGCGGTCAGGGTCAGGCGGGCGTCCCACGTCCACCACACACCCCAGGTCGGCTTGGCCCAGATCATGCCAAGCCCGATCGCCAGACCGGTGAAATAGACACCGATCTCGGCGCTCGATGCCGCCGCCCTGTCCCATCGGAGATTCCTGGTTGCGAGATAGCCGACACTGGCCACCAGTGTGACAATGAAAGCGAGGTACGCAAGCCAGGCGGCGGGGACGTGAACGTACATGATCCTGACCAGCTCGCCCTGAACCGCGTCCGCAGGGCTGACCATCGCAAGCGCCAAGGCCACCGCGACCGACACCCCGATCGCTGCCCACGGCCAGCTTCGGCTGCGAATCTCGGACGGCATCAAGTCTCCTGGAGCGGGCGGGCCGTGCCGACGCCGACGATGGCCGTGACAAGCACCACCACGACCATCAGCAGCATCCAGGGCAGGATACTGCGGCCAAGCTGCAAGCCTTCATAGACCTGGGTTGCCCCAAGCAGAAGTGGCACCGCCAGCGGTGCCACCAGCAAAGGGACAAGCGCCGAGCCTGCAGTGGAGCTGCCGACCAACGAGGCAGCCAGCGAACCAAGCAAACCAAGCCCGACGGCGATGATGACCAGGGTCAGCGCCAGCCAGGGGATGCCGATCAGCTCGATGTTGTACAAGACGACCGCAACCACCCCGACAACGATCTCGTACACGAGCAGCAGCCCGGCCGCCGACATCGACCGCCCGGCGAAGGCGGCGGCAGGGTCGAGCCCGAGCAGCGACACCGCGTCTCGCTGGGCAACGGTCTCGATGGACGCCCTGCCGACGGCCACCAGCACGCCGAACAGCATCACCGCTACCCAGTACATCCCCGGCCCGATGTCCTGCAGGAGCTGCGCATCGACCCCGATCGCCAGGGGGAGCAGAAAGAGGGCCATCGCTCCGAACGGAATCGTCACCCACAGCACATCGCCGCGCCGGCGTTCTCGCCGCAGATCGCGTTCGATGACTGCCGCCACCTGAGAGCGGAAGCCCGGCTTCATTGGAGGGTCCCCTCCGTCAGCTCCACGGTTCGATCCGCGATCCGCGCCACTCGCTGGCGGTCGTGGGACACCAGGATGACCGCTCCTCCCCCCGCGGCGACCTTCCTCACCAGAGCGTTGACGAGCTCGACGGCATCCTGATCCAATGCGGAGTGTGGTTCGTCGAGCAGTAAGAGATCCCGATCGATCATCAACTCCCTGGCGAACTCGGCGCGGCGCTGCATCCCAAACGACGAGATCCCTGCCTCGCGGTCGATGGCGCCACCGAGGCCGACCGCGGCCAGGGCGCCGCCGACCTCATCTCTGGACACTCCCGCCACTCTGGCAGCGAAATCCAGGTTCTCACCGAGGGTCAATTCCGGGTAGAGGCCTGGGACGTGGCCGATCATCCCGATCCTGCGCCGGATGGCGTAGCGCTGATCACTCGTGAGCTCGATCCCGAGCACCGAACCCACGCCGGCAGAGGGCCGAAGCAGGGTGGCGACGAGCCGAAGCAAGGTCGTTTTTCCCGCGCCGTTGGCGCCGAAGAGGCCGAGGATCTCTCCCCGGCCGACCTGGAGGTCAACCCCCCGCAGGATTGACGTGGATCCTGCGTCGACCCCGACGTCGCGCAATTCGATCACGGAGGACACGGGCGGGAAGTGTACGGAGCGCTGGCGCCCTGCACTCCCCCATCGGTCGAATCCCCTGCACTCGGAATACCCCCCACGGGGGAAAGGTTGTGCAAGTGAACAAAAGGAGACCTACCACTATGGCAACCGTCGAGCTCACCAAAGACACTTTCGAGGAGACCATCCTCAACAACGACACCGTTCTCGTGGATTTCTGGGCAGAGTGGTGCGGTCCGTGTCGCGCCTTCGGCCCGGTGTTCGAGAAGCTGTCCGAGCAGCATCCCGATATCGTCTTTGCCAAGGTGGACACCGAAGCCGAGCAGGAGCTGGCCGGCTACTTCCAGATCCGTTCCATTCCCACCCTGATGGCATTCCGGGACAACATCGGCGTCTTCTCCCAGCCCGGCGCCCTGCCGGAGAGTGCCCTGGCCGATCTCATCGACCAGATCGCTGCTCTCGACATGGACGAGGTGCGCAAGGAGGTTGCAGACCACCACGACCACGACCATGCGGATGGGGACCACGCCGATCACGACCACGAGACCGAGTCGGTCCAGGCGTAACGTTCGTCGCCCAAATACTGAAAACGGCCCGTGCCTCCCGGGCCGTTTTCTTCGTCACGAATTACGTAATACGTATCACGTAGTACGTATCACGTAGTCCAACATCCGTTGTCTGATCGATTGCTACTGAGACCCAGGAGCATCGTGCCGCCAGCGCCTGCGCCGCGCGGTGGGGGCGGCATCTCCCCAGTCCATACACCACAACGTGGGGGAGGCGCTAGCAGACGAAGTCTGCGAGCGGAGGGGGCTTTTGGGAGCTCGCCGAACCCGATTGAACTCATGCGAGCACTCATTCCCCCAGAACCCCCTCTGCGGCGAAGCATCAGCTTCGCCGCGTCTCCCCCGCTGCGCGGGAGAGACGAAGAAGAAACACCCACTCCCCCAGAGCCCTCCCCCTCTTCGTCACTCCACCAGGTCGGCGATCAACGCTTGCGCTCGTTCCAGGTCCTCACGATGCACCATCACGTTCATGCGGTAGGCGCCCATGATTCCGGGCTCGGTGACCACCGACGCCGGAATCTCCGCTTCGGCCAACCGGCCCCAGGCCTCGTCGGCACGGTCCCTGTCCTCGAAGAGAGCAGCGGTGACCAGCTGGTCCGGTTTGGACATCAGCCGTCGGCTCCGCCGGTGAAGCGCCAGGAGGCGAGACGGATCGACGGGGCGATCACGAAGTCCGCTCCGAACTCGGAATCGGCGAAACGATCGTCGCTCCCGATGCCAAGCACATTTCCCGGAGCGAGCGCCTCGACGAACGACTGGGTGAACCGCAAGTTCGACACCGCCCCGGTAATGACACCGTTCTCGACCATGAACGTACCGTTGCGAGTAAGACCGGTCACCACCAGGGCCTTGGGGTCGAGGACCCTGCAGTAGTTGAAGGTCGACACATAGATCCCACGTTCTACGCCGGCGATCAGCTCGTCGACGGTTTCGCCGCCCGATCCGACAAACAGGTTCACGGGAAACGCCCCGAACACGTCGGATCCTGGAAACCCGTGCCCGGTGGACTCGACACCCGCCTTGTGAGCCGTCCGGCGATTGTGGGCGAGCCCCTTCGTGACCCCGTCGGTGACGAAATCCACTCTTCGTTTCGG
>BTQG01000061.1:0-14189 GCA_036985755.1 Acidimicrobiia bacterium | reverse complement strand
CGGCATATACCGGGTCCTGAACCCTGGGTTCGCGTACGATCGCGCCGATCTAGGAGGTTTCGAACGGCCCGTTGGCCACCATCTCGCTCGCTGCCGACCACGGATCGACCCGGCGAGCCAGCACCCGGTCGAGGATCTCCGGCGGCAACGCCGATGTCGCCGTGTGGCGGAGCCTGGCTGTCAACGCTGCCTCGACTTCGGCGTGAACCCTCACCACACTGCGCTGCTCGCGCTCTCCGGACTCGTCGAGATGCCTGCGGTGGGCGCCGATCGCATCCCACAGCTCGGCCAGACCGGCACCGTCGGTGGCGACGGTTTCGATCACCGGAGGAAACCACGGGCGTGCCCGGCCTAACTCGAGGGCGCCGATCAGCTCATTGACCGCCTGTTCCGCTCCCTGTCGGTCGGCCTTGTTTACGACGAACACGTCTCCGATCTCGAGCAGACCGGCCTTTGCCGCCTGGATGGCATCTCCCCAACCCGGGTTTACCACCACCACGACGGTGTCGGCCGAAGAAGCGACCTCGACCTCTGCCTGGCCCACTCCGACCGTCTCGATGAGGATCTCGGAGTAACCGAGACCATCGAGCAAGGCGACGACCCGCGGCGTCGCCGCCGCGATGCCCCCGAGGTGGCCCCGGTTGGCCATCGATCTGATGTAGACGCCGGCATCATCGGTGTGGCGCTGCATCCGCACCCGGTCGCCCAGCATCGCCCCTCCGGTGAACGCGCTGGAGGGGTCGACGGCGACGACCGCCACCGGCCCGCTCCGGCGGGCCTGCTCGACGAGCAGATCCACCAACGTCGACTTGCCGGCTCCGGGCGCCCCGGTGATACCCGTGATCCAGGCAGCGCCTCCGTCCCGGTATACCGCCGCCAGAGTCTCTCTACCGGTGGCGGTATCGTCCTCGACGGCGCTGACCAGACGACCGAGGGCGCGGCGGTCACCGTTCTTGACGTCATCGACAAGGGTCATGGGTCAGTCATCAGTCATCAGTCATCAGTCATCAGTCATCAGTCATCAGTCATCAGTCATCAGTCATCAGTCATCAGAATGAGTGTCCCATACGGTCGTGGGGCGCGTCTGGCTGAAGACTGAAGACTCTTCTGGCTGACGACTCGTCTGGCTGACGACTCTTCCTCAGATCGCCTCGACTTCGGTGACCCCGGGGACGCGGTCGCGCAGTATGCGCTCGATCCCGGCGGTGAGCGTCATCGTCGACAATGGGCAGCCGCCGCAGGCCCCAACGAGTTGGATGGTGACCTTGCCGGATTCGGCTCCGAGCAGGATGAGGTCGCCGCCGTCGGCCTGGAGAGCAGGCCGAATGTACTCCAAGGTCGACTCGAGCACCTCGAGATCGATGTCTTCGCCGAAGCCTGCTTCCGGCTTGTCGGTGGGCGAAGCGATCTCGATGACGTTTTCTTGCTCTGTGGCCACGTGGACAAGGTAAACGCACCGCCGCCGCTATTCAGACGACTTCACACGACGACCGGTGCCCTTCCTCGATCGGCGGGTGCCGGATAGTCGATCGAAGGCGCCAGGACGAGCTCATCGTCGTGGAGATATGCCGACCAGGTTCCTCCGGCTATGGGGCCGACCAGTAGCCCGTCCACCACCAGCTCAAACCGTCCAGACGCCGACACCGTCACCCGGTTCAATTCCCAGCCGAGCCCGACCACCAGCCTGTCGGGGAGAAACGCCCCTGCGTCCTCCGGGATCAGGCCTCCGTAGTAGTGCGCCAGGATCTCCGTGTAGTCGGCTCCGTCCTGTGCCATGGCCAGTGCGCCGTACTGGCTCATCCCGAGGTTGTGCCCCCAGCCTTGCCCGACGAAGGAAACCGAGCCCACCAGATTCACGTCGTCGGGCAACAGGTATGCGAGCACTTGCTCGGGAACGTCGCCGCGCGCCGTGTACGAGACCGCGTAGTTGTTCGAGGGAAGCGCCTGGGGCAACCGTTTCCCATCGGTGCGTTTGCCGGGAAGCAGTTCCGGATACAGCTTTGCGCCCTGCCGGTTCATCGCCCCCTTGATCTCGGTGCCCAGCACAGTGGTTGTACCCCCGGTAGTGACGATCCGTACCGTTGCCTGTCCCTCCCCCTCGGGCAGGACGACGTGGACGAGGTCGAGCAACTCGCCGCCGACTTTGTGACCATCGGCCCTGAGGATGTCGACGAAGGCTTCGGACGGCACCTGGACCTGCCACGAGGCGAACGGGGAAACGCCTTCCTCCGGAGAATCGACCGGCTGGAGATAGGGCAGCGGCGGGCCGCCCCAGACATCCTGAACGGCCATCGTTCGCGAGCCGGCACTCGATGAGTACACGGCAAGGATTGGCAGCCCTTCATAGGTGAGGATCTCGCCACCGGTGTCTCGGACCGCAGCGAGCCAGCGCTCCCCGCCGGGCTCGTCGAGGTAGCCGACCCCCGCGTACACCTGGCAGGCGCTGGAGGCGCAGATATCGAAGCCATATTCCTTGCCCCGCGCCGAACGCCCGTTGCGCAGCGTGTTGGCCAGGTAGGTGCGGGCGGCGACGACCTGTGCGGCCAGCGCATCCTGCGGCCATCCAAAGGGCACCTCCTTGATGCCGGTCAGATAACGATCCACCGTTGTCGCCTCGGTGAGGGCGAGACCCCCGGGAAAATGGGCGATGGTGAGTGCGCCGCCGTAGCTACGCCCATCGACCTCGAACTCCGTGCCATCCACCGGGATCAGCGTCACCGAGTCCTCCGCGGCGAGCACCGGCACCGCGCCGAGCACCATGCCAAGGGCGAGGATCAAAGAAGCCGGTAAACGGATCATCACCGGTCTCCCGCTACACGCGCCGAATGTCGGCTCCGAGGCTCTGCAGGTTCTCGACGAAGCCGTCGTAACCGCGGTCGACGTGGTGGGCTCCAACGATGGTGGTGGTGCCGTCGGCGCGAAGGGCGGCGATCGTCAGCGCGGCGGCGGCCCGGATGTCGCACCCGTCGACTTCACACCCGCTGAGGTCATCGACCCCCTTGACGATGATGTGCTGGCCGTCGGTATGGATATCGGCACCCATCCTGTTGAGCTCGCCGATGTAACGGAACCGGGTGGCGTACACGTTCTCGGTGGCGATCGAGGTCCCGGCTGCGACCGACAACAGCGACACCATCTGGGGGTGCATGTCGGTGTGGAAGCCAGGGAACGGGAGCGTGGCGAAGTCGACCGGCTCCGGTCGATCCGGTCCCCTGACGGTGAACCAGTCCTCACCTCTGGTGACGGTTGCTCCTGCCGACTCCAGTTTGCTCAGCTCCATGCGCAGGTGCTCGGTGACGCATTCACGCACGGTGACCTCTCCGGATGTCATCGCCGCCGCCGCCGCGTAGGTGCCGGCCTCGAGACGGTCCGGGACCACCCGATGATCGGCCGGCTCCAGCGCCGGCACCCCGTGCACCTCGATGGTTGAAGTGCCGGCCCCGTCGATCTTGGCTCCCATCGCCCGCAGGTAATTGGCCAGATCGGTCAGCTCAGGCTCTCTCGCCGCGTTGCCGATGCTGGTGGTGCCGTCGGCGAGCACAGCGGCGAGCACGATGTTCTCCGTGGCACCAACGGAGGGGAACTCGAGGTAGATATCGGCGCCGTGGAGCCCGTCTGGGGCGGACGCACTCAGCACGCCGTGGCTGAGATCGAACTGCGCTCCCATCGCCTCGAGCCCCGAAAGGTGGAGGTCGATCGGGCGCGACCCGAAATCGTCACCACCGGGCAGGGCAATGCGCGCCTCGCCGGTGCGGGCGAGCAGCGTTCCGAGGATGAGAATGGAAGCGCGCATCTGCCGCACCAGGTCGAGTGGGGCCTCGGCGAGGGGCACCTCGGGCACGGTGAGCTCGAGGTTCGTGCCGTCCCTATCGCACCGTGCTCCCACATAACGCAGCACGTCACACATGACCTCGACATCGAGGTTGCGGGGCACATTGCTGAGATGGTGGGAACCCGGGGCGAGCAGGGCCGCCACCATGTGTTTCAACGCCGCGTTCTTGGCCCCGAGCACGGATACCTCGCCCTCCAGGTTTGAGCCACCAACGATGCGCAGCGATTCGATGGGTTCGATCACACGGGGAGGATAGGAACCGGGTCTGCGTTTCGGGCTCAATCCCCACCGCGAGCCGACACCTCAATCGGGAGCAGAATTTCGTCGATAGCAGGTTGACCCCACATTCTCACGAAAGCGCGACCAAACCGAGCGCTCCATCGGTTACAGACATGACATGACCGAATCCTCCACCGCCTACCACATCGACCGAGCCACCCGGGGAACCAGCGTCCCCGTGTCCCGGGATGGAAGGTCTCCTTTGGCCAGGACGTTTGTCATCGCCCTGCTCGCGGTGCTCTTCGTTGCCCTCCTCCAACTCCCTGCGCTTCAGGCGCACGCCGCCGCTTTGGAAACCCCGAGTGAATCCGTCGGAGTGGGATCGGCAACCCCCCTGGCACTCACGCAACTTCCCGGCGAGCCCGGGGCGGAGGTTGCGGTCGACGAGCCGATCTTTGATGTGCCGGTGCTCCCGGTATTCGTCAGCACCGCGGCGTTGCTGCTGGTGTTGTCCGTACTCGCCGTCCGCCGCGAGTGGGTGATCTGAGCATCCTCTTAGAGGGGGATCACCGCAGGGTCCAGCCCCATCGTGGCCAGGTCGCTGCGGATCTCACTCTCATAGATGGGGTTCATCGGAATGACCAGCTGAGGGTTGCGAGCAACCAGCACCCGGGGTGGCTTCACCTCGATGGCCGTTCCCGGCAGAAACTTGCCCTGCTTGTGCGCATTGATGTCCACGACGGTGACGGCACCCGCCGCAGCACCGACGGCGGCGAGAAAGGCAACGGCCTTCGACCCGCCACCCCATACCGCGACGTGACCATCCTGTCGCTCGATCGTGGCTCGCCAGTCGGCCACCCGTTGCGCTGCCTCGGTGGCGAATCCGGCAACATCGACGGCGAGATCAGCCACCGGCTCTTCGGCAGGGTGCGGATCGGTCATGTCGCCGGGTACCGCATCGGCGAGCAGATATTGATCACCGAACCCCATCTCGAGCCGCTCCAGCCTGAGCCCGGTCTTGCGCAGCATCCTGCCGAGCGAGCCGAGGGTGAAGTATGAGCAGTGCTCGTAATACACGTCCCAGAACGCCCCCTCGCGCAGCACCCTGCGCACGTCTGGCACCTCGGTGAACAACCCGGCACCGGGAGAAGCCCTGGTTGAGGCCACAAGCCAACCGGCGAACTCGGCGACGTTGGGGATGTGCTCGAGCAGGTGGCGGGACAGCACCAGATCGCCGGTGAGCCCGACATCATCCGGGCCGTACCACTCTCTGACGAATCGCAGTGCTGCCCCGTCTGCCTCCCGGTTGGGAAGGTAGCCGGGATCGATGCCGATGCCGTTTGCAATGCCAGACCGGGCGAGCAACTGAAGAAAATCGCCCTTGCCGCACCCCACCTCGAGCACGGTCCTGCCCTCGAGCCGATGCCGCTCAACCAGGTCTGAAGCGAGGGCCGCCGCAAAACGCTGGAACTCCGGCGAGAACGCCTGGCTCTCCTCCGTCGGCTGCGAGTAGTCGATGTCCTGCGGGTCGAAGACGGTGTTCTCGATGAAGCCACAGTCCGTGCAGAAACCAAGCGCGATACTGCCGGTGGGATAGGCGGCGGCCTCTTCCGCCGTATCGAGCAGGACACACGTTTGGCTCGGGATCGAGGCCACCTCGTAGAAGGGCTCGATGTCGGCGCCGCCACAGGCGCGGCAGGTGACGGCGACATCGACCGTGCCCTGCGGGCTCATACCAGCGTCGGCTCGGGGATGGGAATGATGAACCGCCCTCCCCCTGCGGCGAAATCGGCCTGCTGCTCCATGATCTCGTCCTTGAAGTTCCAGGGCAGGATCAACAGATAGTCGGGAGGATCCTCGCCGATCTTGCTCGGATCGTGGATCGGAAGCCGGACCCCCGGCATGAGCTTGCCCTGCTTGTGCGGGTTGCGATCCACGACGTAGTCGAGTTGCTCGCCGTCCAGCCCTGCGTAGTTGAGCAGGATCGCACCCTTCGCCGCCGCTCCATACGCGGCGACCCTGGCGCCCCCGCGGCGCAGTTCGCCTATGAGGCCGGTCAGCGCCACCTTGACACCATCAACCCGGGCGGCGAAGTCCTGGTAGTAGCCGATCGAGTCCATGCCGGCAATGGCTTCGTCGGCGAGGTACTCATCGACCGAGGCCTCACGGTCCGGTTCTGCGGAAGCGAAAAACCGCAGTGAGCCTCCGTGGATCGGGTGGTGCTCGACGCGATTCAGGGAGAGGCCGTGGCGAGCGAACAGCCCCTCGAGGGACCGCACGGAGAAGTAACAGTGGTGCTCGTGGTAGATCGTGTCGAACTCGGTGTTCTCGATCAGGTCACGGACGTAGGGGACCTCCATAACGATCGACCCGCTCGGGCTCAGCAGCGTCGCCATCGCCGCCACGAACGCGTTCTGATCGGGGACGTGCGCCAGCACATTGTTGCCGATGATGACGTCGGCTTCGACCCCCTCCGAGGCCAGGCGTTCGGCGACGTTTCGGCCGAAGAACTCGACAAGGGTGGGAACCCCGTTCTCTACGGCCACTGCGGCCGGGCCCGGAGCCGGATCGATCCCGAGCACGTCGATGCCGGCCTCGGCGAAGAACTGCAGCAGATACCCGTCGTTGCTCGCCAACTCGACCACGAGGTCGCCAGAAGAGAGCTGGTAGCGGTCGATCAAGGCTTCGACGTTGCGCTTGCTGTGATCCAGGAGCGTGTCCGAGTAGGAGGAGAAGTACGGGTAGTCGGCGCCGAAGAGCACGTCGGGAGACACGGTCTCCTCGATCTGCACCAGGGAGCACTCCGGGCAGAAGACCAACGTGAGCGGTATCCGGGGCTCTACTGAAGAGTCTTCTTCAGGATCGACCAGTCGATCCGACAGCGGCATGTCGCCGAAAGCAAGCACCCGTTCCAGGTCCCTGGCTCCGCACGACCGGCAGCCGGCGATGACGTCGTAGATGCCGATCACTTCCTCAGTCGCAGATCTTGGTCCAGGATCCCTTCGTCCTGGAGACGCTGCACGTGGCGGATGCGGAGCAGGCTTCCGAGGAAGTCTCCTTCGCTCAGCCCGTTGGCGAGATATTCGACGTACAACTGCTCGGCCCCTGCCGCAACGTCCCAGGTCAATGCGAATCCCAGCGTGTCGGCGATCTTGGAGCAATCGACCCGGTAGTCGCGCACGTCGGGCTGGGCAGAGTCGGCGAGCGCGATCTCGGACCCGGGCACGGTCTTCTCCACGATCTCGGCGACCTCCCGGATCTGGTAGTTCTCCTCTGTCCCGCCGACGTTGAATACCTCGTCGTGTACCAGCTCGGTGGGCGCCTCCAGGCAGGCGAGGAACGCTCGCGAGATGTCCTCGATGTGGACCAGGGGCCGCCACGGAGTGCCGTCGGACTTCATCAAGACCCGACCCTGTGTGACTGCGTAACCCACGAGGTTGTTGACGACGAGGTCGGCGCGCAGCCTGCTGCTGGCGCCGTAGGCGGTGGCGTTCCTCAGGTACACGGGCGTGAAATCGTCGGAAGCCAGCTCCGACAGATCCTGCTCGGAGTGGATCTTGGACCATCCGTACGGCGTGACCGGGTTGAGCGGCGCCGATTCGTCCACCATCGCCCCCGGGGAGGCGCCGTAGACGGAGCACGATGAAGAGAACAGGAACCGGCGTACCCCCGCCTCACGACCCACCCGGCCCAGCTGCGTCGTCGCCAGGTGGTTGACCTCGTCCGTGATACCCGGCGCCAGATCACCGAGCGGGTCGTTGGAGAGACCGGCGAGATGGCAGATGGCATCGAAGCCCTCGACGTCGGCTGGGCCGACATCGCGCACATCCATGCGTTTTACCTCGATATCGGCGGCCGGTGGCGGCCCGAAGTCGCAGCCTTCGAAGAGGAACGAGTCGAGGCCGATGACATCGTGTCCGGCCGCCTCCAGCAAAGGGACGAGCACAACGCCTATGTACCCATCGTGACCGGTAACGAGGACTCGCATCCCGTCAGTCCCAGATCCGCCACGGTGGGTCTCCGCCGTCCCACAGCTTGCTCAGGATCCGTCGGTCCCGCAGCGTGTCCATGGGCTGCCAAAACCCGTCGTGTTGGTAGGCCATCAGCTCGCCGTCCTTGGCGAGATTCTGCATCGGCTCGCGCTCGAAGAGGGTCTCATCACCATCGATGTACTCGGCGACTTCGGGCTCCAACACCCAAAGCCCGCCGTTGATCCAACCGGTGTCGAGCGGCTTCTCGGTGAACTCGACGATCCGGTCGCCGTCGAGGACCAGCTGGCCGAATCGCGGGGGCGGGTGGACCGCGGTGACGGTGGCGATCCTGCCGTGGGAGCGATGGAACTCCAGGAGGGCGGCGATGTCGACGTCGTTGACCCCGTCGCCATGGGTCAGCACAAACGTCTCCCCGTCGAGATACGGCATCAACCGCTTCACGCGACCGCCCGTATTCGTCCATCGGCCGGTCTCGATGAGATCGACGGTCCACGACTCCACCGCACCGTCCTCGAAGACCTCGATGTCGCCATCTCCGAGATGAACGCGCAAACTCCTGACCGATGCGTGATAGTCGGTGAAGTACCGCTTGATCATCTCTCCCTTGTAGCCGAGAGCGATGACGAATTCCGAGTGTTCGAAATGGTCGTAGTGGCGCATGATGTGCCACAGGATCGGGCGACCGCCGATCTCAACCATGGGTTTCGGGCGAACCTCGGTCTCCTCAGCGAGCCTGGTCCCTTGGCCGCCCGCCAGAATGGCGATCTTCATGCCCCTCCCCCCGTGAATCTCCAGGGCATAGTACCTGCCCCGGTGGGACACCTCGGAGGCTACCTCCATATTCTCGGTGAACACACCGCACCGCACCCGATCGCCGGCCTCTTACTCGAAGATCCGTACATCGGCGAAGAACACGTCGGCGTGGTCCTGCCAGGAGGCATCGGGCCCGCGTACCTCGACGCCGATGGCGCGGTTGCCCGTCCCAGGGATGAGCAGGTGCCACAACCTTCCGTCCTCGAAGCTGCCCTGCGAGCGAAAGGCGCCGCCGGTGTCACGCTGCAATCGCTCGAAGGTGGCGACGTCGGCCTGCTCGAGCAGCCGCCAGAAGGAACGGACGACCTGTTCGGTCGATGCAGGCCACGACCCCCCTGCATTCTCTACGACCGCCTGCATATTCACCGGACCGACCGTCGCCAGCGCCTGTTCGGGAGCATCAGGATGGGCAAAGGCGATGAAGCCTGCTCCCTGCTCGACCACCGCCCACCCCGCCGGATAGGAGATGCACAGCGGCTCGATGCAGGCCACTTCCACCCCGTCGACAGGCGGCGCATCGGGGCCGGTTGCACAAGCGGTCAGCACCAGCAACAGCGCTGCGAAAAGGAGGCGGGGCATTCGGGCAAGCGTAGGCGGCCGCCTCCCCGCCACTACCCTGTCGACGAAGGAGCAACGGTTTGCGCATAGCCATTGGAACCGACCACGCCGGCTTCGACCTGAAGCAGGACCTCATCGACCGCCTGGAGAAGGCCGGTCACGAGGTCACCGATGTCGGGGCGTTCGATGCCGAACCGTCCGACTACCCGGACTCGGCGGCAGCGGTCGCCCGATCCGTCGTCTCCGGGGAGAGTGAACGCGGCATCGTCGTCTGCGGCTCCGGAGCCGGGGCCGCCATCGCCGCCGGCAAGATCAACGGGATCAAGGCAGCCACGATCCACGACCACTACAGCGCCCACCAGGCGGTCGAGCACGATGGGTTGAACGTGCTTGCTCTCGGGGCGAGGGTGGTCGGCTCCGAATCGGCGTGGGACATCGTGCAGGCGTACCTCTCCGCAACCTTCACCGGCGAAGAGCGTCACCTGCGCCGCCTGGCCAAGGTCGACGAGCTGGACCGCAACCGGGTGTAACACCCGGCTCGTTGATACTTGGTCCTTTCTCCGTGTTCCTTCGTATCATGGACCGATGCACATGGACATGACCGAAAACCGCTTCATCAATCGTGAGCTATCGCTGCTCGCCTTCCAGGAGCGGGTGCTCAGCCTCGCTGAATCTGCCGATCGGCCCCTGCTGGAACGGGTGCGCTTCGTGGCGATCGTGTCCGGCAACCTCGACGAGTTCCATCAGGTACGCGTCGCCGGGCTCTTCGAACAGGCGACCGGTGGGATCACCCAGACATCCCCGGACGGGATGAGCCCTCAGCAGCAGCTTGCAGCGATCAGGGAGCGGGTCATCGCCATCAACGCCAGCATCGACTCCCTGGTGACCAAGGAGCTGATCCCGGCGCTCGCCGAAGAGCGGATCGAGATCGTCGCCTACGACATCCTGGAGGCGAAGGACCGCGACCACATCGACTTCGTGTTCGAGACCGAGATCTTCCCTGTGCTCACTCCGCTGGCTGTCGATCCTTCTCACCCTTTCCCGTTCATCTCCGACCTGTCGCTCAACCTCGCCGTCCTGCTGCGCGACCCCGACCGCGACGAAGTGCAGTTCGCCAGGGTGAAGATTCCGCGCAACGTGGCGCGGTTCATCGCCCTCCAGGATGGGGATCGCTTCGTTCCTCTCGAGCAGGTCGTCGGTCACCACCTGGCGCGCCTCTTCGGCGGCCTCGACGTCATCGACTATTACACGTTCCGCGTCACCCGCAGCGCCGACCTCGCCGTAGAGGAGGAGGAGGCGGATGACCTGATCGAAGCGATGGAGGACGTCCTGCGCTACCGGCAGCGGGCCGCACATGCGGTACGCCTCGAGGTCGAGGCCGGCATTTCGGACCCGGTCCTCGACTTGCTCCTGCATGGTCTCCAGCTCGGCCCCGATGAGGCATACCAACGAGAGGCACCGCTCGGGCTCGATGGCCTGTGGAGCCTGTATGCGCTCAACCGACCGGAATTGAAGGATCCCGTCTGGACACCGACCACCCAGCCGAGGCTGGCGGACCGCGCAGGACGCCACGTCGACTTCTTCGAAGAGCTGAAGCGCGGCGACATCCTCGTCCACTACCCGTATGAGTCGTTCGCCACCTCGACGGCTGCCTTCCTGGCTCAGGCCGCCGCCGACTCCGACGTGCTGGCCATCAAACAGACGCTGTACCGCACGTCGATCCCGGACGATCCCGCCATCGGCGGTGAGGAAGCGGTGGTGCGACGTCTGGTGGAGGCCGCCGAGGCGGGCAAGCAGGTGGTGGTGCTCGTCGAGTTGAAAGCACGCTTCGACGAGGCGGCGAACATCAACTGGGCCCGCATGCTGGAGTCGGCCGGAGTCCACGTCGTGTATGGAGTTCGTGATCTGAAGACACACAGCAAGACCCTGCTCGTGGTACGCAAGGAACCCGATGGGATCCGCCGCTACTCACACATCGGCACAGGGAACTACAACCCGATCACGGCAAAGCTGTACGAGGATCTTGGCCTGTACACCGCAGACGAGGACATCGGCGCCGATCTGTCCGAGCTGTTCAACCACCTCACCGGCTACGCCAAGCCGACCCTGTACCGCAAGCTGATCGTCGCCCCCGCCTGGCTGCGGCCAAAGCTGGTGGAGCGGATCAGGGAACAGGCAGCCCTGGGGCCCGATGGGCGGATCTTGGTCAAAACCAACCACATCGTCGACCCCGACATCATCGACGAACTGTATGCGGCATCGGAGCTGGGGACCCGGATTGATCTCATCGTCAGGGGGAATTGCTCGATTCGTGCCGGCGTCGAGGGGCTGTCCGACAACATCACCCTCCGCTCGATCGTCGGGCGCTATCTGGAGCACTCTCGGATCTACCGCTTCGGCCATCCCGGAGGAGATGCGGTCTATTACATCGGCTCTGCCGATCTGATGCCGCGCAACCTCGGCGGTCGGGTGGAGGCTCTGGTGCCGGTCACCGATGTGCAGCTCAAGGAGCGGCTCGAGGAAATCATCGAAGTGGAGTCGGTGGACGACACGCTCGCTTGGAAGGGAGAGCCCGACGGGTCTTGGACCAAGGTGCCGACGGTAGAGGCCATCGACAGCCACCAGCGTCTCCAGGAGCTTGCCGTGGAGCGGTCGCAGATCCAGTCGGGCGTCGCTCCGTGAGCCCGAAGCGGTTCAAAGCATCGATCAAGGCCGGCGGTGGTGTGGTGCACCGCGAGGACAACGGAACGAGTGAATTCCTGCTCGTCCACCGGCCTCGTTACGACGACTGGACGCTTCCCAAGGGCAAACTCGCCCGCCGCGAGGGCTACCTGGAGGCGGCGCTGCGCGAGGTTCGCGAGGAGACAGGGGTTCGAGGTGAACGGCCGGTCGACGTCGGGTCTATTGGATACGTCACCGCACAGGGAAACCGCAAGGTGGTGCGGTGGTGGCTCATGGATACGGCCACCGAGAAGTTCAAAGCGAACGCCGAGGTCGACAAGGTGGCTTGGCTCACCAAGGGCAAGGCGCGAAAACGGTTGGACTACGAGGCGGATCGCAACGTCCTGGAACGAGCCAGCGGGCTCGTCGGGGACCCGAGCCGGGCCACGATCTACCTCACCCGTCACAGCAGTGCCGGGGACAAGGCCAAATGGCGGGGGAAGGATCGCAAGAGGCCTTTGGACAAACAAGGACGGAAGCAGTCGATCCGGCTCGCTGCCAGCCTCGACGGGCATCCGATCACCAGGATCCTGTCATCCGAGGCCCAGCGCTGTGTCCAGACCGCCAGGCCGCTGAGCTTCTCCATACGACTACCGATCGAAACCGAGCGGCGGTTACGGGTCGATGCCAGCGCCAAGGATGTGTTCCGGCTGATCAAGGAACTCAACGGCGAGTCGGTGCTGCTGTCGACACACGGCGAGTTGATCGAATCCGTGATCGGCTCACTGGCCGGCGACGGGGTAGAGCTCGATGGGCCGATGGAGTGGAAGAAGGGGTCGATCTGGATCTTGGAAGCCAGCAAGGGCAAGGTCCGCTCCGGACGCTACCTCGTGCCCGGCCGGTAGATCTCCTCCTCGATCCAGGCCGCGGTGTCCTCGACGATCCCACCCAGAACCTGCTCGTTGCTCTTCTCCGCCCGCTTCGGAACTCGAAACGAGTGGTCGCCATCTTCGACAACGATGACCGTCGCCGCCACCAGCGACGAGACAACCGTCTCGATGAGCTCGCTCGGTCCGAGCCGGTCCCTGGTCCCGGCAAAGAACACCTGGGGTGCCCCGATACGCTCCAGGTGATCGGTCGGGCGCGGCTCGGTCTTGCCCATCGCCACCAGCGGGTAGCCGTAGTAGACGAGACCGGCAGCGGGCCAGCCCTCGTCACCGGCGAGGTGGGAGCCAACGCGACCGCCCATCGACTTGCCGGCCAGGACGACCCGTTGGCAACGCTCGGCGAGGGTATCGGCGGCGGCGCGGTGTACCTCGAGCAAGGTGGGGAGGCGATCGGGCGACTTCCGGCCCGCCTCGGCATAGCGATAGTTGAAGGTCATCACACAGAGGCCTTGTGCGGCAAGGCCGTTGGCAACACTCGTCATCCACGGGTGGTCCTGGCCGACACCGGCGCCGTGGGCGAGCAGCACTCCGACACCACCGGGCTCACCGTATTCGATGGCGGTGGTGATCCCTCCGTCGTACGAGATCTTCACAACGCTAGTTTGGCCCACGATGCACACCGAGGTGTACGACACCCCACAGGAGCTGGCCGTCGCCGCCGCGGACAGGCTCGCCACGCTGCTGGGCGATGTGCCGACGACCTTCGGGCTCGCCGGCGGATCGACACCGGCGGCGACCTACGAGATCCTCGCCGGCCGCGCCCTGCCGTGGGAACAGGTGACCTGCTGGCTATCGGACGAGCGCTGGGTCCCCCCTGACGATCCGGCGTCGAATGCCCTGATGGCTCGACGCACGCTGCTCGATCACGTACCCGCTCAACTCATCGCCCCCGACACCACCCTCTCCGAGCCCGCTGAGTCGGCTGCCGCCTACCAGCGGTTACTGGAATCTGAGTTCGACGACGGACCCGACGTGGTGCTGCTCGGCATCGGTGACGACGGACATACCGCCTCATTGTTCCCAGGGACCGAGGCCCTCGATCACGAGGACGCCGGCTACGTCGCCAACTGGGTCGAGCAGTTTGGAACGTGGCGACTGACCGCAACCGCAGCCCTGCTTCAGCAATCGGACCACCTCCTGTTCCTGGTGGCCGGCGCATCCAAGGCG
>BTQG01000060.1:0-14338 GCA_036985755.1 Acidimicrobiia bacterium | reverse complement strand
CCCTTGGCCGACCATTCCGTGTAGACGTCTTGGATATCGGCCACGCGAATGTTGAGGAAGGCACTGACTCGATTCGGGTCATCGGGCACGTCGAGCACGACGTCGGGTTTGTCCTCGGTCGGGCCACCACCCACGTTGATGATGATCCAGCTGTTCGCCAGCTTGACAATCGTGGGCTCGCCGTCCATCACCGTGGAGCCCCCAAGGACGTCCACGTAGAAATCGCGAGACCTCGCAACGTCGCCCGACACGACGAAGTTGGTGAGCACGAAGCCGTTGGCGGGGGCGGGGAATTCGTCGGTCATATCGTCACCTCTGTGCTCATCCGGTGGTTACCCCTGTCCATTGCTCGATCTCGGCGGCAAGGTCGAGGGGTTCGACGACCGCCTGGTTTTCGTACTCGCCCCATGCCTCACGGGGCAGAAGCCACATCACCTCGAACTCGTTGCCGTCGGGATCGGCCCCGTACACACTCTTGGTGGCACCGTGAGAAGACTCGCCGGTCAGGGCTCCGGCCTCGAGCAGCAGTGCCCTGGCGTCGGCCAGATCGTCGACCGTGTCGACCTGCCAGGCGAGGTGGTACAGGCCGATGCTGCCGTGGGTTTTGGGCGCCGCCGCCGGGCCCAGCCCGAACAGCCCGAGATCGTGGTGATTGTCCGACGCCGCCGTTCGCAAGAACGCCGCATTGGCCCGTGGCTCTCTGGCGATCACCTCGAATCCGAACACGTCGGTGTAGAAGGCGAGGGCACGTTCCAGGTCGCTGACGAACAACACGGCGTGATTGAGGCGGGTGACCTTCATCGCTCCTCCCTTGACCGATCTGCTCGGCGCGCCGCCAGCCGCGGCCCGAAATTCACTCTATCGGGCCCGGAATCTGTGCGGAACGGTCGCTGGATCAGCTGCGATCCGCGTCGCGGGTGGTCCGATGCCGGACCGTCAGGGCTTGGGTCCCCATTGGCCAGGGCAACCCTCGCAGTCTCGCCAGATCTGTTCGGGTGCTTCGCCGGTCAACAACCGCTCGGCCTCCTCGCGCAACAGGACGCCGATGAGATAGCCCTGTGGCGTGGTGACGACGACGAGTTTGGTGTCTCGTTTGGACATACGATCGATGAGGGGATGGAGGAGGCCGTCGGGTCGGACCGTGGTTGGCCCTGACTCCATGACCGCCTCGGCGCTCACGGCGTCGTCCGATTCCCAGGCTTGGCCGCGGATCCTCCCCACGACGATGCCGTCGCAGTCGATGACGATGCACTCGTCCCATCCGGCGTCGTGGGTCCGGCGCCGAACCTCTCCGAGCAGATCGTCGACTTCGCAGGTAGGTATGTCCGGACGGGTGGCGTCGGCAACCCGCTGCACCTGGACAGCGGAGCCCTCCATAGGCAGACCGCCAGCCTTCCAGTCGGCGAGGCCATGTACGTAGTCGTAAACCCGTTCGAATCCGAGGCGCTCGAGCCGGCACGCGGCTCGTGGAGACATGTCTCACAGACCGTCGTGTCAGTACACCACCACGGGTTTGTCGGTGCGCAACACCGACACGGTCTCCGCGTTCAGCCCCCGCAAGGGAAGACTGACGGCGCCGGGCAGATGCGCCTCGTCGTATTCCTTTTGCGGCAGGACATCGACGATCTGGGCATCTTCCTCATCGATGAGACGCAGCAGTTCGGTTCGGTCGATGGCGGTTGGCATCAGCGCCTCCCCAGTGGCTATTTCGGGCAACGGATGAGCAGTTTCGCGTCCTGCTCAGGACCGTGCTCTACAACCGTCGCTGCAGTGGGCAACACGCGGGATCATGAACCGGGCCATATCGCTCACCTCCCATCGGGTTTCGCTGGAGTCGGGTAGGTTTTCATAGGCACAGCGATTCACCATCTTGGCGTCCCTGACGCATCCGATCGCGGCAAGCGGCAGTCTTCACGCCGGTTGAAGTTCGGGCCGGGCTGCGGCGAGAACACTGCGGTACCGATCGAGGGCCTGCGACAGCTCGGCGAGCCGTTCGGGCCGAATCGTGTAATAGCTCCACCGGCCACGGCGCTCTCGGTCCAGCACACCGGCGTCGACGAGGGTCTTGAGGTGGTAACTCACAGTCGACTGGCTGAGCGGGAGGTGGCGCTCGATATCCACCAGGCACACCGGTCCCGGAGCAGCGGACAACAGGTGGACCACCGCCACCCGGTTCGGATCACCCAGCGCTTTGAATCCTGTTGAAAGGTTGGTGCCGGTCTCTTCATCGATCGGCTCGCTCCGCAGCGCCACGCAACACGCCGTCTCCGTCGAACACAGACATTCGATCTGTCGGGTCTTGGACACTTTGATTTCCTTCATGTGGAATAAATCGAAGAATTTCGATGGTTATTCCCATCGAAGAATCTCGATGGATGAGATGGTACCCGATAAACCGGACCAGCCCACCCCCGACTCATGCCGAATCCTGGAGTAGCTTCGGCTCCTCCTTCAACTGAGAGGACATCAGCCATGACCGTTATTGAGAACGACCACGACAGCGAGCTCGATCCGAGCTGCTGCACCCCGAGCTACGCCACCACGGAACCTGCGGAGGAGGCCGTCACCGACGCCTGTGGCTGTGCCGTTCCGGCAAGCAAAGACACGGTGTCCACCGGGATGGAAGACGTGAAACGAGCCTCGGCCACTTCCCCGGAGGTGAGTGCGGTGCGAGCTGCCGGCTTCCGGCTCCTCCTCGACGAGGGCCGACCGATCGAGGTCGAGCAGTGGGCGGCTGCAGCCGGGATCGAGAGCTCAGCCCTGCGCGCGGTGCTGGAGACCTCGTCAGTGGAAGGCCGCGTCCAATTGGATGATGAAGGTCGTCTGCTTGGTATCGCAGGGCTCACCGTTGAACCCAGCCGGCACCAAGTCGACATCGACGGCACGATCCGTTGGACCTGGTGTGCCCTTGACGCTGTGGGCATCCTCGGCGCCCTCGAAGCCGACGGAACCGTTCGCTCCACCGACCCTCGCAGCGGGGACCCGGTCGAGATCCCCTTCAAGGGCGGCAAACCACAAGGCGATACGACGTTGTTCATCCTTGGTGGTTACGACGGCGGAAATGTCCTCGAAGACTGGTGCCCGCTGGTCAACTTCTTCGCCACCCGCGACGCTGCCGAAGTCTGGGTGGAGGCCGAAGGCCTCGAAGGCGACATCGTCACCGTGGCGCAGATCGCCGCGGATGCAACCGACATGTGGCGCCCCGTCGTCGACCCGAGCGCGCCCCAGGTCTGCTGAGGAAGCCGGGCGCTCCGGCAACGCTACCGAGGGGAGTGTCGCCGCCCTGACAAAGTGTCGATTACGGTCCCGCTGGTTACGTTTCCCTGACTGATACCACCGAACAACACGCTATGAATCGCACCGTTCTCCCCATCATCGCCATCGTCGCCGCCCTCGTAGTGGTGGTTGTGGTAGTAATCGCTGCTGTGGCAGGCGGCGACCGCACCGCGGCTGCGCCGACGACCACCGTGCCGCCGCCGGCCACCACGGTTCCGGCGCCGGCCACCACGGTGTCGCCTTCATCAACTCCTCGTTCCATCGAGATAGTCGAAGGCCCGGTAACGCTGCCCGACCAGCTCTCGTTGTCCGTCGGGGACTGGGAGACGGACTGGACCAGGCGCACCATCGAGCTCGATGAGTTGTTGCTTGGCATCCCCGCTCCCGACCCCCGCGACGTGATCGCACCATTGGATTTCCCTGCGTACCAGTCGGTGGCCGAGGCGAGTGAGTGGCTCGTCGACAACGAGATCGGGGTGTTGCTCGACATCGAGGGTGTCGCCCGCTTCTACCCGCTGCGCATCCTCACCACCCACGAGATCGTCAACGACGAGGTCGGCGGCGTCCCCTTCGCCGTCACCTACTGCCCGCTGTGCAACACCGCCGTCGCCTACGACCGACGAGTCGACGGCGAAGTCTTGCGCTTCGGCGTCTCCGGGCTGCTGCGCAAGTCGGATCTGGTGATGTGGGACGACGTCACCCAGTCGCTGTGGCAGCAGATCACCGGCGAGGGCATCGTGGGCGCTCATGCCGGCACCCAGCTGGTAGCCCTGCCCACCGCCACCGTGACCTGGGGTGACTTTGCGGCGACCCATCCCGACGGCGAAGTCCTTTCCAGGGAAACCGGCTTCTCTTTCTCGTACGGGAGCAACGGCTATGTCGGTTACACCGGCCGCGGCGGACCGTTCCCCCGATTCTTCCAGGACGACTTCGACGATCGTTTCCCATCCCTGGAGCGGGTCGTCGGCGTCCGCGTCGGTGACAGCACCAAGGCCTACCCATTCAGCATCCTCAGCGGGCTCGGCGTTGTCAACGACGAGCTGGCGGGGGTTCCGATCACCGTTTGGTGGGCCGATAGCGGCGCCGTGGACAACTTCGATTCCGAGCAGCCAGGCGGAGGCCAGGTGATCGGTACCGGAATCGCCTTCCTGGCCACGGTCGGGGACCAGGTGCTCACGTTTGCTCCGGCAGGCCCCGACACCTTCATCGATGCCCAGACCGGCACCACCTGGACCCTGTTCGGTGAGGGCATCGAAGGCCCGCTGGCGGGCACGCAGCTCGAAACGGCGCTGCACCAGAACGAATTCTGGTTCGCCTGGTCTGCGTTCAACGAAGGCTCACCGGTTCTCGGCGACTGAGGCTCGATCCCGGGTGTGCTGGGCCGCCACCCGGCACCGGAGACGCCGGGTCTCCTGCTTACCTCGCGTGCTGGCGTCTCCGGTAGGCGGCGACGCTCTCCCTGGTCGTGCAGGAGTCCGAGCAGCGGAGGCGGGAATGATTGCGCGACGTGTCCACGAAGACATCGTCGCATGTGGTGGAGGCGCATCGCCCGAAGCGCCCAAATCCGCCTTCGATCAGCGCCGTCGTCAATCCCATCGCACCCACCGCCCCCAGCCAGCGGGCCGGGCTGCCCCTCTGAGGTTCGAAGTGGAGATGGGGCCCTTCGCCGTGGACACTCACCCTTGGTGTCGCCGAGACGTCCTCGAGCACAGCGTTGAGCGAGGCTGCCGCCTGCCGTTCGTCGGTGGCGGTGAACACCTCCCGCAGCCGGGAGCGCAGGGCGCGGACCTCGTGGAGGTCGTGGTCCGAGAGGCGCCGGTCACCGTCGAACCAATCGCCGTCCCAGGTCTCGATGAAAGCGGCAACGTCCTGGGGCGTCTGCAGCTCATCTTCGCCCGACACCACGTCGATCGAGTTGATCAGAGCCACGGCCATCCGCACCGGCTCATCGCTGTAATGGGAAAAATCCATCTGACTCGCTACTTGTCCCCGCGACTGATGTAATGTGCGTAATCAGTATAGACCATTACCAAAGGACCGAACAGTGGTGCGGACACCGTACGAATCCGCGACCGGCGGTGAGCCCACCAGCCAAGGCTCCCCGAGTGGGCTCGTCGTTGGTGCCGCCCTCGCCGCCGTCTATCTCATCTGGGGATCGACCTACCTGGCGATCCGGTTCGGGCTCGAAGGGTTTCCCCCGTTCCTGCTGAGCGCAATCCGCTTTCTGATTGCGGGCGGGATCATGTACACCGTGCTGCGGCTCCGCGGCACTCCCGCTCCCAGCCGGCGCCATTGGTGGAACGCCGCCATAGTGGGAGCACTCATGCTGGCGGGAGGAGTGGGGTTGGTCACCGTTGCCGAAGACCTTGGCGTGGGCTCCGCGGTGACGGCTACTGCGGTGGCGGTCATACCCCTGTGGGTGGCCCTGGTGAGCGGGCTGTTCGGCCGGTGGCCGATACGCCTGGAATGGGTTGGCCTCATCGTCGGCTTCGTCGGCGTGTTGGTGCTGGCGCAGGAAGGCGACTTCGTGTCCAACCCTGCTGGCTTGATCGTCCTGGCGATCGCCCCGATCCTGTGGTCGATCGGGTCGGTGTGGGGGTCACACATGGATCTCCCCCGGCCTGCCATGGCCACCGCTACCCAGCTGCTGGCCGGTGGCGCCCTCCTGGCGCTGCTTGGTCTGGTGAGCGGGGAGCGGATCACCGAGGTTCCTTCCGCTCCGGCGTGGCTCGCCCTCGCTTACCTGATCGTATTCGGCTCGATCGTCGCCTTCACCGCCTATGTCTATCTGCTGCGAACCGTTCGCCCTGCTCTTGCCACCAGTTATGCCTACGCCAACCCGGTGGTAGCCGTAGTGCTCGGCGTGACCCTGGGGGCCGAGGTACTCACCGGTCCGGCATACATAGCCCTGCCCCTGATCTTGAGCGGCGTCGGGCTCGCCGCCCTGGCGCCGCGGCGCCTTCGACGAGAGCGCGATCCGCTCGGCTTCGAAGAAGAAGGGCGTGATGTCTCCATGGACGCCCTCGCCGCCGACTCATCTGAGCCGGAAGAGTGAGGAACGGGCACCGCCTGAGGCGTCCCGGCGCGGCATGGCCGTCACCAAACCGTTGCCTTGACTACTGCGGGGGCTCCAGTTTGAGCGCGTGTCCGCCGAACTGGTTCCGCATGGCGGAGAGCAGCCGGTCGGCGTATTCGTAGTCGTCTCGCGACCCGATGCGGCGCATCAGCGACAGGGTGATGATCGGGGCGGACACGTTGCAGTCGATTGCCTCGAACACGGTCCAGCGACCCTCCCCGGAGTCGGGAACGTACGGAGCGATGCCTTCCATGTTCGGGTTCTCCTCCAACGCCTCGGCGGTGAGGTCGAGCAGCCAGGAGCGGACCACCGAGCCATACCGCCATATCTCGGCGACCTGATGCAGGTCGAGCTCAAACCCCTTTTTCTCCGCCATGATCGCAAAACCTTCGGCGTACGCCTCCATGAGCCCGTACTCGATGCCGTTGTGGATCATCTTGACGAAGTGGCCGGCGCCGATGGGTCCGACGTGGCCCCATCCTCGATCCCGGCCGGGCGCCAGTGACTCGAAGATGGGACGGAGTCGATCGGCGATTGCCGGCTCAGCGCCCACCATCAAGCTGTAACCCTCGGTGAGGCCCCAAACACCGCCACTGGTGCCGACGTCGATGAGGTGACAGCCCCCCGCACTGCACGTTTCGGCGCGGCGCAGCGTATCGCGGTAGTAGGAGTTGCCACCGTCGATGATGACGTCGTCGTCATCGAGATCGGGCAGCAGGGTGGCGATCGTCTCGTCGACCGGATTCCCGGCGGGAACCATGATCCATACCGCTCTGGGGGGACTGAGTTGATCGATCAGGTCTTTGATCGACTCCGCTCCCGACGCGCCAAAGGCGACGACCCGCTGCACCGCCTCGGGGTCGACATCGAATCCGACGATGCGGTGGCCGGCCTGCACGAGCCGTTCGCTCATGAAGGCGCCCATTTTTCCCAATCCGATCATCCCTAATTCCATGCTCTCTCCTTCTCTCGGCGCGTCGGGATACGGCCGTCGGCCTAGTGCTCGCCGACCGGGGTCCCGTTGGTTGGATCTTCGGTGCGGATCTCCTCGATGTAGTGGGCATCCTCCTCGCCGACCCGCAGCGCCTCATCGAGGATCTCGTCGACGTGGTCCGCAGGGATCACGACCGCCCCGGAGGAATCGGCGAAGACGAAGTCACCGGGGACGATGCCGACGCCTGCCACCACGACGGGCACGTTTGCCTGAAAGGGGGTCACGGCATCGCCGCCCCAGCGGGTTGCCTCTCCGGCACAAAAGGTGGTGAAGTCGTACTTGGCCAGCTCGTCGAAGTCGCGCAGCCGGCCGTCGGCGAGAATCCCGGCCATCCCGTGGTTTTGCACCCGGGACATTTTGGTGCCGCCGCCAAGAGACACATCGTGGTACCCGTTGCTGGCCAGGACGAGCACCTTGTGTTCCGGCGCGTCGCCGACCGCCTTGTAGAAGAGGTTGGCGAAGTTGAAGGACTCAGGGTCCAGCACCTCCTTGCAGCTCGGGAAATAGGAGATGGTGACCGCAGGCCCGAACAGGACTCTTCCCGGTGTGGGGCTGACCAGATCGAGGACGTGGCACCGGTGCCGGTGCGCCCGCCCCATCGCATCGACGATGTCGGCGGTTTTGACCTGGGCCAGCCGGTCGTCAGCTCCTGTGGTCATTCAACTCCCTCTCCGTTCCGGGCGGCTACCTGGGTATAGCGCGATACGACAGGGAGATATGCCGAGCTCTGACCGTGCGGTCTCCGGCGTTGCGCCACGCGCTCAGCGTGTGCCGCGGTCGAACTCTGCATACGCCACGTCCATACTGGTGACGATACCCACGAACACGGGAGCACCGATGACCGCCATCCGCGCCGAGGTGCGGGGCCTTGTCCAGGGGGTGGGCTTTCGCTACATCACCAGGGGCACAGCGCAACAACTCGGAGTCGTCGGCTGGGTACGCAACCTGCCGACCGGGTCGGTCGAGGTGTGGGCCCAGGGGACTGCCGATGCGATCGATCGGCTGCAGGAGTTCCTCGAAGCCGGGCCCACGGGGGCGCTGGTCGATTCGGTTGCCGTGGATGTCGTAGAGCCCGATCTCGCCTTGACCGGCTTCGAGGTCAGGTTTTGACCGTTCGTTCCCCCCGGCTGCGCTCGGTTCGAGGGTACCGGGAGGCGATTGGCCACGGTGCGGAGTCGGCCCGACGATGAGCAGCGATAGCACCCTCGCCGAGGCGAGGACCACAGCGGCGAAGATCCTGCACGCTGCCTGGGACGAATCGCGCGGGTATTCCTGGCCCAACGAGCATGTGTACCCGCACCTCTGGCTGTGGGATAGCTGCTTTCACTCCATCGCCTGGGCGGCGCTCGGTGACGAGCGGGCGGTGCGGGAGTTGGAGGCGGTGTTCGTGGCCCAGCTGCCAGGCGGCTTCGTTCCCCATATGCGGTACGCGACACCCTCCGAGCACAGGGGCCCCCTCGAAGAAGCCTCCGGCTATACCCAGCCGCCCGTCTACGGCCATGCACTTGCCACCCTCTCCCGGCAAGGCCTAGCCGTCCCCGACCCGTTGCTCGCCCGAGTCGCTGCCGCCTATGAGTACCTATGGCTGGAGCGCAGGACCGTCGGCGGTCTGCTCGAGATCGTGCACCCTTGGGAAGCCGGCGCCGACGACTCGCCGCGATGGGATGCCTGGGTCGGTTCCACCGAGTGGGACCGTGCCCGATGGACGGTCTTCGACCTCGAGTTGGTTGAGGAAACGATGTTCGCGACAACGGGGGAGGCCACCTCCAATGCTCGCTTCGAGGCTGCGCCCGCCGCTTTCAATGCAATCGCCGCTCACGGCATGCGCGAGCTCGCCTCCGTCGGGGGAGACCCCGTGTGGTCGGAGCGTGCCGACGAGCTCTCCGCAGCCATCGATGAGCAGCTGTGGGACACCGCTCAGCAGCTGTGGTCCGATATCGCCGTGGTCGGGCCCGGGGCCTCGACGGCGGTGCCGACCCTCGATGGCGTGCTTCCGGCGCTGGCGACCAGAAACCCGGACCTGGCTGCCAAGGCACTCGACCAGCTGGAGGACGACACCCGGTTCGCTGCCCCATTCGGGCTGGCATATGTCGCTCGCGACCACCCCTTGTATCGTCCCGATCTGTATTGGCGGGGGGCGGCATGGCCGCCGCTCAACCACCTCGCCCGGGTAGCCGCGGTGCGATGGGGCCGGATGGATCTTGCCGATGAGATCGCATTGATGACCCGTCGAGGGGTGATCAGCTCCGGCTTTGCCGAGCTGTGGCATCCGGAGACGGGTGAGGCGCGGGGCGCCGTGCCCCAGACGTGGGCGGCGCTGGCCGCGGTCGACTCCGTCGATCAGCCGCCGATCAGCGAATAGGCCCACAGGTAGGCTCCGGCGTTCCACGTCTGATCACGGGCTCCTTGCGGTTCCCCCGCAGGCACGGTGATCCACTCGTGGAAGCCCCAGTCGCCGAGCCGGTTGGCTTCGGCGGTGCCGGCGAGCAGCTCAGCTGCCCGTTCCCCCTGTCCGGCCACCGCAGCGGCGAGGGCGTGGACCGCCCCAATGTAGGGCCACACCGCCCCGTTGTGATACGAGCCGGGCGGGTTCCGCCACCGCGGGTCCTGCAAGACATCGGCATCGGTGTCGAGCAGGCCGCCCGGCTCACCGGGAAGAAACGGGGTCGGCCAGGTGCGGCTCGGATACGGCTCGGCGCAGTCGGAATCTGCGAGGTAGCCCAGCACGCTCGAGCTGCGGGTCGCATCGATCAGACCGCTGACGATGCCGAGACAATGCGCAAGCACGTCGCAGCGATCGACGAACCGGCCGTAGGCCACCGAGGCGAGGTAATGGCGGCGGTCGGCAGAGGCGAGCCGCACGTATTCTGAGGCTGCAAGTGGGTGCGGCATTTCGAGGACCACCTGATGCGGATAGCGGACGATGTTCAGTTCGGCCATATCGCCACCGGGAGCCGGCCAAAACAGGCCGTCGATGGCGGCGGCGATGAGGGTGGCGTCCACCGGTGATTCGATGCCAAGGCGGTCCGCCAGTCGGGTCGCGCCCGCCGCCGCCCAGTGGTAGAGGACGTTGACATGGAAGACCCTGCCCGATGGACTGAGTGTCGAGTCCATCCACGAAGCTCCGGTGGGGGAATCGACGAGGCCGGTGCCGGTGACATCCTGGTGGGCGAGCCACGACATCGCCCGCTCGACGTATGGCCACAGCTCGCCGGCGACGGTCTCCCG
This sequence comes from Acidimicrobiia bacterium, assembly GCA_036985755.1. Classification (GTDB taxonomy): domain Bacteria; phylum Actinomycetota; class Acidimicrobiia; order Spongiisociales; family UBA5794; genus JACZST01. The sequence continues at coordinate 3,764 of BTQG01000060.1, read as the reverse complement.
GTCGGTCGCGTCGACGTGTTCCGCCAGGGCGATGACGAACCAGGCGGTGGCGTCGGTGGTGCCGGACTCTCCCCAGTCCCAGTAGGCGCGTTCCGGCCAGTACGCCGCGGGGAGTTGGCCGAGGGGGGTTGCCTTGCCCGCAAGCGTCCGCAGCGTGGTCTCGACGCCCTCCACCAGTTCGGGGTCCCCGGACCGCGAGCAGCCGAGGCAGGCCATTGCCGCGTCGCGTGTCCATACTGCGGCGTAGTGCTCGAAGCTCGGCGAAGCGAGGTAACCGGCGCGGTGCAGCGCACGGTGCAGGAGCTCGAGGGAGCGTTCGGCACACTCTTGTGGCAAAACCACCGGCCCTCCTCGTTGGTCACTCACATCATCGGCAGGGCGGTGACTTCACCTTACGCCAACGTTGGGCCCGCCGCCGAGGGCTCCACGATGGCGAGACACCGGCGCCCATCGGTGCGCGCCGTGCCATGGTCGATTCGATATTTCACCCACGCTTAACCGAACGGGGAAGCCGGGATAACCCGGTTCGGAGCACGATGTGGGTTCACGAGCCAGGAGGCCAGAATTGTTCAAACGAGGACTCACAGTGAGCGCGGTGGTGGTCGCGATGCTGCTGGTGGCGGGTGCGGCGCTCGCCGGTGGCGCCGCCAACACCACGAGGGCGATGTCGGCGGCGGAAACACCGTCCACGCCGTCAACGCCGGACGCTTCGGTGACGTTGACCCCGGAGATCGGCGCCATGGACGGGACCACCCTCTACGACGCCGGAGAAGCGGGAACGGTCACCGTGACGAGGGAAGGTGACACACTCACCGTCACCGAGGTGGTCGCCAACGACGGTTGGACATTCGAGATCGAACATGCAACCGGTACGGAGGTCGAGGTGAAGTTCCTCTCCGACGACACCCGCGTTGAGTTCAAAGCTGAGATCGAGGACGGCGAGGTCCAGGTGAAGGTGGAAACCCGTCCCCTCGACGATGCCACCGACGAGGATGCCATCGACGAGAACCACGCCGGCGATGATGACGACGAGTCCAACGACGACGACGACAGCGATTCGGTGCCCGCTGTGGAACTCGGCGTTCAGATCATCGACGCCGGCCCCGCCGGCACCATCACCATCGACGTCACCGATGCGGGTCTCGTCCTGCTTTCGGTCGATCCGAGTCCCGGATTCGAGGACTTCGACGTCGACCAGTCCTCTGACAAGATCGAAGTGGAGTTCAATGGTGACTCCATCGAGGTGAAGGTCGAGATCGAGCTCGAAGATGGCGAACTCCAGGTCAAGGTCGAGATCGATGAAGACGAGGCCAACGCTGCCGACGACGACGAGTCCGACGACGACGACCACGGCACGAGCGCCGATGACGACGAGTCCGACGACGACCGCGGCACGAAAGCCAACAGCGACGACGACGATGACGACCACGGCACGAAAGCCAACAGCGACGACGACGACGAGTCCGAAGACGACTGACCCCCCGTCCGAACGCCCAGGCAGGCGGAGCGGGCATGACCCTCAGCGGTCATGCCCGTTCCGCAGTCGGCGGGCACCGAACATTCCCAGTTAACGGCCCCCGACCAGCAGCAACCGCATCCTCACTTCGGCACCGCCGAGTGGGCTGGACCCGAGCAAGATATCGCCGCCGGCCACCACCGCGGTCCGTCGTGCGATGTCGAGCCCTAGACCGGTGGAGTCTGCGCCGCTGCTGCCACGTTCGGCGACGCTGAAATCGTCTGGAAACCCGTCTCCTGCGTCCTCGACCACCACATCGACATAGGGCCCGTTGCTGCGGTGGACCGACACGGCGAGATCGATGCCCGGTTCGGTGTGAGCAAAGATGTTGCCGATGAGTGCGTCGAGTGCGGCAGCGAGATCGGCTTCTGGCGCCGCCACCAGGGCATGGCTGCGGTTGATGCCAACGGCGAGCTCCCGCCCTTCGTCGGCGGCGAGGGGCTCCCAAAAGGCCACCCGTTCGGCGACGACCTTGTCGATGTCGGTCAGTGCGCTGCGTGCTTGACGATCCGGTCGTCGGATCTCGTCGATGACGTGGTCGACCACGCGCTCGATGTCGTCGAGTTGTTCGACGAGTCGCTCCTTGCGCTCACTTTGGGGCAGGGCGTCGGCGTTGAGGCGGGCTCCGGTCAGGGGTGTCCTGAGCCGGTGTGACAGGTCGGCTGCGGTCTCTCGCTCCAGTTGCAACAGCGAACCGATCTGGGCGGCGAGCCGGTTGAAGGCGGTGCCGACCCTGCGAACCTCTGGCGGGCCTGCCACCTCGACCCGGGCGTCGAGATCGCCGGAGCCCATCCGGTCGGCGGTGGCGGCCAGGTCGTCCACCGGGCGCACCAAGGACCGTCCCAACCGGTCTGCGACGAAAACGGCCAGCAACACCAGCACGGTCGCCAGGCCGGCCAGGGTCCACCACACCGTGGCCACGCCCGCCCGCATCGCCTCCTGCTCGGCCAGCGCCCGGACTACAACGGTTTCTCCATCGGGTCCAAGCACCGGGATATAGATCGCCTGTCCGCCGCTGACGGGTTGGCGGAACGTCGTCCCTGCGGCGGCTGGGGCAAAGTCTTCGCCCGGATCCAGCGGAGCGCCGATGGTGTCGCCACCGACGATGACGATGGTGAGGGGCCGATCGTTGAATTCGCCTTCCGCGGACAGGACCGGCCCGACGAGCTGGTCGATCGATTGCGAGCCGACGACGGCCACCAGCCGCGCCACCGCACCGGCATCGCGTTCGGCGGCCGACAGCTCACGATCGGCGGCGAGATCGCGGACCAGGATCATGAGCGGCACCACGAACGCCAATGCCACCATCGCGGTGACGGCGAAGGCCACGGCGACCAGCCGCGCCCTCACTGTTCAGGGGGAACGAGTCTCACACCTACGCCCCGCTTGGTGTGGATGTAGCGTGGCTCAGCAGCGGACTCACCAAGCTTCTTGCGCAACCACGAAACATGGACGTCGACGGTCTTGTCTGCCCCTCCGTACGGCTGGTGCCACACCTCGGCCATCAGCTCGCGTTTGCTCACCATCACCCCCGGTCGCGCCGCCAGGTAGGTGAGCAGGTCGAACTCCCGTGCCCTGAGATCGAGCAGTTCGCCTTCGAGCTTGGCCTCGTGGGCGTCGCGGTCGATCACGAGCGCGCCGGCGGTGATGACGGGAGTTTGCTCGGGCTCTCCCGTCCGGCGCAACACGGCGCGAATTCGGGCCTCGATCTGAGCGGCGGAGAACGGCTTCACCACATAATCGTCGGCACCGGCCTCCAGCAGCCTGACCATCTCCTTCTCATCGTCGCGGGCGGTGGCGACGATCACCGGGGTATTGCCGAGGCCGCGCACCATGGCCAGCACGTCGGTCCCGTCGATGTCGGGCAAACCGAGGTCGAGCACGACCACGTCGATGGCGCCGCCGGTGAGCTGCTCCACGCCGTCGAGGCCGGATCGGGCTGCCCGCACATCGAAACCCGAGCCGGAGAGCTGCTCAACGAGCGCCTCCCGGATCGCCTGGTCGTCTTCGATCACGAGCACAGTCGGCATCACCTGTCACGATACCGGTACTCCGCCGCGGCGCAGGTTTTGAGGCATGATTTGACCGTCCGTTAGGGGACCGTTATCCCTGGCACCCGCTACCTGGCGCACAATATGGGCATGATGCGCCGGGTAGGGATCGTCGTCGCTTGGCTTGCCGCCACCTTGGTGGCGATGCTGGTTGCGGGCACCGCGGTCGGGTCGGTACGCGGGCAGGTCACCGACGT
>BTQG01000059.1:0-14418 GCA_036985755.1 Acidimicrobiia bacterium | reverse complement strand
AGCTGAATGCCTCTTCAGCGTCGTTCAGGGGGCATTCACGGCTGAAGGTACATGGTGGTGGCCACTGCTCGAGAGGGCAGTCGCCCCGGCCTCACGGTCGGGACCGAAGGTCCGCATCACGATGCGAAAGGAGCAACAGATGCGCAACAGGACAGTGAGAGCCCGCAGCGCCATTGTCACAGGCGCCGCCGCCCTGGGTTTGGCCCTGGGATCGGTGGGTGTGGGGTGGGCGATCAGCCCGGGCCCCACACCGATCCCAGAGCCCACCGCCCAGGTGAGCCGGGGCGCCGCAACCGATTTAGGCGGGACTGCCGCGGCCAATGACGACATCCTGAGGGCCGTGGAAACGGACGGAGTGGCCGAAGCCGATGAGGCCACCGAGACGCAGGACCCGTCCTATGCCACGTCGATCACCGCGCCTGAGGATGAGGGGGCGAGTGAAGCCGACGAAGCGAAAACGCTCGAAGGGCTCGCAACCATCTCGGCGGATCAGGCTCGAGAGGCCGCACTGGGGGCTGTGCCTGGAACCGTCGGTGAGGTCGAACTCGACAACGAGAACGGCGCAGTCGTGTACAGCGTGGAGATAACGGACGACTCCGGCAGCCACATCGACCTCAAGGTCGACGCGGGCAGTGGCGCAGTGGTCCGCCAAGACACCGACGGCGACAACGAGGGATAACACCCCTCCCCGCTCCAGGGGCCGGGCGGCAGGTTCCGCCCGGCCCCGTGCTCGACTTTCAGGTTGATTCAGCAGGCATTCAGACCGCTCATCGGATACTGGATCCGACCAGAACGTTTCGCTAGCGAAAGGATCACGAATGAGCGACAAGTCCACGTTCAAGAAACGTCTCTATACGTCCGCAGTCGCCCTCGGACTGGCTCTTGGATCGGTCGGAATCGCCGCCGCCGCAACCGGCGGCGGCAGCGCCCCCGCTGCTCCTGCCGAGGACTCCACAGAGATCCAAGAGCCCGCCTACACCGGATCAGTGCAGGCACCGGCCGAGGACGAAACCCTGACGGAGGCCGAAGAGACCAGCGAACTCGAGGGTCTCGCGAAGATCACCGCCGAAGAGGCCGCCTCCAAGGCCAGCGCAGCAGTACCCGGCGACGTGACGCAGGTGGAACTCGACAACGAGAACGGCACTGTCGTGTACTCGGTTGAGATCACCGACGATGCGGGCGGCGAGATCGACGTGAAGGTCGACGCCGGCGACGGCACCGTCCTCGACCAGCAGGCCGACGACGACGAATCCGACGAGGCTGACGAGGCTGACGACGACGATATCCAACACGAGAACGAAAACGGGGGCGACAACGACCCCGACGAGGGGCAGGAGGACTGAAACCGACACGAGCAAGCTTTGAAGGGCCGGACCGCCCAAGCGGTCCGGCCCTCGACCTGTCAGAGGACCAGGCATGACGGACTCCGAACGCCGCTCTCCCTCGCTGCGCCGTGCGGTTCGTGGCATGGCGCTGGCACTGTCTGTTGTAGCGATCGCGAGCACCGCGCTCGCGGCGATGCGCTGGGAGGTCGTATGGGGAGCCGCTCCGGGCAGAGTCGGTGCACCGAGCGTCACGATCGCCCTCGATACGCCCCCAGATAGCAGCAAGCCAGCCGCGCGCCTCGCCGTTCTCGGCGATGTCGGAACCGGCGACGCCAACGAATGGGCCACAGCAGGACTCGTCACCGACGCGGCATCCCGAAACCCGATCGACGCCCTGGTACTGCTCGGCGACAACGTCTACCCCGACGGTGATCCCGATCGGCTCGGCGCCACCGTATTCGGACCCTTCGGCAAGATCCTCGAGAAAGGAACGGCTCTCCTTCCCGTGCTTGGCAACCACGACGTCGAAAACGCTCCCGGGCAGATCGCCGCCCTCGACATGCCGGGACGCTGGTACGCCACCGAAATCGGGCCGACGCTCATTATCGGGCTCGACTCGAACCTCGTGGACGATCGCGACCAATTGCGATGGCTCGAATCGACGCTCGCCGGCAACGAATCTCCATGGGTCATCGTGACCATGCATCATCCCGCCTACTCGGCGGGGTATCACGGCTCCACCGAGGACATCCAGGAGAGGTGGGTGCCGGTCTTCGAACGCTACGGAGTGGACCTCGTGCTCGCCGGCCACGACCACGACTATCAAAGGACGAAACCGATCGTCGGGGTCACCTACATCGTGTCCGGCGCCGCCGCCAGGACCCGACCTACCGATCGAGCGAGTTTCACCGCATACGCGGCCTCAGTGCTGCACTACCTCGACATCGCAATCTGGGGTGACCGGATAGAAGTGACCGCCTACAGCGCGGCGGGACCGTTCGACCACTTCACCCTGAACGACACGATTCCGGCTGGCCCCAACGGATAGCGGAGACCGTGGCAGCAGCTCAGGAGTTGCGGCCGGCTCCTCTCCATAGCCGCCGCTGCTGATAGTGGAACCGCCTCTGCGGGTGGTCGGGTTCCGGCGGAATCGCGAGGCCCGGGATCGCGAGAGCTCGGAATCAATTCAAGAATCAGAGCTGTTTCGTCGATTCGGCCGGTATGAGCCTTCACGGTCTCGAAGAGGTGATCGGCGCCGCTCAACTCGGCGAAGAGTGGGCGTGGACGCGCCTGTATGAGGAGATCGCACCTCAGCTGCTCGGCTATTTCCGGGTGCGTGGTTCACGGAACGCTGAGGATCTCGTCGGAGAGACCTTCGTCCAGTTGGCTCGCAACCTCGCACGGTTTGACGGCGACATATCGTCGTTCCGTTCGTGGGTGTTCATGATCGCCCACCATCGCCTCTCCAACGAGCGCCGGCGCTTTCTCCGGAAACCTGAAACCCTTACCGACGAGCCCGTGGCCGACAGGCTCGTCGGAACCTCGGCCGAAGACGAAGCCATATCTGTCATCGGAAATGAAGAGGCTTTGGACATGTTGGACGAACTCACAGCAGCTCAGCGCAACGTCGTTGCGCTCCGGTTCATCGCCGATCTCAGCGTCGACGAGACCGCCGAGATCCTCAGAATCAGCTCCGGGGCAGTGAAACAGCTGACTCGACGAGCACTCCAGAGGCTACGCCGAAGAATTTCCGAGCAGGCCGTAACCAGATGAGCCGGTACGGGGGTGACTACGACGAGATGAGCAAAGACCAGCTACTCGACGATGGACTCGAAGCCATGATCACCGGATCGCCAGATCCGGATCATGGAGTGGGTCAAGCGCTGATCGAGCTCCGACAGGCGGCGGTCTCACCGCCGTCCTCGGGACAGATGAGCACTCATGTGTCGATGGCAGTCCAAGAGGCCCTTCTCAACGTACCAACACCCGCGTCTTCTGCCTCCACGGCGAGGAGACGCCCGAGGACAAGGAGACGCAGAGTGTTTAGCGCTCTAACTACGAGCCTGATCGCAAAGATCCTGGTGGGATCGATGGCTCTCGCAGCCACCGGTGGCACCCTCGCCGCGACGGGCAACCTTCCCGACCCGGTGCAAACCGTGGTTGCGGACACGGTCGACAACATCGGTATCAACATTCCCCATCCCGACGACTCGGTCGCCCAAGTCGATTCGGATGAGGCTGTTGAGGTGGATGTAGCACCGGAGATCGATGTGGCCGTCGAGACCGATGTAGCACCGGAGATCGATGTGGCCGTCGAGACCGATGTAGCACCGGAGATCGATGTGGCCGTCGAGACCGATGAAGCACCGGAAGCCGACGAGGCCGATGAGGCTGTTGAGGCCGATGAAGCACCGGAAGCCGACGAGGCCGATGAGGCTGTTGAGGCCGATGAAGCACCGGAAGCCGACGAGGCCGATGAGGCTGTCGAGGCCGATGAAGCACCGGAAGCCGACGAGGCCGATGAGGCTGTCGAGGCTGATGAGGCGCCCGAGGCTGATGAGACTGTCGAGGTGGACGGCTAGGACCCGAGCCTATCGGGCGCTTACTCGCACCCGAATCCCGAAGGGCCCGCCTCCCCGGAGGCCGGGCCCTTCTCCATGGACCGTCTCCCGGCGCCGTGATCGACTCGGCCCGATCTGGTCAGATCTGGTTGAGCTTGGACCGAGGGCGGCACCCTCGAGATTGGCTCAGGAGCGGACTGGGGGTCTCGTTGCGTAGGCTGATTCGCAACACTCCACATTGGAGACACCAGAGAGGAGCCACCTATGGCTGGGAGTTGGACAATCACCGGCATTCCAACGGGTTTGACCAAGACGCTCTTGGGCCGCAAGCACAAACTCATCACGGTCGAGATGCCGATCGGCACGAATGATGACGAGGGGCTTGTAACCGAGGGTGTCGTGATGTATGTACCCACCCAGGCGCTCAACGACGGTAAGGAAGAGATGAAGGGTGATGGCCCCGAGGCGGTCTGGACGGTACCTGTCGGGACCACGATTTTCCGCACAGCGCTGCAACCGGTCAGTCTCGGTGAACCGCTTGGCCCGTCGGCGATACCCGCATCAGCGCCAGCGCGTCTCGTGTGGAAGTTCGTCGAGCCCCTGGCGCTGCCTGCGGCCTAATCCCGCCCATCGCTCCGGTTGGCTTCGTCTTGGTGCGCCGCCGCGCCGCCGGTGGTTACGGGCCAGAGAATCGGCCGTAGATCCAGCCCAGGAGGTTGACGATCAGCAACACCAGGACGGTGCCTCCAACCGCCAGCAGGAAGAATCCCGCCGCGGTGAGCAGGCCGATCGAGGCCACGACCCATATCCCGGCCGCCGTGGTCATGCCGGTCACCCGATCCCCGGCGCGGAGGATGGCGCCGGCACCCAGGAAACCGACACCGGTCACGATGGCGGCAGGAACCCGCAGCACGTCCCCGGCAACGTTGGCGCCGGTGGCCTCACCCAGGATCAGGACGCCGGCGGCGTAGAACAAGGCGGAGCCGACGGCGACCAGCATGTGGGTGCGCATCCCTGCCGGTTTGTGCCGGATCTCGCGATCGAAGCCGATGGCACCACCGAGCAGCGCAGCCAACAAGACACGAAGCAGCAGGTCAACCTCTGATGGCACGTTCATCCTGCCACCTCGAGAGACTCTGGGGCCAGGACCTGTTTCACCGCCGACACCGGGCAGCGAGGGTTTGCAGCCGTCTTTCTCGGGCGGCGCAGTACCTTGCCCGTTGTGCCACACGATAGAGAGCCCACCCTCGACCGAAGCGACGTGGCCGATGGGGTGCGGGATCTTCCGCCCGGTGAGCCCGGAGTGATCGACAGTTCCCGGAGGCCGGAACGCCGGATCTTGATAGCTGGTCTGGTGTTGATTCTCGTATCCGTGGTGGTGGCGGCCATCGTAGCGATCCGGGTCTTTCGCCAAACGGGCGGAGACCCCGGCAACCTCACCGAATCGTTGTACGAGCTTTCACCGGAAGTTCCTCTTCCCCAGCTCACCGACGCCACCAGCGAGTGGGGCCTCGGGCAATGGATCAACACATCGCGTTCCCATCTGAGCGGCGGGGCCGCCCTCGGTGACCTGGACGGCGATGGTCTGCTCGATCTGGTGCTCACCGGAGGGAACGCCGGGATCTTCTTCAACGATGGCGACCGGTTCGTGCCCGCCGACGGAGTGCCCAAAGGTTTTGGGGGCGAGATGCTGAGCACCGCCATCGCCGATCTCGACGGCGACGGCCTTGGGGACATTTTGATGGGCCCGCAACAAGGTGACGTCCTCGTCATCTGGGGCGACCCGTGGGTGACAACACGTGCCTTCCCGCTCGCCGTGACCACGACCCTGCCCGGAGGCAATATGAGCACCGGTTTCGCCACCGCCGATCTCGACGGCGACGGTTTGCTCGACATCGTGCGCATCGCCTATGGCGAGTCGGCGCAAGATGTGTTGTTCCACCAGGTCCGCCGGCGCGCCTTCGAGGCGGTGGCCTTGCCTTCCAGTGGGGGAAAGTCCCTTGCCGCCGAGATCGCGGACGTCGACGGCGACGGCGCCTTGGACATCTGGGTGACGAGAGACGTCGGTTGGCAGAGCGGGGCTGACTCGCTGTACACCAGGACCGAAGACGGAACCTGGCAAGACATCGCCCCCGACCTCGGCGTCGCCATGGAGATCGATGGCATGGGAGTCACCGTCGCCGACCTCACCGGTGATGGTGTGCTCGACGGATATCTGAGCGACATCGGGGAGAACGAGTTCCTGGTCGGCACAGCAAGCGGCTTCACCCCCACCTTCGACTCCGGTGCGGCCCGCATCCGCCCTCCCGGTGCCGATGACAGCGTGGTGTCGAGCTCGTGGGCGTCGGGTGCCGCCGATATCAACCTCGACGGGATCCTCGATCTGGTCGTCGTCAACGGCGGTTTCCCCTTCCACAACGTCGAGAACAAGATCGGCGGTACCAGCATCGAGATGGACGATCCACCAGCGATATTCCTCGGCCTGGGCGACGGGCGTTATGCCGATGCCTGGTCGAAACTTGCCCTGGGCTGGGAAGGGCCGGGGCGCGGTCTCGCCATGGGCGACATCGATAATGATGGGGATACCGATTTCGTCGTTACCCGGCTCGGCGCCGGCCCCATTCTCTACCGCAACGACAGCACGGGCACGTCCATCACCGTGCGCCCGGCCCCGGGGTGCCCGGCCAGGGGCGCTGTGGTTTCGGTTGGTACCGAGTCGGGCACGATCACCCAGCTCCTTGCCGCCCACAGCTTCCTCGGATCGCACGCACCGGAGGTAGTCGTGGGAAGGCCGCTTCCGGGCTCAGAGATTCTGGTGCGCTGGCCGGGGGGCCTTGCCACCAGGACGACGATTGCCGACCCGGCGCCGTCGTCGGTCACCGTGAGGTGTGCCCCATAGTGCGCCGCCACGGGCTCGGTTCAGTCGACCGGTTCGACTCCCGATGAATACGGTGTCCAGGTGACTGCCTCGGTCGTCGTGGGGGACGGGATCGAACGAGAGGCCTGCCAACATCGGCGCCTATGAGTGCACATCAACACGAGCAGCTCTCCGATCCGGACCTTCCTGCGCTTTCGACGCTGCTCGGAGCCGACGCCGATGAACTGCTGAGCGGAGTCCTTGCCGAGCTCGGCGCCCGCTTGGTATCGAGCCGCATCATGCAGATCCGCTACGTGCCGGGGCGCTCGGTGACCGTCCAGTATCGCGTCGAAGCCGAGCAGCACGACGGGGGCAAGAGGCGCGAGATCTTCGTCGCATCGGCGGGTATCGAAGTCCCCGACCACGTCCCTGTGCTTGGGGCAGACGGGATCGAGATCGCGGTATGGCGATTCCCGCACGACCCGTTTCTTCCCGGCCTGGCGCCCGCCACCGACCCCGATCAGATCCGCGGCGTTCTCGAGCAACTGGGCGTGATCGCCGAGCAGGTCCGTCTGAGCACCCGGGCGTATCGACCTGGGCGCCGCGCCGTGGTCGAGGTGGTCGCCCCCCAGGCCCGGATCTTTGTCAAGGTGCTGCGCCCCTCGCGGATCGCGGACCTGCAGCGTCTCCATCGGGCCATGGCCGGCTCCGTCCCCGTCCCGCACAGCCTCGGCTGGTCCGAGGACCTGGGCCTGGTAGCGATGCAGGCCATGCACGGCCGAACGCTGCGCAAGGCATTGGAGTCGGGAACGAAGCGCCTGCCGGAGGGGGCTCAGCTGCGATCGTTGCTCGACGCGCTTCCCGCCGACCCCGGTGCATCTCCTGTGACCGGGCCGAGAAGGAGCGCGACAAACCATGCCGGTCTCCTCAGAGCAGTGACCCCCGAGCTTGGTTCGCGCATCGACGCCATCGTCGACGCGGTGGCCGGTGGCCCGGACGAGCCGACGGTACCCGTGCATGGCGACTTCCACAGCTCTCAGGTCCTGGTCAAGGGACCCGAGATCGTCGGCCTGATCGACGTCGACACGGTTGGTGTTGGATATCGGTCCGACGACTACGGCTCGATCCTGGGACATCTGGCGACGTTGTCGCTGATGTCGAGCTCGCGGCGCAATCTGACACGGTACGGTGCAGCTTTGATCAAGGAGTTCGACGCAACCGTCGACCCGATCGATTTGCGGCTGGCAATCGCGGCGTCGGTGTTCGCCCTGGCCACCGGGCCCTTTCGGGTGTCCGAGACCAATTGGCCGACACAGACCGAGCGGCGCATCTCGCTCGCCGAGCGGTGGATCGAGTCCGCCAACGATCTCTCCGATGTGCCCACCTGAAACCACCGAGGGTGGTTGAAGACCACGGCAGTCGCACATTTACCTTCGTTTATGTCTCGTTTTGCCCAGCGTTTACCGAGCATGACATAGGATTTCCCAAGGCGGGCTGGAAGGTGGGTTGGAACGAACCCGAGGAGATGACGTGGAATATTCGACCAGGTTCAAGGTGATCGGTGGCACCGTGTCGGTAGCCGTTGCCCTGACTGCCGGTGGCGCGGTGGCTGCCAACGGCGGCGCAGACGACGACCTCCAGCTCAACGAAGTGGTGGCGCTGGCGGAAGTCGACAGCCCGATCGTTTTCAGTTTCGACGAGATGAGTGCCTTTTCCCCCAACGACGACTCGTTCTCGTCTCCGTTCGGAGCCGGAGATTCGATCGGCAGCCTGGACAGTGCGGAAACCGTGGATAGCGACGGCGACGGGCTGAGCGATGAGCAGGAAGAAGCGCTCGGCACGGACCCGCTGAACCCGGACACCGATGGTGACGGGCTCAGCGACGGTGCAGAAGTCAACGAGCACGGAACGGACCCGCTGAACCCTGACACCGATGGTGACGGCCTCAGCGACGGTGCAGAAGTCAACGAGCACGGAACGGACCCGCTGAACCCTGACACCGATGGTGACGGCCTCAGCGACGGTGCAGAAGTCAACGAGCACGGAACGGACCCGCTGAACCCTGACACCGATGGTGACGGCCTCAGCGACGGTGACGAGATTGCACAAGGCTCGGATCCGCTCGATCCGAACAGCCCCAACAAGATCGTCGACAGCCCGGACAGCCCGGATAGCGTGGATAGCCCGGTCAGCGTGGATAGCCCGGTCAGCGTGGATAGCCCGGCCTCGTCCGACTCGAGCTGAGCAACAATCGAGAGACCGGCTGACCCTTCCCCGGCTTGAACCAGGGGAGGGACAGCCGGTGGTTTGCTGCTCGACAGCCGGGGGCTGATCGACGGCTGAGTCTCACAACCGGCCCCCTACCTGCTTTCGGCGGGTCAGCCCGGCAGTCCTTCGATGACACCCACGACCGGGTACGATGCCGTCTCAGCAAAACACCATCGGCGCTCGGCCGGGGAGCCGTGGCGATAGGGGAGACAAACATGCAATTGGGAGTCCGTTTCGCGCTCGTTTTCGCCCTCATCGGGGCGCTGTTTTCTCCGATCGGCGCCGCCGGCGCCCAGGAATCGGGCTCGTCGTATATCGCCGTCGTCAACGGTGCCAGCACCGATCCGGTCGACGTGACCGCCGGCGAAATCGTGATCGCCACCGGCCTCGAATACGCCGCCGACGCAGTGACGCAAATCCTGCCGGCGGGAACATACGACGTCACCTTCCGTGGCGGCAGCATCGACTCGAGCGTCTCCGTGGAGGCCTCGGCCGGTTTCGCGCAAACCGTGGTGACCGGGTACGGGGAGGGATCGAACACGGCCTTCGCCTATCCCGCCGACCTCAACCCATTGAACCCGGGTAGGGCGAAGATTGTCGTCTGGAACGCCACCGAAGAATCGATCGAGTACACCATCTTCGACGACAAGGGCCCCACTCCTCTCGAGCCCGGCACAGAGGAAACCTTTCCACTCCCGGCCGACTTCACCGTGACCATCACCTTCGAGGGTGCCAGCGTGGAGGTCACAGCCACGGACAACTCCTACACCGACGTCTTTGCGGTTCGCAATGATGCCCAGGAAGCGGCACTCGCGGTTGCGGTGATCCCATCATTGAGTGCTCTGGTCGAAGAACTGTCCGCACCGGCACCGGTGTCGGTCCCGGACGTGGTCGGCGAGACGGCTGCGGACGCCCAGGTGGCTCTCGAAGGGGCGGGCCTGGTGGCGGCGGCCGAGGAGGCTTCGAGCGAGGACGTTGCCTCAGGAACCGTGATCGAGACCAACCCGGTAGCCGGCACCGCGGTTGCCGTCGGGTCCACGGTCGCCATGGTCGTCTCCACCGGACCGGATCAGCCGGACACGATCCCGGTACCGGACGTCGTGGGCACAGCCGCGGCTGAGGCGCAAGCGACGCTGGAGGCTGAGGGTTTCACGGTCACTACCACCGAGCGCTCCAGTGACGATGTCGAGGCGGGTTCGGTCATTGAGACCAACCCATCCGCAGGCACCGAGGTCGCTCCGGGAACAACGGTCGACATGGTGGTATCGACCGGTGCCGAGGACGTGGCCGTTCCCGATTTCACAGGGATGGCGGTGGATGAAGCGACCTCAGCCGCCGAAGCGGTGGGGCTCACCATCAGGTTCGTCGAGGACGCCGATGATCCGGACCCCGACGGGGTGGTCGTGGACCAGGAACCAGAGCCGGGCGAGTTGATCGCTGCCGGTTCCGAGGTGGTCGCCCAGCTGAGTCCTGCGGTCGATGATGCGTGGGCAATCCTGACCGTCGATCCCGATCGTCTGATGACGGTGACCGGAATCAACTTCGAGCCCGGATCGACGACGGACCTCAGGGTGGCAGGCACCAACCTTTCGGACGCGGCCCTTGTCGATTCCGATGGCGTGTGGGTGGCGATCTTCGACCTCTCCGGGGTCGAGAACGAGGCCGAGACCCTGGTAGTCACCGGCACCGCCGCCGGTGGCAGCGACTACGAGCAGATGTTCACGATTCCAGCAGCCGGCGAGTCCACCGACGTCCCCAGCGACGAGGTCGAAGAAGCCGAAGACGGCGGTCTGCCATGGTGGGGCTGGCTGCTCATCGGGCTCGGGCTGGTCGGCATCGCCGTGTTGATCTGGTGGCTGGTCTCGGGTAGGAAACGAACCATAGAAGACGAGGGCGGAGATGGAGCGTCGCCAACGCCGGACGAGGGTGGGGAAACAGCGACGCCGGACAAGGCCTAGCGCCTCGGCCGCGGCCGGCGCCCGCCGGAGATTCCGGCGGCAACTGTCGCACTAGGCTCGCCGGAGCTTTTTCCTACGAGCGCGTATTCGGAGGCAACACCGTGGCGGTAACCGAGCCGGATCAGAGCGCCGAGAGCCCCGACAAGGGAGGTTTCGGCAAGCAACAGGTGATCGCGACCGTGCTCACGCTCGCCGTTTTGGTGGTTGTGTTCGCCGTCGTCTTTCCCCAATTCGCCGACTACGGACAGGCATGGGACGCCATCCAGGCGATGTCGGCGGGGTGGATCATTGCCCTCATCGTCGCCACCATCATTGTGATCACCGTCTACGTTTGGCCGTTCCAAGCAGCACTGCCCGGGCTGAAGTACGGGCCGGCGTTCGTGGTCAGGCAGACGTCGTTCATGATCAGCAACGTCATCCCCGCCGGGGGCGCGATCGGTCTCGGCGTCCAGTTCGGGATGCTCAGCAGCTACGGGTTGGGTGCGGCACCGTCCACCGCCGCCATCGGTATCACCGGGGTCTGGAACACATTCATCACGTTGGCGCTCCCTGTGCTCGGTTTGCTCGCACTGGCCTTCATCGGTGAGGTCAACACGGCGGCGACGATTGTCACGGTCCTGGGCGTCGTCGTTATCGGCGTGGGCATCGGATTGTTCGCTCTCATCTTGCGCAACGAGGACAATGCCAGGCGCGTCGGGCAGTGGGTAGATGGGATTGCCGACTGGGGGGCCGGCCTCATCGGAAAGGATGGGGATTTCGCCATCGATCAGGCGCTCGTCGACTTCCGTGCCTCGATCGTCGGCGTCGTCGCCGACCGGTGGGCGGTGATCACCGGCGCCAACGTATTGCAGCAGCTCACCCAATTTTCCGTCCTGTTCGTAGCGATCCTCGCCATCCAGGGCGGTATCGGAGAGGTGACCCTCGCCGAGGCGTTCGCTGCGTTCGCTTTTGCCCGCCTCGCCACCTTCATCCCGATTCCGCCCGGCGGGCTGGGCACGACGGACGCCATCCTCACCGGCGCCCTCACTACCTTCGGCATGGCCAACGGCGACGCACTGGCCGCGGTACTCATCTGGCGAGCCGCCACCTACTTCCCGCAGGTCTTCATCGGTATCGGGACATTCCTGTACTGGCGTCGGCAGCGAGGCCGCGCAGAGACGTCTGCTGCTTGACGCGAAGCGGCCGTGAGAACTCCCGGAGTCAGCTCTGCAGTGCCAGCTGTACCTGGAGGGCCCCGTCGCTCGATCGCAGTTCGAGCTGGCCCGCGCTGATCACCCAGGTTGCGGTGCTTCCCAGGGCGGCGAGGAACGCTTGCTCTTGCTCCATGATGTCGGGATCACAGGTCTTGCCCCCTGAGGAAATCGATGCGATCTGCAGCGTCTGTCCGGTCGAAACGTCGTAGTCGCCTTCGACTCGGTACGCGGTGGCGTAGGTATTGCATCCGGCGTTGCCTGCGAGCAGCCCCCCCTCCTGGAACTCGGTGCTGACAATGGTTCCCTGGAGTACGGACCTCACTGCCGATCCCGTGTTGATCGAAATCGCGTTCCACGAGGTACCGGCGAGGTTGGCCTCGAAGCGGTCGAACCGTGCCGAGATGCCGCTGTCATCGTCGGTGAGCACGAGAGTGTCATTGTCGATGGTGTATGAGTCGACTGTCTCCAACACGATCAGATAGGTCCCCTCGATGACTTGCGCGTCGGGGTCGACACATCCGGCGAGTGTCTGCCTCAACGGGCCAATCGATATGCTGCTGCCGTCGGTTTCGTACGGGCCGCTGAAACTGTTGCACCCTGTGGTGCCTCCCACCTGGCCATCCGCAGTGAAGATGGCCGTTGCCACTATTTCGGGTGGTACCTGGCGATCCTCGACGCCGGTCAGGGCCCACGCACTGTTTTCCAGAGAGCTTGCTGTAGCACCTCCGCCACAGGCGGCGAGCAGCACCGCCATGGTGGCGACCCCAAGTGCGAGCCGATGGACGCGAAACCTACGATGTATGCCTGGTCGGATGCGGTTTCCGGTGCCCATGGGGCCCCTTCCTGTGCGAGTTCGAATGGTGGTCGCTCGATGCTAGGCACGCAGGAGCCCGGCTCGAGTCGACGATCCGGGACCCCGGGAATCACTCTTCTCTCTTGGGGACAGAGTCGACAGCAGCGATGTCGGGCAGTCCCTGCGCACAAGAGGCGCCGGGCGGGCACGGTGATCCGCCCTCGATGTGGTCTGCGGCATCGTGGTGCCTGCGCAGGGCACGAAGCGGGGCGAGCGCGATCAGCGATAGGAGACCGGCAACCACAAATCCCGCGCTGAAGTTTCCGGCATCGGCAACCCGGCCCAACCCGACCTGGGTGGCCACGGCGCCGACGCTCCCGGTCATCGAATCGATAGAGAGCACGGTGGCACGCTCCTTGGCCGGGATACGCTGGTTGAGATAGGACTGTTTCACCGGGCTGATCACCCCCATTGTTCCCGTGGCAACGAGCAGCGCCGGCATTGCAACCCAGAACGAACCAGCGAACCCGGTGAGCAGAATGGCTACCCCCTGGACGGCGGAAGCCCACAGCAGGATGGTGGTGCGGCGGCCGGAGAAACGAGTGAGGGCTTCGACGAGCGCGTTTCCCACGATCATCGACATGGCGACGCCGCCGGCCACGAACCCTGCCACCCAGACTGCATCAGACCCGAGCAGATCGAGGAAGTAGGGCGGCCAGGCGTAGAAGACCCAGGTGAAGATTCCCATTTGAAACATGGTGACGGTCAGGATGAGCCTGACCGAACGATCACCCCACCCGATACCCATACCGGCGCTGGCCAGCCTCCGCATTTCCGCGGGGTACTCCCTGGCGCTGACCCGACGTGGCTCGAAACCGATGTCGTGCATGGCGACAGCGGCGACGATCAGGACCATGACGAGCAGGCCGGAGCGGACGAGATACGGGATGACGAGGTTGATCGTGCCGAGCAAGCCGCCGCCGATGGTCCCGACCAGCATGGCAGCCCCGGTGACGATCCCGCCGCGGGTGAACACCCGATCCAGCGTTCCTGAGTAGTCGGTCTGCGACAGGGCATCAACGACCCACGCCTCCACCGCCCCCGAATAGAACGTGTACCCCAGGCCCAGAAACATCGAAACCACGCTGAAGGCGACCACCCCGGCGCCGGTCGCCGACAGGCCCACATAGGCAAGGGTGGCGGCAAGCAGCACCCCAACGCTCCACAGGAACGATCTGCGGCGGCCTGTGGTGTCGGCTACCACACCGGTCGGGACCTCAAACAGCACCATTCCTGCGGTAAACGCGGCATTGGCCACGAAAACCTCGAAAACCGACAGCCCGGCATCGAGCAGGAACAACGTGTTGACGCCCCAGATCAGCGACGCCGACAGCGTGTACAGACCGGCGATGACGAGGTAGGTGCCGATGACCCGCTGCGCAGACATCGACGGAGCCTAGGAG
>BTQG01000058.1:0-14662 GCA_036985755.1 Acidimicrobiia bacterium | reverse complement strand
GTCCATCCCATCTTGGCGAGGTGGTAGAGGACGCTGGCGCCGACGACGCCGCCCCCGATCACAACCACCCGATACTGCGACTTCATGGGCTCTCCTTGGCCGGGTCAATGTACCTCGTAGTCGGTACCGCTCGCTGCGCTCGCTTCGGATGTCGGTACCGCTCGCTGCGGTACTCGGTACCGCTCGCTGCGCTCGCTTCGGATGTCGGTACCGCTCGCTTCGCTCACTTCGGACGTCGGTACCGCTCGCTGCGCTCGCTTCGGACTCCGACTACCGACTACCGACTTGCGACTTGCGACTTGCGACTTGCGACTTGCGACTTGCGACTTGCGACTTGCGACTTGCGACTTGCGACTTGCGACTTGCGACTTGCGACTTGCGACTTGCGACTTGCGACTTGCGACTACCGACTACCGACTTGCCACTCCCCGGGAGCTGCGAGCTGCAACTCGCGCAGCTCCGCCACTGGAATGTGGCAACGAATCTTGTATCCCGGCGCGACCTCCTCCAGCGCCGGCTCCTCCGTCTCGCAGATTTCGCCGATCTTGCGCGGGCACCGGGTCTGGAACACGCAGCCGGGCGGCGGCTTTGATGCTGCCGGGATCTCGCCTTTCAGCCTGATCCTGCGATCCTCGTCATGGCTTGGGACGGCCGACAACAACGCCTCGGTATATGGGTGGTGTGGTCCGTTGAACACTCGGTCGGCGGAACCGACCTCCATGAGCCTTCCCAGATACATGACCGCCACCCTGTCTGCCAGGTAACGCACCACGCCGAGATCGTGCGAGATGAACAGGTAGGCGACGTTCTCCTCGGCCTGGAGCTCAGAGAGCAGGTTGATGATCGCCGCCTGCACCGACACGTCGAGTGCAGACGTCGGCTCGTCACAGACGACGAGAGCTGGTGAGCCGGCGAACGCTCGGGCGATGGCGACCCGCTGCTTGAGGCCGCCGGAGAGGTGGCGCGGCTTGGCATTGAAGTATTCCGTGCCCATGCGCACCTCTTCCAGTAGATCCCTGGTGCGGTCGTCGGCCTGTCTCTTTCCCCCGCCGCGGAGCCGCTGTACCGCCCGTCCAATGATCCGGCGCACGGTGTGTCGCCGGTTGAGGGCACTATCCGGGTTCTGGAACACCATCTGTACGGCACGGACCTCTTCCTGATCGCGTTTCTCCACTTCGGCCGCCAGCTCCTCACCGCTGAGGGTGATAACCGAGCCCTCATCAGGGGCGTGGATCCCAAGCAGCACCTTGGCCAAGGTGGTCTTGCCCGACCCTGATTCGCCGACCAGCGCGAGCGTTTCGCCGGCGTGAATGGTGAGGTCGATTTCACTCAGCGCATACACGGGCTGCCCGTCCTGCATGAATGTCTTCGACGTGTTGCGGATCTTCACCAGCGGTTTCGTGACTTCGTTGCGTCGCGCCGGCTCGGGAGCAACGGTCCTGGGAAGGAAGGGGGCGCGATCGGGGAAGTGACACCGGCTGACCCGTTGACCGGGGAGTGGGATCAGATCCGGCTCGACTTCCCTGCAGATGTCCTCGGCGATGGCGCAGCGGTCTGCGTAGACACATCCCTGGATGTCGGCACCGAGCGGCGGGAGGGTCCCGGGGATGGTGTCCAGCGTCGCTTCGTCTCGTCCCAGCCCCGCGGTGGGGAGGCATCGCAGCAGCCCCACCGTGTAAGGGTGGCGGGGGTCGGTGAAGATGCTCTCCGCTGGCCCTTCGGCCATGAGTCGCCCGGCGTAGAGAACCCCGACCCGGTCACACATCTTGCGGATCACGGCGAGGCTGTGGCTGATGAACAGCACAGAGGTGCCGATCTCCCGGCGGAGGTTCGCCACCAGATCGAGAACCTCGGCTTCGACGGTGGCGTCCAAGCCGGTCGTGGGCTCGTCGAGGACCAGGAGGGAAGGTTCCGAGGCGATGGCCATGGCGATGACGACCCGCTGCAACATCCCGCCGGACATCTGATGCGGATAGCGGCGGAGTACCCGGGCCGGATCGGCGATCTGCACCTTCTCCAGGATCTCGATGACCCGCTCCTCGCGCTCTGCTTTGGGCACGCCCATCAGCTCGAAGACGTCGGCGACCTGCACGCCGACGCGGAGCGAGGGATTGAGCGCGGTCGCCGGGTTCTGATACACCATCGAGATCTGGTTGACGCGGACGTCGCGCAGCTCGGCGGAGCTCAGATCAACGAGATCTCTTCCGGCGAGACGGATCGAGCCGGCACTGACCTTCCCGTTGCGCGCCAGGTAATGCATGATCGCCATCGCCACGGTTGTCTTGCCGCAACCCGACTCACCAACCAGACCGAACGACTCCCCTGCATCGATGGCGAAATCTATGTCGCGGAGGGCGGTCTTCCATTCGGTACCGATCTTGTAGTCGATGGCGAGGTTCTCGACTTCGAGGACGTGTTGCGATGTCATCATCCATCACATTATTCCACCGCCTGGCTGATGCCGTCGGCGAGGAGGTTGACGCCGACGACGAGCGAGGCGATTGCCAGGGCGGGAAACAGCACCGGCCACCACACGTTTCCTGTGAGGTAGCTGTAGTGCTGTGAGATGGCAAGGCCCCAATCGGGCACAGAGGGCTCGATTCCGAAGCCGAGAAAGGCGAGCGCAAGAATCGTGAATATGGCGTAGCCGAGACGGACGGTGAACTCAACGACGATCACGCTGGTGACGTTGGGCAGAATCTCAACGAACAGGATGTAGAACGAGTTCTCACGACGGAGCTGTGCCGCGGTGACATAGTCGAGCTGACGCTCGGACAACACAGCGGCGCGCACGGTCTTGGCGATGAGTGGGGTGAATACGAGCCCGATGACGATGACGACCCCGAAGGTGTTGGGTCCTAATGCGGCGAGGGCCAGCAGGCCGGTGATCACAAGAGGGATCGACAGAAACGCATCGAGGATCCGTCCAACGATGTCATCGAGTATGCCGCCGAAGTAGCCAACCATCAGCCCGACTGCCGTTCCCACCACCGTACCGATGACGGTGGCCGCCAGGGCGATCGTCATCACCGAGCGGGCTCCCGCCATCACTCTCGATAACACGTCGCGGCCCAGCTCGTCGGTGCCGAACCAGTGCTCGGCAGAGGGCGGCGCGAGACGGTTCAGGATGTCCTGGGGAACCCCCAACGGATCGTAGGGAGCGATGAAGTCACCGAAGATGGCGAAGAACACCCACATCGTGGTGATGCCGAGCCCCACCCAGAACGTGGCCGAACGCCGTAGTACCTTCCACCGCTGCGACCCGGAGACGGCTGGCATCGTCATTCCTCTGCTCCGAGGCGGATACGAGGGTTGAGCCAGGAGTAGGCGAGGTCGGCAAGCAGCATGGAGACCTGAAAGGCGAGTGCTATGACGAGAACAGCTCCGGCCAGAACCGGAAAATCGGCTTTCTTGGAAGCATCGAACACCAATCGGCCTATGCCCTGGTAGTTGAAGAGCACCTCGACGACGACGAGGCCCCCGATCAGGTAGCCGACTTGCGAGGCGACGACGGCAATGGTCGGCAACAGCGCGTTGCGCAGCACATCGCGGCGGATCACCCTTCCCCGAGGAAGGCCTTTCAGCGTCGCGGTTCTCGTGTAATCGGCATCGAGCGCCTCGATCACGCCGGCGCGGGTGATCTTGGCGATATAGCCGAACAACACCAACACAAGGGGCATCGCGGGGAGAATCAGGTAGTACAGCTGCTCGAAGAAGCCGGCTCCTTGGGGGGCGGTCGCCGTGCCAGGGAACCAATCGAGCCAGATGGCGAAGACGAGGATCAAGACGATCCCGGAGACAAACTCGGGAATCACCGTTGCCGAGAGCCCACCCACGGTGATGATCCTGTCGGTGAGCTTGCCGCGTCGCAGCGCCGCCACGACGCCGCCGAGTATCGAGAGCGGCACGACGATCACGAAAGCCACCACGGCCAGCTTGGCCGAGTTGACCACGGCCCGTCCGAGGAGCTGGGACACGGGTCGGGACAGAGCGGCCGACGTGCCGAGATCGCCGCGGATGGCGCCACCCCTGCCGAGGGCAGGGCATCCGGATTGGTCAGTCTCACGAGCCGAGCATGGCCATCCGAAGACCCAGTCTGAGTATTGGCTCCAGAGCGGTCGGTCCGTGCCGAGGCGATAGGCCAGCTGCTCCATCTGTTCCGCGGTGGCGAACGGACCGGCAATGCGCTGTGCCACGTTGCCCGGCAGGATCTGCGTGCCGGCAAAGACGATGATGGTGATGAGGAACAGCGTGATGATGGCCAGCCCGATGCGTCGGGCGATGTACCTCAACATGATTAGGTAACGACAAGGGAGATCCCGCGGTTCACGCGAGACCTCCCCGTGTCACGCTCATGGTCTCAGCCCGAGAACGAGCCCTGTGTGACGTCGTAGTGACCCATGCCGGTCACCTCGAGCCCGGTGAAGTCGGGCACCGTCGCCGAGATGAAGTCTCTGAAGTAGGGAAGGATGAGCGGCACCTCTTCCCACAGGATCTTCTGCATCTCCCCGGAGAGCTGGCGCTGGACATCGAGGTCCGGAGCACTCACCCACTGGTTGTAGAGCGCGTCGTAATCGGTGTTCTGCCAGTGGGACGCGTTCCATTGCGCATCGAGGGGGTCGTCCAGCCCCGATCTCAGCGGGGAACTCAGATAGACGTTTGGCACGCCGCGGTGACCGTAATTGACGATGCCCACCGACGCGACGGCCCCCGGCTGACAGGGACCCTCGTACGGCCACGAACACCAGAAGTCCTGGTAGTAGGTCCCGGAATCGGTCACGTTGAGCGACAGGTCGATGCCGATCTGTGCCGCCGACGCTTGCACCAACTGCGCGAGATCCTCCACCTCCTGGATCTGCAACGTGTCGAGCGGAGCGCTGAACCCGTCGACAAACCCGGCGTCGGCCATCAACGCCTTCGCCGCGTCGAGGTCCACCGATCTCTGCGGAACCGCATCCGGATTGAACATCGGGAAGAACTCCCAGATGGGGTGATCGTTGCCGAGAACGCCAAACCCACCAAGGAGCCCCTTGATGAACAGGTCGCGGTCGAGAGAGAGGGCCAGCGCCTGGCGGACCCGCTTGTCGCCGAACGGCTGCCCGGGACGGGTATCCATATAGATCTGGCGATGGTTGGCCGTCGGCACGCTCGACAACGTCGCCGCGCCGGCGTCGGCAAGCTGCTGACCCGCCGTAGCACTGAGTTGGTAAAGCACATCGAGCCGCCCATCCAGGAAAGCAGTGACCATGGCCGCCTCGTCGCCGAAGAAGCCCACCTCCATGCGGTCGGGCTGGCTCGCGTTGTCTCCCCAGTAGTTGGGGTTCTTGTTGTACACGGCCGAGACGCCAGGGTCGTAGCTCTCGTTGACCCAGGGGCCGGTCCCGATAAAGCTCTGTTCATAGGGCCCGATGGCCCCTTCTTCAGCCGTCTCGTAGCTTTGCCAGAACGACTCGGGGAGGATCCCCGCGTTGTAATTGTCCGAGCTGACGAAGAACGGAAACGACCCGCTTGGTACCGCGAGGGTGAATTTGACGGTGAGGTCGTCGACCGCCTCGGCGGCAGCACCTGGCGTTACGCCGTACGTGCCGTATGCGGATCCGGCGTTGCCGGAGCCGATCGGGCCGTTGAACGTGGCCACCACGTCGGCTGCCGTCAGCGGAGTACCGTCGTTGTACATAACGCCTTCGCGCAACTTGAACGTCCACTCGTCTAACGTGTCGTTGGGCTCCCAGCTCTCCGCAAGAACGGGCACGAGATTCAACTCGTCATCAGAGAAGATCAGATACTGGGCCGTTTGCCCGAAGATCCCGAGTCCTGCCTCGTCGTTGATCAGCACCGGCTCGACCCCCACCGACGGCCCCGGCGCCAACCCGACGCGAACCGTTACCGGCTCCATCGCCTCTTGGGTGGTCGTAGTGGCCGCTGCCGCCGTTGTTGTCGTGGCCACTTGGCCGGCCGCGGTGGTGGTCGTTGCCTCGGAGGTAGTACATGCCGCGGCCAGGAACCCGGCCACCGGGATAGACATCCCGATCAGGGTGCTGCGCCGTATGAATTCGCGCCGCCCGATCTTCCCCGCCGAGTACTCGTCGATGTAGTGATTCTGGATCGGTGATGACTTCCTGCGGATTGCATCTACGCGTTCTCGGATTGTTCGCTTCTCGGCACTCATGGTCTGCCTCCCTTCGCGGTGGAGGCGACCGGACGTCGCCCTGTCTCCTCCCGCTTTCACCTCACCATACCGAGCCGCCCCAGGCGGGCGCAATGTGATCTGGCGGGAGGGGCCTCGACGATGAGGTTTAGACAGGCGGTGACTCAGCGACTGTCCGCACGCCCTGCCACTCGGGTTGGCCCACGAAGTCGAAGTACTTCGTCCGGTGGACCACGATGTCGGGATCCTCGAACAGGCGGGCGTCGAGCCGGGCGTTGTGGATCCGCACACACCGATAGTGGATGGGGGAGAGCATTTCCACCGCACGAGCGTGCACTTGGCTCTCTCTCCACCGCTCGGCGTCCCGCGGGTCTTCGTGCAAAACCATATTTCCCCATTGACCACCCTCGACGCTGATCGAGCTATAGCTGAGGATGCCGGGATTGTCGGGGAACTCGGAGACGACGGAGGCGTTTGCCTCCTCGAGCGGCGAGATGTCGATCTCGGTCCTTCGATCGCCGAAGAAACCGACGATGCAGAGATCCGGGTGGGTCCCGAGGCGCTCCTCATTGCAGATGATGAGCCTCCGGCCGTGGCCATCGACGCGCCACGCCATCTGGTGGTAGGGCACGACCCTCGCCGGGGGCACCTTCGCCTCCTCTAGCACACCGCGCAGATCGGTGAGCATCTGGTGAAGCATGGACAGGTCCTGCTTGGTCAGCTCGGGGTCGGTGAACGGCCGACCGGGCACGAGTTCGGTTGGTGTGAGGGCTACCGGATCCATTTCCGCCCCACACTATCCGACGGGCAGGGCCATCGCGAAAACACATTCTGCTCGCCGCCACCGGGCGAACTGGGTAGCGTCTGCGGCATGGGAGAAGAACCGGCGGGCACTGCTGGATCGCGGAGCTCGACCGACCGGAGCGACCGAGTGGCGAGACGCGCCGTACGTCGCGCCCAGCGGAGCCGAACCGTCCAGCAGACTCCGTGGCGCGCGGTCAGCAACCCATACCCGCCGATCGCGGTTGCCTCCGAGGAGCAGGTCGAAGCGATCCACGACGCCTCGCTGCGCATCCTGGAAGAGATCGGGATGGATTTTCTGCACCAGGAGGCGCTGGACGTCCTGTCCGCCGCCGGCGCCGATGTGACTGAGGGAACGCAACGGGTGCGATTCGACCGGCACATGGTGGAGGAGGTCATGGTCTCCGTGCCGGAGTCGTTCACGCTTCATGCGAGAAACCCCGAGCACGACCTCACCATCGCAACCGGCTCGATCAACTTCGGGATGGTGGCGAGCCCTCCCAACGCATCCGACGCCGACGGAGGGCGTCGCCCCGGCAACTTCTCCGACTACTCCAATCTGCTCCGCCTCGGGCAGGTGTTCAACATCGTCCACTTCTTCGGTGGCTACCCGGTCGAGCCGATCGATCTGCCGTCGAGCACGCGCCACCTCGACTGTCTGGCGGCGTTCGTCACCCTGACCGACAAGGTGTTCCACGCCTACTCGCTGGGGAGAGGACGCGTGCTCGACGCTCTGGAGATCGTGCGCATCGGCTACGGGCTGACCGAGTCACAGCTGAGGGAGCAGCCGTCGATCTTCACCGTGGTCAACACCTCGTCGCCGTTGCGCCTGGATGGCCCAATGATCGAAGGGGTCTTCGAGATGGCAAGGATGAACCAGCCCGTGGTGGTGACCCCGTTCACACTGGCCGGTGCGATGGCGCCTTCCAGCCTTGCCGGCGCTCTGGCTCAGCAGAATGCCGAGGCGCTGGCGACGATCGTGTTGACCCAGCTGGCGAACCGGGGTGCGCCGGTCGTGTACGGGTCGTTCACCTCCAACGTGGACATGAAGTCGGGCGCACCGGCCTTCGGCACACCCGAATACACGAGGGCCGCTCTGGTCAGCGGTCAGCTGGCGCGCCGGTATGGAATCCCGTACCGGTCGTCGAACGCCACCGCGTCGAACGCCGTCGATGCCCAGGCGGCGTACGAGGCGCAGATGTCGTTGTGGGGCGCGGTCATGGGTCACGCAGCGATGGTGATGCATGGCGCGGGGTGGATGGAGGGTGGATTGGTAGCGTCGTTCGAGAAGGTCATCATCGATGTGGAGATGATGCAGATGATGGCCGAGTTCATGCGGGGCATCACCGTTGACGACGATGAGCTGGCGTTGGATGCCATCGCCGAAGTCGGTCCAGGCGGGCACTTCTTCGGGGCGGCCCACACACTGGAGCGATATGAGACGGCATTCTATGCGCCACTGGTGTCTGACTGGAACAACTACGAGACCTGGGCGGCGGCTGGGGGAGAAGACGCTGAGAGGCGAGCCAACCGAATCTGGAAGCAGGCGCTCGCCGACTACTCGGCGCCACCTCTGCCCGATGACCGCGCCGCCGAGCTCGAGGAGTTCGTGGCGAAGCGCAAAGAAGAAGGCGGGGTTGGGTAGCCGGCCATCGGATGTCGATGCCGGATGTCGGTACCGCTCGCTGCGCTCGCTTCGGATGTCGGTACCGCTCGCTGCGCTCGCTTCGGAAATCCGACTACCGACTACCGACTACGACTACCGACCATCTACCGACTACCGACTACCGACTACCGGCCATCTACCGACTACCGACTTCCCACTGTGCGCGAACGGTGGGCGGCGCCCGAAAGATCAATCCCTCGATTGGCTGCGTGCGATCGGGGTCTGGACGTAGGGTCGGCACCGTCGGCGATGAGGGCGGCGACCTCCTCTGGGGACATGGGCCTGAGCAGCGGCCGGCCGTAGACTGGGCGAATGTCCGCAGACGAGTATCGATCCCGCCAGTTGCGGCGCCGCACCGCCGAGGTCCACGCCGGCCAGATGCCGGACCCGACGACCGGCGCCTCCGCTCCGAATCTGGTGATGTCGTCGACCTTTGTCGTCGATGAGCCCGTATCGTTTTCGGCACTGGACCAGCCCGACGACCCACCGTATATCTATACCCGCTGGGACAATCCCACCCTTCGCCAGCTCGAGGAGAAACTGGCCGTGCTCGAGGAGGGCGAAGCCGCCGCCGCCTACGCCTCTGGCATGGCGGCCACAACCGCCGTGCTCTTCGGCACCCTCGAAGCCGGGGACCGGCTGGTCATCAGCGATGTCATCTATCCAGGGATCGCCGAGCTGAGTCGCGACACCCTCCCCCGGATGGGCATCCAAGTCGTGCCGGTCGACACTTCCGACCTCGAAGCTGTGGAGCAGGCTCTGGGTTCCAAGGCACGACTCATCTGGGTGGAAACCCCGGCCAATCCCATCCTGCGGCTCGCCGACATCGCCGCCATTGCAAACCTTGCCCATACTGCGGGCGCTCGGCTGGCGGTGGACAGTACCTTCGCCACCCCGGTGGCGACTCGCCCCCTGTCACTCGGGGCCGATTTTGTCATCCACTCGCTGACCAAGTACCTGGGAGGCCACGGCGACGCCATCGGCGGGGCCGTGGTGTCGAACCGAGAGGAGATCTCCCACCTTCGCACCGAGGCCACGATCCACTATGGCGGTGTGCTCAGCCCGTTCAACGCCTGGCTGATCGCGCGAGGGATGGCGACGCTGAGCCTGCGAATGGAGGCTCACGAGGCCGGCGCCCTTGCCATCGCCGAATGGCTCGAGGACCACGATGCGGTGGGCACTGTGGTGTATCCCGGGCTCGAGTCGCACCCCCAGCATGAGCTGGCGCGGCAGCAGATGGAGAACTTCTCAGGGATGGTCACGTTTCAGGTGACGGGCGGTGAGGATGTAGCTGCGATGATGATGAAGGGGCTCGAGGTCATCCACTACGCCGTTTCCCTCGGCCACCATCGCAGCCTGATCTATTGGCTGTCGACGGCCGATCTGATGGCAACCTCCTACCACCTCGAAGGCGACCAGCTGGCCTCATACCGCAGCTACGCCGGCGACGGCATATTCCGGCTGTCGGTAGGGTTGGAAGACCCGTCCGATCTCATCGAGGACCTGGCCACGGTGCTCGGCTAGGAGGATGCTGAACAATGACGAGTGCTACAGGCCGCCGCTCGCTCGAATGGTGCCGTGACTCGGTTTCTCCCGGCAGCGACGGCCCGCTGGAGGATTGCTCAGCACGAGCGGAGAAGGCCGAACCCCGGTCGATCCACATGTTGGCAACGGAGAGGTTCACCCCGTGTACAAGGCGCAACTAGCCGACTATCGGCGACAGGTCGTCGACCTGTACGCCGCCGTGAGGAAGTCGACGGACCCCGCCGATGCCTGGGCTGATTGGCGCAAGGGGCGGGACGAACTGTTCGCCTCCCACGACCAGAGCCCGGTACCGGCGGACGACCGGCTCAGCTTCGGCGGCAGTCCGTTTTTCGAGTACGACCCTGCCTGGAGGGTGCTGGCCGAAATCGATACGATCGAGGAGGACGTCACCCTCATCGACAACAGCGGCGGCGGCACGACCGGATTCATCCGTTTCTGCGTTGCCCGCAGCGCCATCCACGGCGAGCCGTTTGCCCTGAACCTGTATTGGCTCGACTCCTACGGAGGAGGGGTATTCCTCCCGTTTCGCGATCTCACCAATCTGAGCACCACCTACGGCGAAGGCAGATACCTGCTCGACGGCGCCAAGGGAGCCGACCTCGGCAAGGAAGGCGACGCCCTGGTGCTCGACTTCAACTTCAGCTACCACCCTTCTTGTGTCTGGGATGACCGGTGGTCGTGCCCTCTCGCCCCTCCTGGCAACTCGCTCCCGATCGAGATCCGGGCCGGGGAGCGGCTCATACCCCGGGACCCGACTCGGCGTGGTGCTTGAGACGGCCCAGTGTGCGATCCCACTTCTCGGCGCGGGCGTCCAGCCATACGATCCGGCGTTGAGCGAGAATCGGGTCTCCCGTCCGGCGCGCTCTGAGCGGACCAATCCGGCTCGCTCGAGTTCCTGGAGATGCCGGTGCCTCTACGCTCACCCCAACATAGGGAGGTGGTGTGGACACAAACGACGTTCTGGTCGATGCCTACGGCCGGATCCGCCGGATCGTGCATGACGTGATTGAAGGCCTCGACGCCGAGGCCCTCGCCTTCCGACCCGACCCCGACGCCAATTCGATCGGCTGGCTCGTGTGGCACCTGACCAGAGTCCAGGACGACCACATCTCAGAGATCGCGGGGCGCGAGCAGGCATGGATCACCTGGGCACAACGGTTCGCCATGGAGCCCGACCCGACAAACACCGGTTACGGCCACACCACCCAGGATGTCGGCGCCGTCAGGACGACGGCACAGGACCTCCGCGAATACCACGACGCCGTGCACGACCGCACCCTGGCCTATCTGGATACGATCGACGCCGATGAGCTGGAGCGCATCATCGACCCCCGATGGGACCCACCGGTGTCGGTTGGGGTCCGGTTGGTCAGCGTCATCGGTGACGACCTGCAGCACGCCGGCCAAGCGGCCTACCTGCGCGGCCTCATCGAACGGCTCGGGTCTTCCTCGATATCGTTGTGATGATCCGCACCGTTAGCCTCCGAGGCGATCATGATGCAGATGCTGCAGATCCTCAACACCGCAGGGTCCCTGGTAGGCGAATCACCGGTCGATGACGCGTCGATCAGAGATCTCTACGCGGCGATGGTCACCGCCCGTATCTACGACCACAAGGCGACGGCGTTGCAGCGACAGGGCCGGCTGGCCACCTACGCACCCTACGAAGGCCAGGAAGCTGCCCAGATCGGTGCGGTTGCCATGCTCGAGCCGGGCGATTGGCTGGTAGCCACCTACCGGGACGCCGCCGCCATGCACAGCCGGGGTTATCCGTGGACCCAACTGTTGCTCACCCGAACCGGCGACGAACGCGGCGGACATCCACCCGCAGGGGTGAACGTGCTGCCGCCGTCGATCACGGTGGGGGCACACATGGTCCACGCCGTCGGGCTTGGCTGGGCAGAGCGCCTCAAGGGCACCGACGCGGTGGCGATGACCATGTTCGGCGATGGGGCGACCTCGGAGGGCGATTTTCACGAGGCGATGAACTTCGCCGGTGTCTATCGAACGCCGACCATCTTCGTGTGCCAGAACAACGGCTGGGCGATCTCGATGCCAACGGCAGGACAAACCGCGTCCGAGACCATCGCCCAGAAAGCCGACGGATACGGCATGCCGGGGGAACTCGTCGACGGCAACGACGTACTGGCCATGTATGACGCTGCAGCCCGAGCCGTGGACCGAGCGCGACGAGGGGAGGGGCCAACCCTGATCGAGGCGGTGACACACCGGATCCAGGGACATACCACGGCCGACGACGACGGGCGCTACCGATCAGCAGAGGACACCGCACGATGGGCAGAGCGGGACCCACTGGAGCGGGTTCGCCGCTATCTCGAGGCCGCCGCGCTGTGGTCCCAGCAGTGGCAGGAGGGGATCGAGTCGGCGGCGACCGCGGCAATCGAGGCCGCCGTCGAAGAGGCAGAGTCTCTCGAACCGTTTACCACAGGGGAGATTTTCGACGCCATGTACGCCGAGATGCCGCAACCGCTGGCGACCCAGCGAACAGGAGCAGCGGAGACGGGCTCGACATGACAGAGCTGAACATGGCACAAGCGCTCAACGCCGGACTCGACCGGGCCCTCACCGATGAAAGGGTCGTGTTGCTGGGCGAGGACGTCGGTCAGACCGGCGGCGTGTTCAGGGTCTCGGATGGGCTGCTCGAAAAACATGGAGCCGATCGGGTGATCGATACACCGGTCTCGGAAGCGGGGATCGTGGGCGCCGCCTACGGCATGGCCATCGCCGGTCTCCGCCCCATCGCCGAGATCCAGTTCATGGGATTCAGCTACCCGGCATTCGACCAGATCATCAGCCACGTCTCCCGAATTCGCAACCGGTCGAGGCACCGGTTCACCGCGCCGCTCGTGATCCGGGTGCCATACGGAGCGGGAATCGGGGCCGCCGAGCACCACAGCGAATCGACCGAGGCCCTGTACGCCCACATCCCCGGCCTCAAGGTCGTCGTCCCCTCCACCCCGCACGATGCCTACGGCCTGCTGCTGGCCGCAGTCGACGACCCGGACCCTGTCATCTTCCTCGAGCCGATTCGACTGTATCGCTCCGCCCGCGGCGAGGTGCCCGAAGAGCCGTATACCGTCGACATCGGGACCGCGATGGTGGAGAAGCCGGGCAGCGACGTCACCATCATCGCCTACGGTTCCATGATGCGCGAGGCCCGCGCCGCGGTGAGTGAGCTCGCACAAGACGGCGTTGACGTCGAGCTCATCGACCTTCGAACCATCGTGCCATTCGATAGCGAAACCATTCTGGAGTCGGTCACCAAAACGGGACGCGCCGTCGTCGTCCACGAAGCACCGCGCACCGCCGGCTTCGGGGCCGAGATCGCCGCCCAGATCTACGAAAACGCCTTCTACTCGTTGCTGGCCCCGGTGGAGCGGGTGACCGGGTGGGACACCGTGGTTCCGCTGCGCCGAGCCGAGCGACACTACGTTCCGTCGGTCGACCGCATCGTGGCCGCGGTATCTCGCGTGATGGAGACGTAGGCGTGGCCCATCAGTTCCACCTGCCCGATATCGGGGAGGGACTGACCGAAGCGGTGGTTGTCTCCTGGCACGTGGCCGTTGGTGAAGCGGTGGGGCTCGACGAGCCCCTCGTCGAGATCGAGACCGACAAGGCCGTCGTCGACATCCCTTCGCCGTTCGCCGGCACCCTTCTCCATCAGGGCGCAGGGGAGGGAGTGACGATCGAGGTGGATTCGCTGCTCGCCGTCATCGGCGAGGCCGGCGAGATCTGGACAGAAGCGCCCGCCCGGCCACCGAGCGCCGATGCGCCGCCGATCGTCGGATCCCTGGAAGAAGCGCCACCCGCAGCATCCGCCCCGCGTCCCCAGGTGTTGCCGCTGGTGCGCAAACTGGCGAAGGAGCTCGGTGTCGATCTGGCGACCGTCGAGGGGACGGGGCCGGGGGGCAGAATCACCGAAGCCGACGTGCGCAATGCCGGTGAGTCACGACCGGTGCGCCGGGCCCCGATGAGCCCGGTGCGCAAGACCATTGCCGATCGGCTGACCCGCTCGTGGCGGGAGATCCCGCATGTGACCACGTTCGGCGAGGCTCTGGCCCAACCGTTGCTCACCGCAAGGGACGATTTGGGCAAAATGCCGCTCGAGGCCCTGATCATCAGCCGCGTCCTGCCGGTGCTGACCGCCCACCCGTTGTTCAACGCAGTCGTCGACGGCACCGACATCGTCGAGCGAGGCTTCTACGACATCGGGTTCGCCGTCGACGCGCCACAGGGCCTGCTCGTCGCCGTCGTCCACGACGCCGACCAGAAGTCCGTTGAACAGATCGGGGGTGAGGTCGTCCGCCTTGCCAACGATGCCCGGGCCCGCCGTCTGTCACCCGATGACAGCCGCGGGCAGACGTTCACCGTCTCCAACATCGGAGCGGTCGGCGGCAGGTTCGGAACCCCGATCATCCCGCTCGGCACCTCGGCGATCCTGTCGCTGGGGAGGGCCGACCCCCAGCCGGTCGTCGACGACG
>BTQG01000057.1:0-14900 GCA_036985755.1 Acidimicrobiia bacterium | reverse complement strand
CGACGAATTCGTTTTCTCGCCATAACTCGACGACCGTTTCTTCGAAACCGTCGCGCTCGGTCTCAATGATCCTGAGCGGGTACATGGGCCTCCCTGGGAGAAACGCAGCCTAGGACGGTGGAGCTGCCGGCGACCACACAGATGGCCAGGTCTGGCTGACGACTGAAGACTGATGGCTCATGACTGAAGACTGACGACTCTCGTCACCGTTCGACGCGAACACCACGCCAGAAAGCGATGTAGCCGGTGATCTGTTCCGCAGCCTGACTCGGGGTGGGGTAGTACCAGGCGGCAGCCGCGTTCACATCACCGTCGACCGCCACGTCGTAATACGAGGCAAGACCCTTCCACGGACAAACGGTTTGGGCGGTGCTCTCTGTGAGGTAGTCCTGGTTCACCGACTCGGGCGGAAAGTAGTGGTTGCCTTCGACGACGATGGTGTCATCACTCTCCGCGATGACCGCTCCGTTCCAGATTGCCTTAGCCATGGTTCATCCTCATCGTTCCTCAGCTCGCGGCCTACCCGAACTTCGGCCGGAGTCCGTCTTCTCGAAATACCCAATACGAAATACGTGGTCCGTATTCCCTAAAGAACCCACGGGATGATCCGGTAGGCGACCGTGGAGCGGTACTCACGGTACTCGGGAAACCGATCCATCAGCAGATCTTCCTCGTGTCCGGACTTTGCCATGAAGAAGGGCACAAAAACAAGGGCAACCACCAGCGCCGATGGGTTCAACGCCGCCAGCGCCAGCCCGACGGTGCCCAGCACGACGGCCAGGTACATTGGATGCCGAACCAGACGGAAGGGCCCTCTCCGTATCAGCGAGGCGTTGTCGGTGGGAGCGGGGAACACAGAGAGTGACCGTCGAACGAGGATGAGCGACCACAACCCGATCACGGTGGCCACAGCGATGAGGGCCAGCCCGCTGCCCCTGGCGAAGCCGAGAGCCACCCCCTCGCTCACCGGATCGGTGCCGAGCAGGCCCAAGACGTAGAGGCCGAGCAGCGCCAGCTGCCCGACCACCCACCATCCGCCGCGTTCGGTGAACGTCACCCCCGGTTCCACCCATCGCCCGCCACTAGTCGATCCACAGATCTAATATATCTATACTCAAGTTTTCTAGCATAGAAGAACCCATACCGGGGTTGGTCTAGGTTGAGACCTGCGCTCGGTACCCAGATCATGGATCTCAACACCTTTACCCAAAGAGCCCAAGAAACCATCCTTGCCGCTCGCGACATCGCGGCGCAGCGTAACCACCAGTACGTCCAGCCCGAGCACCTGCTCGTCGGGCTGCTCGCCCAGACCGATGGGCTCATCTACCCGCTGCTCGCCAAACTCGGGATTCATGCCACCGATGTACGCGGTCCAGTCGATGATGCGCTCGACGCGCTGCCGACCCTCGTCGGCGGGGGGGAGATCACCTTTTCCCCGGCGACGGTCGGCATCCTCGACGCTGCGGACGCCGAACGGCAGGCCCTCAAAGACGATTATGTATCCGTCGAGCACGTGCTGCTCGCCCTGGCATCGTCCACGAGCCCGACCGGGGAGGCGCTGCGTGATGCAGGCATCACCAAGGATTCCATCCTCAACGCCCTCACCGAGGTGCGGGGCGCACAACGCGTCACCTCGCAGAACCCGGAGGACACCTTCGCCCCCCTGGAGAAGTACGGACGCGATCTGACCGCCCAGGCGCGAGCCGGCAAGCTGGATCCGGTGATCGGGAGGGACGAAGAGATCCGGAGGACTATCCAGGTGCTGTCGCGCCGGACCAAGAACAACCCGGTCCTGATCGGCGAGCCCGGGGTGGGAAAAACGGCGATCGTCGAGGGGCTGGCGCAGCGGATCGTCGATGGTGACGTGCCCGAGGGATTGAAGAACAAGCGAATCGTGGCGCTGGACCTTGCCAGTCTGCTGGCCGGCGCCAAGTACCGCGGCGAATTCGAGGAGCGTCTGCAGGCGGTTCTCAACGAGATTCGAGCCTCCGAAGGACGCATCATCACCTTTATGGACGAGCTGCACACCATGGTCGGCGCCGGCGCCGCCGAAGGCTCGATGGATGCGTCCAACATGCTCAAGCCGATGCTCGCTCGTGGGGAGCTCCGCATGATCGGCGCCACCACGCTCGACGAGTACCACAAATATGTCGAGAAGGACGCCGCCCTGGAGCGGCGCTTTCAACCGGTACTGGTCGATCCACCATCGGTCGAAGACACGATCGGCATCCTCCGCGGCCTCAAAGAACGCTACGAGGTGCACCACGGTGTCAGGATCACCGATGCCGCGCTGGTGGCTGCCGCCGTGCTCTCGGACCGCTACATCACCGGCCGCCTACTGCCGGACAAGGCGATCGACCTCGTCGATGAGGCCGCCTCCCACCTCCGAATCGAGATTGACTCCATGCCGGAGGAAATCGACGAGCTGATCAGGCGGACTCGTCAGCTCGAGATCGAACGCCAGGCCCTGCAGAAGGAGACCGACGACCCTTCGAAAGCCCGCCTGGAGGTCATCGAGCGGGAGCTGGCCGACTCGGGTGAGGACCTCGATCGGCTCACCGCGCACTGGCAGCTGGAAAAGGATGCCATCGCCACCATCCGGGCCACCAAACAGCAGATCGAGGACATCAAGGGGGAAGCTGAGCGAGCCGAGCGGTCGGGGAGCCTGCAGGAAGCCGCCGAGCTTCGATACGGCAAACTGCCCGAGCAGGAGGCGAACCTCGAGGGACAGCAAAAGCGGCTCGCCGAGCTTCAGGGCGAAATGACCATGCTCAAGGAGGAGGTCGATGAGGAGGACCTGGCCGAGGTAGTGAGTCGATGGACCGGAGTACCGGTGTCCAAGCTCATGGAGGGGGAGGTGGAGAAGCTCGTCCACCTGGAGGAGCACCTCCACAATCGCGTTGTCGGTCAAGACGAGGCGGTGGCCTCGGTCTCCAATGCCATTCGAAGGTCCCGCGCCGGGCTGTCCGACCCGCACCGGCCAATCGGTTCCTTCCTGTTTCTCGGGCCGACCGGCGTCGGCAAAACCGAGCTGGCGCGGGCCCTCGCCGAGTTCTTGTTCGACGACGAGCGCGCCATGGTCAGGGTGGACATGTCTGAGTACATGGAGAAACATGCCGTCAGCAGGCTCATCGGAGCACCCCCTGGTTACGTCGGATACGACGAGGGCGGACAGCTCACCGAGGCTATTCGCAGGCGACCCTATTCGGTGATCCTGCTCGACGAGGTGGAGAAGGCCCATCCCGATGTCTTCAACACCCTGTTGCAGCTGCTCGACGACGGCAGGCTCACCGACGGGCAGGGTCGAACCGTGGATTTCTCTAACTCGGTTCTGATCATGACCTCGAATCTCGGATCCGAGTTCATGAACCCGGATCTCAGTGAGGAGACCATCGCAGGTCGCGTCATGGAAGCCGTGGCGGCACACTTTCGACCTGAGTTCCTCAACCGCATCGACGACTCGGTTGTTTTCCACCGGTTGTCCAGAGACGACCTGCGCAAGATCGTCGATATCCAGTTCCGAGGGCTGCAGCAACGCCTGGCCGACCGCAACATCGCCGCCGACCTCAGCGACGAGGCCGCCACCTGGCTCACCGAGAAGGGATACGACCCTGTGTTCGGGGCGAGGCCGCTGAAGCGGCTGCTCCAGACCGCGATCGCCGATCCTCTCTCGCTCGAGATGCTCGAAGGATCGATCGCCGACGGTGACTCAATCCGGGTCATGGTCGACGGTGACGGGCTTGGTTTTGAAAAGGCCTAGCGCGGATGCCAGTCCACAGTCCTCAGTCTTCAGCCATCAGTGAGTGTGAACACGTTTGCTGATGACCGACGACTCTTCCTAGCTCACCACGGTCGGGCTGCGGAGATCGATCCGAGCCGGCGCCCTCTCGGTGTCGATGCGTCCCGGTAGCTCGACCCAGAAACAACCGCCGCCGAGCTCCTCGGAGCGCCGGTATCCCACCTTGCCGCCATGGGCGT
The DNA here is from genome assembly GCA_036985755.1 of Acidimicrobiia bacterium. Lineage (GTDB taxonomy): Bacteria > Actinomycetota > Acidimicrobiia > Spongiisociales > UBA5794 > JACZST01. The sequence goes on along the minus strand of BTQG01000057.1, from coordinate 10,922 downwards.
CGATGATGGCCCTCACCACGGCGAGACCGATGCCGGTGCCGGGGACCACGCTGTTGTAGCGGTTTGGGCCGCGTTCGAAGCGCTCCCAAATCACCAGCTCGTGCTTCTTGGGTACACCAGCGCCGGAGTCATGGACCTCGACGACGAGGGCACCACCGTGGGCGTACGCCTTGATCAGGCATGAGTTCCCGCCATAACGATGGGCGTTGGTGATCAGGTTGACGAGAATCTGCTCGAGGCGCTCTCCGTCGACGTGGGCGATCAGCTCCTTCGGTGCGTCGACCACAACGCGATCGTGGTCGATGGAAGTGGCATTGAGCGCATGCTCGATGGTGCCACCGACATTGACCTCGCCGATGGTCAACGACATGCCGCTCGGATCTCCGTCGGCGAGCAGCAGCAGATCCTGGACGATCCTTGCCAGGTAATTCGCCTGATGGTGGACGACCTCGATCAACTCGGCGCGCTCCCGCGGCCCCTCCACCTCGTTGTGATGCAGGATCGACAGAAAACCGAGCATGGCGGTCAATGGCGTGCGCAGCTCATGGGAGATCGACGAGACCAGGTCGGTCCGCTGTTGCTCGATCAAGACCCGGTTCTCGCGAATGGCCAGTGCCTGCCGACCGATGACCAGGATGGCAACCAGGAACGTGGCGATCAGCAGCAGCCGGTCGCCGGTGTCGAAGTTGGAATCGATCATGCGGCTGACCAGGACGAGGAGCATGGCGACCGCCGCGGTGTACGGCGCCATCACCGACCACAACGACGTGCTTCGATCGGCGTAATCTCGCGGCTCGGGTTCGATATCGACGATCAGTGCGGTTGCCAGAAACGCGGCAGCCGCCAGAAGGAACACCACGTACAGAGGCTCGGCCTCGGCAAAACTGCTTCCCACTCCTGAGACGAGGAAGCTCACGTCGCCAACGGTCTGCAGCAACATGGCGACCGCGAACAGCACCATTCGGGGATCGAATCGATAACTGGACCGCCGCACGATCGCGATCATGACGACCACGACAACGCCGAGGTCCAAAAGCGGGTACATGGAACCGATCACTCGTTGCCAGATCGGAGCCCGGGCGAGACCGGCGACGATCCCGCCGAGGACCAGCACCCAGAACAGGGCCGCAATCGAGATGGCCCCGATGAGGCCGTCGAGGCCGATCCTCGCCCGCTGCAGAAGATTGCCGGCGGTGTGCGGCAACAAAGCGAACCCGATGATGGCAAGGCCGTACCCGGCCAGGAAGAACAGGTCGATTGGCCCAAAGGTTGGTGCGTCTCCGGTGATGGTGACTTGAAGGGCCAGCACCACGACCCCCAGTGCGGCGATCATCAACCCGGCGCCAACCAGAGCCCACGCCCGGCGCTCCTCCGGGTCGACCTTGCGTGCCTTGCGCACGAAGGAAAACCCCGCCGCGCTGAGGCCGGCGAAGATCCCGACCATTCCCGCAATCGGTCTGGTCTCTGCGTCTCCGAGAGCTGCGACAGCGATAGCCAGGGCGATCACCCCGAAGACGACGAACGCGTACCGGGGGACGCGGGCTCTAACCTGCGCAAGCCCGGCGCGGGTCACTTCCGTCAAACGCATTCGAACGCTATCGGCGCCATTCCGCCTCTGGTGTAGCGAGATCAGGAACGGTGAGCGGGCAGGGAGCGGCGGTGCGCCGGGTCGGTTGCGGCGCCATCGGAGTCGCTTTCTTCGAGCAGCGCCAGCGCCTCGTCGCGCAGGTCGATGACGATGTGCGGCTCGGCGCCCACCTCTGGCAGGTGATGGGAAAGAGATTCGAGCAGATCGGTGAGCTGCTCCCGGCTGTGGTGCAGAGACTGGTTGAAGCGAACGCCACCTTGTCCGACGGGGACCGCCGGGTAGGCGGCAATGCTGAGGTAGAACCCGTCGACCATGAGTCTGCGGATCATCTCGGCGGACTGGCCAGGTGATCCGACCCTGACGAACCAGATCGGGGTTGCCTCCATCGAAACCACGGGCAGACCGAGACGCACCACCTCGGAGCGCATGAACTCGATGTCCGAGATGAGTCGGGCCTGCAGCTCCTGGTGCTCGGCCGAGAGATGGATATCGGCCGAGGCGACCGCCGAGCCAAGATCGGGCGGAGGGATGGGCCCAGAGAAGGTCAACGGTCCGCCGACGAGCCGAACCCGGTGCGCCAGTTCCTCGTCGCCAAAGACGAGCACCGCCCCAAGTGATCCGAAAGCCTTGGCGAAGCCAGCGGCAACGACCATGCGATCGTTCAGCGGCACCCGGGACAGCACGAGACCGCGCCCGTTCTTGCCACACCATCCAAACCCATGGGCATCGTCGTAGTAGACATACAGATTTTCATAGATGGCCTGCAAGGCCGCCACATCCTCGACGGGGGCAGTGTCGCCGTACATGGAAAAGATCCCGTCGGCCAGGTACCAGACCTTGTTGAACTGCCCGGCGACCTCCGCCAGCCGGTGGGCGAGGAAGACCACGTCTCGGTGCGGGACGGACTCCACGGTCACACCGTTGCCACGAAGGTTGCCCGCCGCAAGGTGGACCGAGTCGTGGGTCTGGGCATCGACGAGGGCAAGGTCATCGGGGCCGACCAGGGACGGCAACGCCGCCATGTGCGCCAGCGTCGTTGTCTGCGCGATGGCGACCGCACCGCCCGTCATTTGCCGCAGCTGTTCTGCCAGTGTCTCGTACAACGGAAGGGCGGTATAGGTCGGAGATGAGGAGTAACTCGTTCCGTACCTCATCACCGCATCGATTGCCCCCGCCTTGAGTCGCGGATCGCGATTCAGCCCGAGGTAGGAGCACGTGCTGAAGTCCACCAGACTTCGGCCGTCGAGGGTGATGGTTGCACCATCGAGTTCTTCGTCCTCGAGGTGGCGGTGAATGACGCCGAGTTCGACGCCCAGGCTGATGCGGCGCTCTGCCATATCGAGCAATCGATCGTGTCTCGTTCGCATATCTTCCCCTCTGCTGGACTGCTTGGCAGCCCCTCGCTGTTCCGAAGAACACCGCCCCGAAGAACACAATAGAGGGCGACACCGCGCGTTGCGAAAAGAATTCGCGTGCCTGGAAAGGCCTACCAACCAGCGGCTTCCGGCTCCCCGGCTTCCGGTCCAGTTGTGAACTTCTGGTGATCGCCTGTGGAGTCCGTGGCGGGTGTTGCCGGAGGCCGGCAGCCTCCTACGGCGAAACGATCGTCCTCACCACCACTTCGGTGTATCCCAGGCTGGTGAAGAACCCGGTCAGGAAGGTCTCTGCGCTCGTCTGTGCCCGATCGAGGATGCCGGCCTCGATGGCCTGTGCCTGGAGAATCCGCTCCGAATCGGCGCGGGTAACCGATTCCAACTGATCATCCCCCTTGGTGAGCAGCCCGGTGTCGCGGTCGAGCACGGTCGTGCTGTCCGAATCGAGATATGTGTAGAAGATCTCCGCCCTCGGGATCTCGATGGCGAGGGTGCCGGTCTCCTGGTTGACCGCAAACGAATCCTCGGTCAGTTTGGAGAGATCGACTCCGGCGCCGATCCTTGCGGCCGCGAAAAGAAAGAGACGATCACCGAGTGCGAGGTTCAGGATCCCGTGGTCATCACCCCGTTGGATCGTCGTGGTTTCCACCATCTCGACGGTGGTCAGCTCGGCCAGCTCTTGAAGCTCGTCGACGACGACCAGCCCCACCTCCTCGAAGGGCTCACCGACGATGAACGAGGGGAGACTGAGGTTGAAGGACGGCAAGTTCGCCAGCAACAAAGCAACCGCCAGCACCGCCGCGATGAAAAAGGCGACGACAACGCCGATGCTTCTGCCGATCGTCCGCTTCGGAGCCTGCGGGACTGCCATGGTGGTACCTCCTGCGGTGGAGGGTATCTACACCTCGAGTTATGGCACTTGCCGTCGCTGGCATTCCATGATATCATGTGTGGCAAGATATATAGGAAAACCCAGGAGACGCACCCGGTCTCCGCGCGGAGGGTCGATGTGGATCACAGCTCGCAGCTGCTCAAGGGCGTGCTCGATATGTGCCTGTTGTCGCTGATCGCCGAGGAGCCGAGTTACGGCTACGAGATGGCTGCAAAACTGGAGGAGCGCGGCTTGCATCTGGTCAGCGAAGGCAGCATCTACCCGGCGTTGTCCCGGCTGCAGAAGACCGGGATGGTGGAGGGATACTTCGTTGAAGCCGACGGGAGCGGTCCTCCGAGGAAGTATTACCGGATCGCTGCAGACGGACAGTCCCACCTCGAACGGTGGACCGGGGAGTGGGTGGCACTGAGCACCGGTGTGATGTCGGTATTGAGTGGAGGTGTTGACGATGACTGACCGCACGATCGAACAGGTCCTCTCCGGCTGCACCCGCGTCTGGGAGGCCAGCGGGGTGCCCGATCAGACCATCGCCGACATGCGAACTGAGCTTCACGCCCACCTCGACGCGGCCGCAAGCGCAGGGAAACCCGTCGACGCCGTCGTGGGCACCGATCTCAATTCCTTTGCCGCGGAGTGGGCTGCGATTTCCGGCGAGTCGCTCGAGCAGCGGGGTCCCGCCACCTCTTCGTCGTCCGCATCGACCTGGATCTGGTTGACCATGGGAACATTGGCGGTCGCCTTCGCGGTGATGGCCGTACTGGCACCGAAGGGAGATACGATGGACACTGATCAGTGGCAGTGGATTTGGGTCGGGATTGCCGTCGTCCTCGGCATCGGTGAGCTTCTCACCGCAGGGTTCTTCCTGCTTCCATTCGCCGTCGGCGCCGCCGCCGCCGCCATCCTCGCCTTCCTCGGGGTTGGCGTTGCTCTCCAGTTGGTGACCTTCGTCGTGATATCGGTGGTATTCCTTGCGGTGTTGCAGCGTTTTGCCAAACAAGAACAGCGCGACGGCCCAGAACCGGCTGGTGCGGGCCGCTTCCAGGGCAAACACGCCGTCGTGCTCGAGTCGATCAACCGCCTCGAAGGAACCGGAAGTGTGCGGATGGATACCGAGCAATGGCGGGCGACCACCGACCGGGATGAGGAGATTCCCATCGGTGAGGAAGTCGTGATCACCGAGGTGCGAGGCACCCGGCTCGTCGTCGAGCCCATTTCGGCGGGAACGTGATGCAGAAGTTGTCGAGAGAGAGGAATTGAGATGGAAGCCGCAGCAGTCGTAGTAGTCGCCTTCATCGTCCTGCTGGTCGTTTATGTGGCGCTGGCGATCAAGATCGTCCAGCAACACGAGAAGGGTCTGGTCGAGCGATTCGGCCGCTACCGCAAGACGGTGGGGCCGGGATTCAACATGATCGTGCCGTTCATCGAGAGGATGCAGAAAGTCGACATGCGCGAGCAGGTCGTCGACGTGCCTCCCCAGGAAGTCATCACCAAGGACAACGTGGTGGTGACCGTCGACGCCGTCGTCTACTACCAGGCAACCGACCCGGTGAAGCTGAAGTACAACGTCGCCCACTTCATCCTGGCGGCCACCAAGCTGGCCCAGACCAACCTGAGGAACGTCATAGGCGACATGGACCTCGATTCAGCGCTGACCTCGCGCGAAGTCATCAACACCGAGCTGCGCTCAATCCTCGACGAGGCAACCGATGTGTGGGGGACCCGTGTCGTCCGCGTCGAGATCCAGCGCATCGATCCACCGGTCGACGTCACCCAGGCGATGCATCGCCAGATGAAGGCGGAGCGGGAGCGCCGTGCGGTGGTCACCGAGGCCGAGGGCGAGAAACGCTCCGAGATCCTTCGCGCAGAGGGCGTCAAGCAGTCCCAGATCCTGCAAGCCGAGGGTCAGGCGCAGGCGATCAGGGAGGTCGCCGACGCCGAGAAGTTCCAGCTACTGACCGTCGCCGAAGGTGAAGGGCAGGCCGTCGAGCGGGTGTTCGCCGCCATCCACAACGGCGACCCGACGCCGGACCTGATCGCGATCAAGTACCTGGAGGCGCTTACGGAAATCGCAGACGGACAGGCCACCAAGCTGTTCCTGCCCATCGAGACCGCAGGCATCTTGGGGTCGCTCGGCGCCATCGGCGAGCTGTTCAACGGCTCCGGGGATGGAGCGGCGACAAGGACAGCGAGCGCCGCGCTTCGCTCGGACGCGCCGGAGGAGTAGGAGGCAAGGTCGTAGGTCTTCGTCTCTCCCACGCGGTGGGAGAGACGCGAGGCTCACTCGCGAGGCGGTGCGGTCTCCTCGCTGGGCAATTCGGCGTCCTCTGGCTCGGTGCCGGTCGATACGGCGACATCCACGGTCGCCTCGCCGGGGGCCAGGAACGACGGAGGCCCTACCAGGGTCCGGGTCTCGCCGCGATGCTGGAACCAGTACAGGGCAACCAGCCCGACCGCCACTGCCAGCATCGACACCCAGCCGTTCCGGCTCAATCCGGCAAAGCGGAACGTGGTGTCGGTGCGCAGCAACTCCATGAGGAAGCGCCCCGTGCCGTACACCACGAGGTAGAGGGCGATCGACGATCCCTTGAACAGTTTCCCCCTCCGCTCCAACCACAGGATGACCCCCACCGTCAATAGCAGGTTCCACAAAGCCTCATACAGGAACGTGGGGTGGAAGGTGGCGAAGTCGGCATACTGGAAGGGGCGGTTGACCGGGTCGATCTCCACCGCCCACGGCAGCGTCGAAGGCCTGCCGAACAGCTCCTGGTTGAAGTAGTTGCCGAAGCGCCCGATCACCTGGGCGAGCGGGACACCGATGGCAACGGCGTCACCGAACGCGAAGACATCCCCCCGCCAGCGACGCATCAAGAAGATGGCGGCCAACGCTCCGGCGATGAGCCCGCCGTACAACGCAAGCCCACCCTCCCAGATGAACAGGACCGCCCACGGACGGTCCGTGAAGTTCCCAGAGTGGGTGATGACGTAGCCGGTTCGCGCTCCGAGGAACCCGATGATCACCGCCCAGATCGAGACCCTCTCGACGAGCTCGGCCACACCACCGAATCTGGCGTATCGAAGTTTGGCCACAACGACGGCGACGATGACCCCGATCGCGATCAGGATCCCGTAGAAGTAGATGGTGAGCGGGCCGATATCAAGCGTGTTCTGCGGGGGCGAAGGGATCGAGCCCAACATGGAGATCATCGGCGCCTTCCTATCTGTTTTTCGGTCGCCATGCTACGGCGATGAAACCTCAACTCAATCGAGCGGGGAGGTGTTCATGGCCGGCCACCAACCGGCAGCCGGACAAGTAGCCTCTCTGTCAGCTACCAACGAGCAACGAAAGGAGGGCAAAGGTGGCCGCAAAAGATGTGGCGAGCCAGGCCTTCGACGACGTGGAAGAGGAGCTGCAAGGTATCTCCCGGTGGATGTATGAACATCCGGAGACGGCCTTCGAAGAGCACGAGACGTCGGCAAAGGTGGTCGCATTCCTCGCCGGCAACGGTTTCGACGTTGAGTACCCGGCCTACGGCCTCGACACAGCTTTTGCCGCAAGAATCGGCTCGTCCGGACCGGAGGTCGTCATCTGCTGCGAGCTGGACGCCCTGCCCGAGGTTGGCCACGCCTGCGGACACAACATCATCGCGACAGCGGCGGCCGGTGCCGGTGCGGCCCTCGTTCCCCTTGCCGACGAGCTTGGAATCAGGGTCACCGTGCTTGGCACGCCGGCCGAGGAAATGCACGGGGGAAAGGTCGATCTGATCAACGCAGGGGCCTTCTCCGATGCAGCGGCTTCGATCATGGTCCACCCCTCGAACGACGACGTCGCCGACCGTCAGTTTCTCGCCATCAATCACATCTCCGTGGACTTCTACGGCAAGGCGTCCCATGCCTCGTCGGAGCCGCAGCTTGGCATCAACGCCCTCGACGCCGCGGTGCAGGCCTATGTCAACGTGTCCACCTTGCGCCAGTCGCTGTATCCCACAGATAAGACCCATGGGGTCATCACCTACGGGGGCGGCGCTCCCAACGTCATCCCCGAGCACACGTCGCTGGCCTGGTACGTGCGGGCACTGACCAAGGAGCGGCTCGACGAGGTGTACGCCAAGGTTGTCGCCTGTTTCGATGCCGCGGCCCTTGCCACCGGGTGCCGGGTCGAGATCAAGCCGATCGGCCATCCCTACACCGACATCGTGCCAAACCGGGTCATGGCCGAGCTGTACGTAGCGAACTCGGACGCACTCGGCCGCCCGATGCTGCGTGGGACCGACTTCGACCCGGCGATGGCCGGCTCGACGGACATGGGCAACGTCTCCTACGAGGTCCCATCGCTGCACCCGATGCTGTCGATCCACGCCGAGCCCGCCACCAACCACCAGCGCGAGTTCGCCGCCCACACGCTGACACCCGACGGCGAGGCGGCCATCCGCGACGGTGCCCTCGGCATGGCGTGGACGATCATCGACCTGGCGCAAGGTGATCGATGGGGAGAGCTGTGAGTCGTAAGACCCAAGACGCAAGACGCAGGAGGACTTGCGACTTGCGACTTGCGACTTGTGACTTGCGACTTGAGACTGCCCGTTATGACCGCGGAGACAACGACCGAAGCCATCAACTGGTATCAGCTCGACGCAGCCGAGGTGACCGAACGACTTGGATCGGGCAGGCGCGGCCTCACCCCCGAGCAGGTACGGGCCCGGCTGGTTGAATTCGGGCCAAACGAGCTCGAGCAGCGGGGCGGACGGTCGCGGTGGCAGATCTTCCTCGCCCAGTTCCGCGACTTGTTCACCGTGATTCTGGTGGCGGCCGCGGTTATCTCAGCGTTTCTGGATGACTGGATCGAGATGGTGGCCATCCTCGCCATCATCGTGCTCAACGCTGCGATGGGTTACGTCCAGGAGTCCAAGGCGGAGGAAGCCCTCGCCGCCCTGAAGCGAATGGCTGTGCCCGAAGTCACCGTCATCCGCGGCGGTGAGGCCATCGTGATATCGGCGATCGCGCTCGTTCCCGGCGACATGGTCGTCATCGAAACCGGAAACGTGATCCCTGCCGATGGGCGGCTGGTGGAGTCGGTGAACCTGGAGGTGGAGGAGGCGCCGCTCACCGGCGAGTCGGCGCCGGTGGCGAAAGACGCCTTCCTGGTCTACACCGACACCCGGGCGATGGCAGACCGCCACAACGTCGCCTACATGGGCACGACCGTCACCAAGGGGCGCGGTCTCCTGATGGTGACCGGAACCGGGATGGCCACCGAGCTGGGCACGATCGCCGACCTCATCCAGACGATCGAAGAGGAACGAACGCCGCTACAGCAGCGTCTCGATCAATTGGCGAAGATCCTCGCCGGTGTCGCCCTCGTCATCGTCGCCGCCGTGTTTGCCATCGGGGTGGCGAGGGGTGAGCCCGTCGAGGTCATGCTGCTCACCTCGGTGAGCCTGGCCGTGGCCGCCATCCCCGAGGCGATGCCTGCGGTTGTCACCATCGCCCTCTCCCTCGGGGCACAACGGATGCTGGCTCGTCGGGCGCTGATCCGGACCTTGCCCGCGGTCGAAACCCTCGGCTCGGTATCGGTGATCGCCTCGGACAAGACAGGAACCCTGACCGAGAACAGGATGACGGTGACGGTCCTCGACGTCGCCAACCGACGGCTCGAGCTGTCCGGCGCCACTCATGGACCATTCCAGATCGACGAGGTGGCAAGTGGTGGTGTGGCCCCGAGCCTGCAGGCGACGCTGCTCGCAGGGGCGCTCAGCAACGACGCAGCCCTATCGACAGGAGATGACATCACCGCCATCGGGGACCCGACCGAGACCGCTCTGGTCGTTGCCGCCGCTGAGTTCGGGATGTCGAAGCCGGAGCTGGAGAGCAGCTTCCCGAGGGTCGACGAGATCCCATTCGACTCCATGCGCAAGCGGATGACGACGGTGCACAGGATCGACGCCGTACCCGAGTCACTCGGCGCCCTGGTTTCGGTTACCGGCGGCGGCGTCGGCTTCGCCATCTTCACCAAGGGGGCCGTCGAGACCGTGCTCGAACACAGCACCCGGGTGCTCGTCGAAGAACGTGTCGAGGCGCTCACCGATGTGTGGCGGAGACGGATCCTCGACGCCGCAGAGGACCTGGCGGCGAAGGGCACCAGGGTCCTGGCGACCGCGGTGCGAGGCAGCGATGATCGGCCGAGCATCGAGAGCGCCGAGCACGACCTGGTGTTCACCGGCCTGTTCGGCCTGATGGACCCTGCCCGTCCCGAGGTGGCACCGGCGGTGGCGAGGGCAAAGGCGGCTGGGATCCGAGCGGTGATGATCACAGGAGACCATCCGCTGACGGCGCGCCACATCGCCCAGCAGGTTGGAATCAGCAACGACGACACGTTCGTCATCGGCGCCGACATCGATGCGATGGACGATGAGGAGCTGCGCCGCGCCGCCCGGTCGACCTCGGTCTTCGCCAGAGTGTCTCCACAGCACAAACTGCGTCTGATCGCCGCCTATCGCGCCGACGGGGCCCCGACCGCGATGACCGGCGACGGGGTCAACGATGCCCCCGCCCTCAAACAGGCGGACATCGGGGTGGCGATGGGCATCACCGGTACCGATGTGGCCAAACAAGCGTCGGACATGGTGCTGCTCGACGACAATTTCGCAACGATCGTCGCCGCCGTCGAAGAGGGCCGCGTCATCTACGACAACATCCGCAAGTTCGTCAAGTACCTGCTGACCTGCAACGCCTCCGAGCTCGCCGTCATGATCATCGGGCCCTTCCTCGGGCTGCCCATCCCGCTGCTGCCGCTGCAGATCCTGTGGATGAACCTGGTGACCGACGGCCTGCCCGCCCTTGCCCTCGGTGTCGAGCCGGCGGAAGAAGACGTCATGGAGCGTCCACCGCGACCCGCAACAGAAACGATCTTCGGTGGGGGAGTCGTGCCCTACATCGGCGGCTTCGGGACGCTGATGGCCGCCCTATCGCTGATCGTCGGCGTGGTCGCCTGGAACCTGGACGATCCCGCGTGGCAGACGATCCTGTTCACGACTCTGATCTTCTCCCAGCTCGCCCTCGCCCTCGAGGTGCG
>BTQG01000056.1:0-15146 GCA_036985755.1 Acidimicrobiia bacterium | reverse complement strand
CGACCGAGGACAAACCCGACGTCGTGCTCGACGTGCCCGATGACCCGAATCGAGTCAGTGCCTTCCTCAACATTCGCGTGGCCGATATCCAAGACGTCTACACGGAATGGTCGGCCAAGGGAGCGACGTTCCTGACCCCGCCGATCGATCACGGAGCCGAGATCCGTTGTTACCTGCGCGACCCCGACGGGCACCTGATCGAGGTCGGTCAGGCCACCGGGGCGCTCAGCTCCGCAACCTGATCGAGTCGCTCCCCTCGGGGTGACCAGCCCGGGTGCGCCACGGGTGTTGCGGGGAGGCGTTCAGATCGCGATATCAGCCCTCGATCAGATCGGTGTCGCTGCGGAACGCCGCCCAGGAGAACCAGAAGGTGCGCACAAAGGTGATCGGCTCCAGGGCACCGCCGACCAGCGGGCCGTCGATGGCGTCGCCGAGCACGTTCCAGGTGGTGCCCGTCTCCGCGTCGATGAACACGTCTCCGGCGGCGCGGAAGGTGAGGGCCTGTCCATCGAACACCGAGGAGAAAACACCGACCGTCCCAATGTCACGGCCGGCGGCGATGTCCGACTGTTCGAGTGCCGAGGCCTGGCCAGCCTTCCAGAAGATCACCAGCGGGTCCCCGTCGATCTCACCGTCGGTCACCGCTGCTTCGCCGGCGACCAACCCATCCAGGGCCCACGCCACCGCTTCGCTCTCGGTTTCGATGGCAACGACACGCTGCATCGCCTTGGCTCGCACGTCGATGTCGCCCTGGAACAGGAAGGGCTGCCCGTTGGGGTCGTCGAGGCCTGTATACGGGTTGGTCCCGTACGGGCGACTGGCGCCGGTCCGTTCCCGGTCGAGCACCATCGCTTCGGGCCTGGCCTCCTTGAAATCTCGCCACGCCACCATCGAGGAAGGAATCTGATTGAGTACCTCGCCGGTGAGGAGACCGACGACGGCCCTCCCATCGAGCTGGTTCCACAGGCTCTCCGTCGCCCGGTCGTACATCACCAGGTTGGCGAAGTAGAGACTCCCGGAGGTCCCGAACGTGGTCTCAACGCCTCGCACCGTTCGCTCAAAGGTGATCGCCGAGTTGCACAACGGGCAATAGGTCACCGACAGCGGCACCCCCCCGACCGTGTCGTTGACGATCTCGTGCCACATCAGGATCTGAATCGGATACGCCCGCACGTCGCCGTCGACGTCCACGACCAGGACGGGCTCAGGGTCGTTGAGCCAGGCGTCGGCCTGGGCCACGGTCACGAACTGGGGATCGTCGACCGGGGGGATCCCGTCGGGCGGCGGGCCGCCGGAGAGAATATCCGCCGGGTCGATCAACGGGTCGGGGAAGGAGGCGTCGAGCTTGTTGTCCAGCGCCGAGGGACCTTCCGGGAGCTCACCGGTGACGGCTGCGACCTGCGAAGGCGCATCCAAGGTGGTAACGGTGGAGGAGCTAGGCGCCTCGGATCCCACCGCCGATCCCACCGCCGAACTGTCGTCATCGCCCACGGCGCCACACGCAGCAGCAATGAGGGCTACGGCCACCACAAGGAACGCCACCCGTTTTCGCATGAGTACGCCCTTTGGTCGACGAGTTCGAGGCTTCTCATCGTTCAACGAGCCGTCGCCCCTCTCGAGTTCTCAACGTGTCGCAATTCCGACAGTTCCTCGTACCGGAGGGGGCGGTAGTGCTACGCGCAGCGCGAGGCGATCCAATGGTCATCTCTCGGGGGCGCGTGATTGGCGGGCCGATCACGATGAGGCCCACTCGCCGTTGCCGCGGGAGAAGACATCGCGTCACCAACGGTTGCGACCTCCACCGGTAGCGAACGAACGGGGACAACCTCCCCGGCTCGCCGCTTCACCACGGAGCTCGGTAGTTCACGGGACGAGTGAGTCAGATTCGGCCGCGTTGTGCGAACATCGCCGGGTGTTCCTTGAAGCTGATGCGCATGACCGGTGGCAGGGTCGTGCCCTGCGCCTCCAGTTCGCCACCATTGCCTGGAACGTGGGCGAGGCGGTGCTCACCATCGGGTTGGGGATCGCTGCGGCGTCGCTGGCCCTCGTCGGATTCGGCGCGGACTCGATCATTGAGATCTTTGCCTCGCTCGTTGTGGTGTGGTACCTGGCGCCGCGTCACCGAGTTGAGCGCCAGGCGCGGACGTCGCTTGCGCTCCGTCTCGTTGCCGGCGCCTTCCTAGCACTGGCCCTCGTTCTCGGGCTCACCGCGCTGCGTGATCTCGTCACCGGGCGACGCCCCGGCGAGTCGCCATGGGGGATCGCCTACCTGGCAATCACAGCCATCGTCATGCTCGCCTTGGCTGCGGCGAAGCGGCGCGTCGCCGGCCAGCTCGATTCGGCTCCGTTGCGCTCGGAGGCGACCATGACCTTCCTCGACGCGATCCTCGCCACAGCAACGCTGAGCGGGCTGACGCTCAACGCCGCGCTCGGGTGGTGGTGGGCCGACCCAGCCGCAGCACTCCTGGTCGCGGTTGCAGCCGGCAACGAGGCACGCGAGAACTGGAAGGAGGCCGCCGAGCTCGGCTAGCCGTCAACACAGCGCCATGGGCATATTGACGAGGCTCATTCGCCCCGCTTCCCGTCGATGCGGTGTAATCAGCGAACGGCTGCTCGTGCCAGCTCCCAGTCGGGTCGCAGCGGGAAGCGGCTGCGTCCAGATTCGGGCAGCTTGACGGCGAGCACCTGGTCGATGTGGACCTCGTGAGCCTCGAAGAGCACCGAGCTCGCCGCCATATAGAGACGCCACACACGGGCGCGACCCTCACCGACCTCGGCGACCGCCGCCTCCCAGTTTGCCTCCAGGTTCGCCACCCAGCGACGCAGGGTGAGGGCGTAGTGCTCACGCAAGTTCTCCATGTGTCGCACCTCGAGACCACCATCCTGGAGCGCGGTGATCACCGTCCCCACCTCGTGGAGCTGCCCATCGGGAAACACGTACCGCTCGGAGAAGCCTGGCCGCGAAAACCGACGTAGGGGCGCATTGTCGGTTCTGCTGATGGCATGGTTCATCAGACGACCCCCTGGGGCGAGCAGCTCGACGACCGAGCCGAAATACTGCTCAAGTCGCTCCAAACCTACGTGTTCGAACATCCCGATCGAGCTGATCGCCTCGTACGGCCCGTCGTCGATATCGCGATAGTCCTGCAGCCGGATCTCGACCCGATCGTCGAGACCGGCATCGGCGATTCTCTGGCGAGCCAGGTCCACCTGCGGCTGTGAGATCGTCACTCCGACCGCCTCCACGCCGTGGTGTCGGGCGGCGTGGAGCACCATCCCTCCCCACCCGCAGCCGATATCGAGCAGCCGCATCCCCGGACCAAGATCCAGCTTGCGGCAGATCAATTCGTACTTTTTCTCCTGAGCCTGCTCCAAGGTGTCGGAGCGATCCGTGAACACCGCACACGAGTAGGTGAGAGACGGGCCGAGGACGAGCCGGTAGAAGTCATTCGAGATGTCGTAATGATGCGAGATCGCCGCTGCGTCGCGGCGACGAGAGTGGAGCCGCCCGCGCGGTCGGTGCTCCTCAGGTGGCGGCGGGATCCGGCGCAGGTTGCGCACCCCGATGATGTCCACCAACGCGCGTAGATCACCTACGGAGAGCTTCACCTCCGGCATCCGGTCTCGCAACTCGAAGAGGCCGTAGATGTCTCCCTCGATGGAAATGTCGCCCGCCACGTACGCTCGACCGACCCCAAGTTCGCCGGGGGCCGTCACCATCCGGATCAGTGCGTCGGGGGAATGCACGATCACCCTCGTCTTCGCATCCCCGGGCCCGACCGCGGTCCCGTCGTACGCTTCGAAACGAACAGGGAGATCCGATCCCAGCCACCCCGTGACAAACGACTCGAGCGTCATGCGCCTGCTCCTTCCCCGTCGCTGCCGTCGTCCTTGATGAGTTTGACGATCGAGCGGCTCATCGGTGTCGCTCGACGACCCCATTCTTTACGGTCGACGACTCATCGTTCGAGGACCAATCGGAGTCTTTGGACCGACTCCACCCGCTGGAGGCAATGATGGAACACCACGACTTGCTGGACGAAGCGAGAGCGGCAGCGAGTGCGGCCTACGCGCCGTACTCGGGTTTTGGCGTCGGGGCGGCGGTGCTCACCAATGATGGCAGGACCTTCACCGGCACGAACGTGGAGAACGCCGCCTTCGCCTCGACCCTCTGCGCCGAGGCCGTCGCCATCGCGAGCGCGGTCGCCGCCGGATGCCGCCAGATCGAGCGCATCGCAGTCGCTGCTGCAGACGGCGGGCCCTGCCCACCCTGTGGCAACTGCCGTCAGATCATGAACGAGTTCGGCGTTCACCACATCGTGCTCGAAGACGCCACCGGCGAGGCCGAAGCCCACGCCCTCGAGGCGATGCTCCCCGAGGCATTCGGACCCGAAGCGGTGCGTCGCGGACAGGCTCAATAGTCCGTAGCCTGCCGGACGCGGGCGGCTCGCTAATGGGGCTCAATGGAGTGAGACCGGCCCGGCATCCGACGTCGCGGTTGAGCCATTTCGGTGCCGAGGCGAAGAATCTCTCGAGACTCGACCTCGCAGAACCCCTGACCGCGAAGTCTTTGAAGGATCGGGTCGCTCATCGGAGTCTCACGCAGGCTCCGCGCCACCTCGTTCCAGCGGGGCAAAAGGAGAGCGTCAACAGCCTGCTCGAAGTAGGGCTCAGACTCGAGAGGCGTGCTTCCACTGACAGCGACCCAGTGCTTGCGGAACTCATTTCGGCGATATTGGGGGACGTTGAGAGCCCGGTCGATGCGAACGAGGGTGGGCGACTCGGCCGGATCGGACTCTGCCGACGACGCCTCGAGCTCGTTGCCAAGCGAGCGCGAGATCTCAAGCCGGCGTTCGTCGTAGTCCGTTGCCAGAGCTTTTTGCAGCGCGATCCGAACCAGCCGCCCGTACTCCTCGCGGAGCGCCGGGAGAAGCGCGCTCCACTTCTCCCGCGTCGCCTCGTCGATGTTGGGGATGCGGGTCAGGCCGTCGGCAAGATTGGCCATGATGTTCGCTCCGCCCACGCATGCTTCGGCGTGCGCGGTCGCCCGGCTGAGCTGTTCGGCGATGAAGCGTGGCGATACGCCGGATAGGCCCTCACCAGGGACGGCCGATCGCAGCCGCTCGCCTTCGCCTGGTCTGGCTCCCGGCAGGTAGGCACCCTCGTAGAGCCGCATTCTCTCCATGGGTTTCCAGCCGTCGCGGCTCTGTGGGAAGAGGCGGGTGAGAACGGCGAATGTAGCGGCCAATCTCAGCGCCAACGGTGAAAGATGCGCAGCACCGGGCGCTGCGCCGGTGGCAAGTTTGTCATAGATGCGCATCTCGTCTCGTACCGACAGCAGATACGGCACCTGCACCGTGTAGAGGCGGTCGACGAGGGCGACCGCCGTGGGGTCGGCCACCAGCGCCTCGAACTCCGCCAGGTTGCTCTGGGCGATCAGGACCTCGTCGGCATAGAGCGTGCCCGGCCCGTGAAGCTTGATGGTGTGTTCCTGGCTCAACGTGAGCAGAACGGACAGGAATCGATGATCCATCTTGAACACATCGATGAGGTCAGTCAGGCCCCGGTTACCGGCGTTGAGCTCCCCGTCGAGCCGGAAGGCCCGTCGAGCCGAAGATTGGGCGTCCTCACTGATCTCGCTGATCAGGCTCCGATCGACAGAGCCCACCAGCCTGGCGAGGTCCTCCGAACGAGGGTCGGTAGCCACGAAGGTGCCGACGCCGATCCCTTCCGCCTGGCTGAAGATGACCCGCACGATGGGGATGTCGGCGACCGCCCCACCGTGAACCTCTCGAAGAAACCATCGACAACGCGGGCATAGATCACCCTCCACGTACACCGGCAGTTCTTGACGATGCCACGGAGGTATCAGATGCAGCGGGTCTTCCTGCACCGGGCATCCCTTGATGGTGTACACCAGCCCGTCCTCGCTGCGCGTATACGTTTCGAGAGCCTGCTTGATCTGGTTGACGAGGGTCGACTTCCCCGAGCCGGGTGGACCGACCAGCAACAGGATGCGATTCCGAACATCCAAGCGGAGAGCGCCTGCCGCCAAGTAGTCCACGACTCGACGCAGGACCGGTTCGATGCCGAACAGGTCGGAAAACATCTGCCTTTCGGAACCAGGCTGGGCCGTTGCGTTCACGACATCGAATATCAGCTGATGCGACAGCCTGGCGAGTTGTGGGTTCTCTTCGACCCGGGTCAGGTAGTCACTGAATGGCAGCTCTTCGCTCAGGTCGGCCAATTCGGTCTTGATCTGATCGAGCAAATCGTCGTTCATCACGGTGCTTTCCAATGGAGCGGGACCCCGGGACCAGCGAGTGGTGTTCCCCGGGGCCCGCTGTGTGCCGGCCGGCACCCACCAGAGAGATCGGGTGCTGGCTTGCTTCAATCAGGTCCCTACGGATATTCCTATCGCTTCGGCGTAGCCCAGGAAGGCCACGACGGCCCCGGCCACGAGCATCACCCAGCCGATGAGCGACCGAAATGCCCGAGTCCCCGGGACCAACGCTCCTGCAACAAACACCAGAGCGAAAACCCCGGCGAGGATGAGCCCGGCGATGCCAAGGGTATTCAGATTGTCGGTGGCGTTGACATCTGCTCCTACAGAGAGAAGCGCGGCCACGGCCAGCAGCAGTGAGTACAGCCCCAACGTGCGGTCGGGAGATTGCTCCCAATAGGCGCTGGCGGCGGCCAGGAGCCCGAAAACGGCCGTAAGGCCTGCCACCGCCCAGACGATCACGTCGGCCTCACCGGGATTGAAGATCGCTATCCCTCCAAGAACGAGGGAAAGGCCCCCGACGGCCACGGCAGTGGAGCGGCTCTCGGTCACCCCGCCCCAGTACCAGCCATAGGTGATAAGTATCGCCCCCAGCAGGATCAGAACTATGAATTCCATCTGTTGCCTCCTCTCCTCTGAGACGTCCTTCCAAGACGCCCCTCGTCTTGTCATATCGTGTGTCGTTCGGCGGGGCCGAAGGTGTCGGTCGGCCGGAGACTGCGCGTCGAGCCGGCCTGATGCGTGGGTGATTCGGGCGCGATCCCGACCGGATTCCCTGCCGTCGGGCATCGCCCGCAGCGACACCACCCGCCCACACCGCCGAGGTAGCGTCGATGGCGGTGTGCCCGCGGTTCGGCTGCCGGTTCTGACCGCTCCCGGCGACAACCGTCCGGGGATGCGATGATTGCGGATCAGCCCACCCGGCGGTCCATCATCTCCCATCGTCTCCAGGTGGATTGATCCGACGGGGCCGGGACAGGCCCCGGCTCGGACCGACTCCTTCCTTGATGGTCAATGAAATGTCGGCTAGACGACACAATTCATTCGCGTGGGGCGACACCGCCCCGGCGCCGGTTCGACCTATCCTCGGGACGACGATCAAGGGAGATGGTCCCATGCGTTGGTTCAAGAAGAGCACGAAGGCCGAGCCCAAGGCATCGGTTCCTGCCTCCCCCTTCCAGGGCGGGCAGCCGAGTGTGAACGGGATGGTTGGCATGTTGGCTTCCGCGCCGGAGACACGACGCGCACCGACGCACCTCGGCATGGGCGGCGATGCATGACCACACCCGTACGCTTTGCGTTGACCTACCTCGCGGTCCTGGCGACCATGCTCACGTGGTGGCTTGCGATGAAGCAAGCAGCGAGCGGCGGCCCGATCCTGCTCCTTGTCGTTGCCTACGCAGTGCCGGTAGTTGCCTGGTGGGCGGTGGTCGCTAGGGCACGGAGCGGGAAGACGGTTCACCATGAACGTTGAATGGAGCGCGATCCTTGGCATAAGCCTGATCAGCGTCGTTGTGACGCTGATGCTGTTTCCGTTCGCCGGGAGAGCAACCTATCAGCGATACCGGCCGGCAACATTCGTGGGTGGAGTGCTGTTCATGCCACTGTTCATCTCCATTGCCGTCAGCCTGCAAGCCGGGTGGGCGCTCACCGAAACGGCGCTGTTGCTGCCGGTGCTCTTCATCGGGTTCTGGGGTTCGGCTGTGTGGCTCATTCGCACTCCGACCGAAGGGTCGTTCGTACGCGGTCTCGAGGTCGGCCCGAAGTTCAACTTTCGACCGGACCTGATCCTGCCGGGTGGCGTGATGCTCGTCAAGGGCATCATCCTCGTCGGTGTGGGGATGCTGATCTCCTTCCAGGACGCGTTGCGCCTTCCCCGATGGAACTGGTGGGGATTCGTCCTCGCCTTTTTCGGCATCATCACGATCATCCCCATCCGCGGCGTAGCCAAGATGCTCGCGCGGCGCTCACGATTCCTGGGAAACAAGCCCCGGTGGCAAGGCTCAATCCGATGGGCTCTGCTCGTCGTCGGGCTAGCAATATTGCTGTATGGCTTCCTGAGTGCGTTCATGGGAGTTGTGCCCTTCGCCGCCAACGGACTCCGTCCGCAAACCGAGCTTGCCTGGGTGGCGGTCGCGCTTGTTGGAGCGGGAGCGGTATCGCTGGCCGTGCGAGAGATCTGGAAAAGATCGCTGTCGGAGGGTACCGAAACCCCGCTCCAGCGGTTCAACTCGAATCTGTGGCTGTTCCTGTCGATCTTGGCGTACATGTACGGCTTCGTCGTGCTGTTCATGGGTCGGTTCATGTCCCCGCAGCTCGGATCGAATCCCGGGGGCGTGCTGCTCGGCGGATCGTTGTTCGCTTCCGGTGTGGTCTTGATCCTCGTGACACGGCCGATCGCGTTGCGCCGTGAGCTCATCGGAACGATCAACATCATGGTCGGAATGCTCGCGGCCCTCGAAGAGGAGGCGCGACGGAAGATGACGACAGGCCGCATCCGCACCATTGCCGCGTATCCACCAACACAGTGCAGCTGGCACGTCGGAGCGATGTTCTCTGCCCTGGACCGTCTGTCGACAGTCGATCGACAACGCGTCGAAACGACACGCAACGAAGTCATGATGTCCCTCTCGAGTCAGGAACGACAAGCCCTCATGGCCGCCATGGACCGGCTCCCAGCTGCGTGAGGCCAGGCCGGCCCTCGGGGCCTTCGTCGATGCCGCCCGACTCGAGCGAGACCCCGGGACCAGCGAGTGGGGTGAACCCGGGGCCCGCTCGGTGTCACCAGCACCCGAGCTTGCCTCAGGTCCCTATGGATACTCCAATCGCCTCGGCATAGCCCGGGAAGGCCACGACGGCCTCGAGCATCACCCAGCCGATGACCGACCGGAAAGCCCGAGTCCCCGGTACCAAAGCCACCGCCACAAACATGGCGGCCAGGATCGGGCTCGAGCGCGTCGGTCACCCCTCGTCGCCCAATCGAGCGGGCCGATCACTGGCAGCGACACCACACGGCGCACCGAACGACGAAACAGGTATGAAAGGACATGAACCGACAGCCCGGATCAGTCGACTCAGACCGCACCAGGACCGTTGGGCCCTCATTCTCACCGGAGGCGGAAACCGTGGTGCGACCCAGGCGGGGGCGGTATTGGCCCTCTTCGAGTCGGGCTTCGTTCCGGACCTCATTCTTGGTGTGTCGATAGGCGCCATCAACGGCGCCTATCTCGCGTTCTACCCGAACGTAGGAGGGGCCGGCCGCCTCACCGACCTCTGGCGCTATGCCGATGAACGTCGTCTCTTTGGGACCAGGTTCCCTCGCCTTCGCGGCCTTGCGGCCGTGCTGCTCGGCAGGCCGTCCGCTTACTCCAACGACGGCTTCGAAGCGCTGCTCACGACCCACTTGCCCGGAACGAGATTCGAGGAGACCGCGATCCCGTTGGCCGTTGCGGCCACCGATCTCGAAAGCGGTGCGGCACGGACTCTCGACGCCGGGGAGATCATTCCAGCGGTCCTTGCCTCGGCGGCGGCACCGGCCCATTTTCCTCCGGTGATCGTCAACGGAGAGCGCCTGATCGACGGCTCCCTCGCCGATCCCGTTCCCTTCCACGTTGCCGCGCAACGCGGTATCCGCAAAGCCGTCGTGATCGAGCCCGGTGGACAGTGCACCTGTCGCCATGACTATCGGAGTGCGTTGTCGGTGGCCCTACAGTCGGTCTCGATTCTGGCTCATCGCTGCCAGGAGATCGAGTTCGCTGCGGCCAAGGACAACCTCGAAGTCATCCACGTGAGATTGACCTGCGAGGACGAGCTGCCCATGTCGGATCTGTCTAAAACCGACGTCATGATCGACTCCGGGTACGAAGAAGCGTCGGCGATGTTCGATGCCTTCGAGACCCTCCCGTGGGCTCCGTCACCGGCGTCGAGGCATCAAGTCACCGCCGAGCCGCAATTTGGGGGCGGAGGGTGACGGCAGCACTGGCGATCGCGTTGGCGGTTGCCGTCACCTACGCGGTCAACACATGGAAGATCCGCCTCGTCACCAAGGGCAAGGCCCTTGCCGCAGCTTCGATGGAGGCGACCCAGGCGTTCCTCTATCTCTACGTGCTCATGGAGATCCTCCAGAGCGCCGACACCGCTCTCGGCATCGGCGCATATGTGGCCGGGGCCTTCCTCGGCACCATCGCCGCCATGCTCGTCGCCCGCCGTCAGACGGGGCCGCTCGTGCCACATCACCACGACTGCTGCCCGCCCCCCGGCGCGCCGGGAGTTTCGCCGGTCATGCCGCAACAAGCGGACCACGCTCATTCGGCCGAATCCGCAACCGGGCGGCGACCCCTTTCCGGGTCACCGACCACTGAGTACGCAGGCTCGACTCGAAGGGAGAAACCATGAACTGGGTGCTGTTGCTTGCGCTGTTGGGTTGGGCGGGGGTGCCGTCCTTCCTGCTGATGGGTGATCGCATTCTCGACATCGACTCGCACGACGTTCTCAAACGAGGTGGAGTCGCCTTTGTCATCGGTTCGACCGCACTGCTCGCCGTTGCCGCCGTCTTGGACTCCAGCTACGTCGAGCTCGTGGCGTGGGGCGCATTGGTCGGCCTGTTGGGGACGATTGCACTCGACATCGTTCGCCTCATCGGGGTGAGAGCGAACACGTTTCCCCTCGACATGCCCGTCGTGTTCGGTTTCATGGCTTTCGGCCGGGCCGGCAAGCTTCAAGCCAACGTTATGGGCCAAGTCATCGCCGGAGTAGTCGACGCCGGCACGGTAAAGGAGTTCGTTGCCGCCCGCATCAGCCGGATTCCCCGGCTATCGGAACGGCAGCGGGTCAATGCGGCGGCCGCGATGATGGGGGCGGTGGCAACGCTCGATGAAGAGCGGAAACAACAAGTCGGTGAGGCGCAGTTTGCCGCGTTGGGCAACCTCTCCGACGTCGATCGGCGAACGGTCATGGCAGCGATGGACGCCGCAGGGGTGGCAGAAGCCCCGGGCCAACCCCGCGGCCTGCCGCGGGTCGAGCTCCACCAATTCCGCCGAGCCGCCAAATCCGCTTTCGCCATACTCGATCGCACCGATGCGCAGCTGATGGGCCGGGCTCGCGCCGCCGGCTACCTGTGGCACGTGGTCAACGGCGTTTCGTTCGGGATCGCCTTTGCCCTCATCGCAGGTCAAGGCAATTGGGCCCTTGCAGTCGCGTGGGGAGTATTCGTGTGGCTGGGCATGATGGTGGCGATGCCGGCGATGATGCCGGTTCTCGCGCTTCCCCCGTGGTTTCCCTTCGTGCCCTTCATCGCACACATCGCGATGATCGTGCCGTATCTGGCTTTGGCCGTGTGGGTATCGGACGCTGCCGACGCGGCGAGTTTCATCGGCTGGCTCACCGGGTGACCGCCCGTGGGCTTTCCCGTGGTGCGCAGCTTCGGTCCTCGCCATCCTCGGACGCAGTCATGTTGAGCCACTGCCCGCTGTGTGGTTCACCACTCGAATGCCGCATGACGCCGCGCAAGATTTGGTGCTGCTCCCCCGAGTACGGAGCCTGTTGAGTCGAATATCGATCCGTCCGGCTATCTCCCGAAGCGCCATGACACTCATACCGTGGGCACAACCAGCGAGTCCGTTCAAGAACGCTTCGGCTCCGCTGATCCCGAGAGCACCACAGACATGCCCGATCAGCGGACATGCCCGATCAGCCCGCGAGCTGAAACGTAGCCTCCATGAGCGCGCGGCACTTCTCGGTGAGAGCGACATCGTCACGTCGCCCCGGGTCTGCCCCGGGGCCGAACATGACAGAAAGGACCAGAACGGAGTCGGCAAAGAACCGCATCCCGGTCTGGTTTACCAGCTAGGGCATCATGCCGAGTTCGCGCATCTTGCCCATCACCATCTCGCGCTGCTCGTCCGGAAGTTGAGAGACGACCTGCTTCGTCGTTCTCATTTCTTTCTGGCGGAGGGCCTCATCCTCGAGCCCTTTCACGGTGGCGGCATGGGTTGCCATCAGCGCCGCCCGATCCTCTGGAGCCATCTCCAGCATCACGGCGAGCCGGGAGGCGGCCACCGTGGCGTAGTCGTCGTCGGGCAGCCCGAGCGCCGCGGTCAGCATGGCAGCCATTCCGCGCGCCCTGCTCTCTTCGTCCTGGGAAGCAAACACCGCTAGACGATCCGTCAGCATTTCGCGTCGCTGCGCCTCGGGGGCAGCCGCGATCATCGTCACCATCGGCGTCATGTCCATCCCGCCTCCGCTCATTGTCGGTGTGTCGTCGTCCTTGTTCTTTCCAAAGAGCCCCATCAGCAAACCTCCTCTTGTTGCTGCGTACAGGTGAGTCGCCCGGCCGGGCACCAGGTGACGGTGGAAGAAGAGAAAGATTATCACCTAGGCGACAGTTGCCGCCGGGACCAGCGCCCGGTGGCTCTCGAAAACGTCCGGTCAACCGGCCCGACCCCGGCCGACCCGTCCCACGCCACCTCGTAGGGCGACCTCAGTGGTGGGGGTGAGCCTCTCTCTCGACGGTGGCCAGCTTGCCTGCCGCATCGAGGGCCTCGACGACATGGTGGATGGCGAGCCGCAGGGCATGGCGACGCCAGCGGGTCGGCTCGATGTCTGTGAAACGGCTCCAGGTCTCGTCGAGCCTGCCAAGCACCTTTGCCCTTTCCTTTTCGACGGGCCAAGTGGTTCGCTGATGATTCTGCACCCACTCGAAGTACGACGAGATGACGCCACCGCCGTTGGCGATCGTGTCGGGAACGACCGGTATGCCCCGGGAGCGGAGCTTCCGCTCGGCTGCCGGAGACACCGGACCGTTGGCGCCTTCGACGACGAGCCGCGTCTCTGCTGCGGTTGCGATGTCGACGGTGAGCGTGCCCTCGAGCGCCGCCGGTACGACCACATCGCTTGGGATGGTGAGGACGCTCCCGGTCCACACCTCGGCGTCGGGGTATTCGACCAGAGGTCGGCCGGCATCCACCCACGCAGAGATGGCTGCGACATCGAGCCCCGTGTCGCGATAGATCGATCCGGTGATGTCGGCGAGGCCCACGATGCGTGCGCCGCGTTCAGAGAGCTCTAGTGCCGACCACCGTCCCACCGCACCGAACCCCTCCACGGCCACGGTGCTTTCCGCAACCGAGGCGCCGAGCGTCTCCAACGCCAGCGCGGTTATGTGGGCCACGCCGATCCCGGTGGCACTTTGGCGGAAGTGTGAACCGCCGAGAATCACCGGCTTGCCGGTCACCAATTTCGGATCGGGGCGACCGGCATCGGCGGCGGCCCGAAGCACCCACCCCATGGTCTCGGCCGACGTTCCTAGGTCCGGCGCGAGCACGTCCTGTTCGGGACCCACGATAGGCAGCACACCGAGCAGATAGCTGCGAGCGATTTCGTGCAGCTCTCGTCGCGACATCAGCGTCGGATCGCAGGGCACGCCACCCTTCGCCCCGCCGAAGGGAAGGCCGTGCAGTGCCGTTTTCCAGGTCATCAGGCGAGACAGAGCCGTGACATCCTCGATGGTGACCGCGGGATGGAAGCGAATTCCACCCTTGGCCGGGCCGAGGGCATGGGAGTGCTGGACGCGATAGGCCGGCAGAACCTGCACCGAGCCGTCGTCGCGATGGATGGGCATCTCGATGGTGAGGCTGCGATCGGCAAACTCGAGAAAGCTGACGGTCGCCCGGTCCAACCCCAGCTCGGCGACCGCGGCCTGGAACCGCTCCGCCTCCCAGTCGATCAGGGTCGATGGGGCTTCGGCAGCTACGTCCGTGTTCTCGTCCAATTTGCCTCCCTCCGAACTCGTTGTCGCGCTCGTCACATCGCACCTCCATCGAGATCACCGGTCTCCGATGAGCGGGAAGAACCCTGACACAGAATCTCCACGCTCTGATGACGGTGGTCGAGAACCCGACCGCTGCGGGGACCACCACCATGAATGTGTCGATCGGGCCGTTCCAACGTGTCGCCCCGACGACGCCAATCCTCTGGGTTGGCCTAACCGAGAGACGGGATGTAGGCGATGATGGCGGCACCAAATACCGGGGTCGGTCGCGTCGCGGGTCGGCACCGGGCTGTCAGGGGTTGGAGTGTTGCGGAGTTAGGATCGAGCCAAAGCAACCAAGGCCGAGGTGATGAATGGGCCGCCCTGCAATTATCGAACGGGTGCCGATACCACTCGAGGACGACGAGCTGACCGCAAGGCTCTTTCGCGCCCTCGGCGACGCCACTCGGATCACGATCCTCGAGTATCTGCTCGCGGAGGGACCAAAGCCGCAGAAAGACATCGTCACCAGGGTCGGGTTGTCCCAGGGCAGGGTTTCCCAGCATTTGACCTGCCTCACCTGGTGCGGTTTCGTGGAGGCGTCGAAGAACGGAAGAGAAGTCATCTACGAGGTCGTGTCACCCCGGGTTGCGTCGCTGATCGATCTGGCCGGTGTTTTCCTCGACACAACACAAGGCGATATCTCTTCCTGCCGCATCGTCGGCTGAGCCCGCTACGCCCGACGATGCCATCAACGCATTCGGTCCGGTCATCGATGACGACCGGACCGAACGAATTGAGTTGTGAGCCGTTTCGCGTCCTGCTCAGGACTGCGGCCTACAGCCGTCGCTGCAATGGGCCACACGAGGAATTATGAAGCGTGTCACACCGCTCACCCCCTCTCCAAGACTCGTGCGTCGCCAGCGATTGAGGCGACCAAACCCATTGGACGCGATGCCTTCGAGCACATCCTGGTCGACGGGTCGGTTGACACTGCACTCATACCGCGCAGCAGCTCAACATCTTGACGTCCTTGCCGAAACCGATGGCGGCCAGCTTCAGCCCCTCGGCCATGGTGAGGTAGGGGTGGTAGGTCGCGGCGATCTCGTCGGTGGT
>BTQG01000055.1:0-15639 GCA_036985755.1 Acidimicrobiia bacterium | reverse complement strand
CGGGCCAGGTACCCCCGATAGGCGCGCCCTCCCGTTGTGACATTCGTCGTCCCGTACAGGATGACGGTGGTGCCCTCTCCCTTGAGAACGCTCACGGTGACTCCCCAGACTCGGCGGCGCCCGAGAGCGTAGTGGGGTCATGGAGCCGAACCTCCCCGCCATGAATGGCGATGATCCCATCGCCGGTATCGACCAGGAGAGCGCCGTCGGGGGCAATGTCGAACGCGATGCCGGTCCCCCGTGCGTAGGCCACGTGTCGACCGATGGTGACACTCGCCGCCCGGTACTCCTCCCGGTCCCAGGGGGCGGCCTCGCCGCGATCCAAGAAATTGCCTACCCATGCTGCGGCAAGCATGCTTGCCGCATCGGGCCCGGGATCCGTCGGCACCACCCCTGCCGCCCCCGGCATCGGATCGCTCCACCACAGGTTCACACCACACCCGACGATCGCCCGTTCATCGTCTGCCTCGACCAGGATCCCACCGACCTTGTCCGAGCCGACGACGAGGTCGTTCGGCCAGCGGAGCCCGGCCTCTACGCCGAACGTCGTAGCAAGCGCTTCGCGCACCGCCAGACCGGCGACCAGAGGAATGAGCCCGCGATGCACAGCCGACGGTGTGTACACCAGCGAAGAGAACATGGCGCGATCTGCTTGCACCCAGGCCCGATTCAGCCTCCCCCGCCCCTCAGCCTGGTGGGCGGCGACGACCAGCAGTGGCGAGCCGGAGAAACGGGCAGCAGCCTCATCCTGTGTCGATCCGACCGAGTCGAGCACGATGTTTGCGTAATGTGTATCCATCGATCAGGGTCGCGGGTCAAAGCTGGAGCCTACCGGGAGCGCCGTGAGCACCGAAGACAGCATCAATCGCCTCCGCGAGCTGCGCCAGGAAGCACTCGAGCCGGCTAATCAACGCGCCGTCGACCGCCAGCACGATCTGGGCAAGCTCACTGCGCGCGAGCGCGTGGAGCTGCTGCTCGACAAAGGATCCTTTCAGGAGATCGACATGTTCGTCCGCCATCAGGCGACGGGCTTCGGCATCGAGGACAAGCGGCCGCCCGGCGACGCGGTAATCACCGGCTGGGGCACCGTGGACGGCAGGACGGTGTTCGTCTTCGCCGAAGATTTCACCGCCTTCGGGGGCAGCCTCGGGGAGGCGGTGGCGGACAAGATCTGCAAGGTCCTCGACCTTGCCATGGACAACGGTGTCCCCGTGGTCGGGATCAAGGACTCCGGTGGTGCCAGAATCCAGGAGGGCGTGGTGGCTCTCGACGGTTACGGCCGCATCTTCGAGCGCAACGTGAGAGCGTCGGGGGTGATCCCTCAGATTTCGGTGAT
The DNA here is from genome assembly GCA_036985755.1 of Acidimicrobiia bacterium. Classification (GTDB taxonomy): domain Bacteria; phylum Actinomycetota; class Acidimicrobiia; order Spongiisociales; family UBA5794; genus JACZST01. The sequence continues at coordinate 14,303 of BTQG01000055.1, read as the reverse complement.
CATGGGGCCATGTGCGGGCGGGGCGGTGTACTCACCGGCCATCACCGACTTCGTCTTCCAGGTCGAAGGGACCTCCCACTTGTTCATCACCGGCCCTGAGGTGATCAAGACCGTGACCGGTGAAGAGGTGACGATGGAAGAACTGGGGGGCGCCCACGCCCACGCTACCCGCTCCGGCGTCACCCACTTCGTCGTCGACGACGACAGGGCCGCCATGGAGGAGGTCCGATATCTGCTCTCTTTCCTCCCGCAGAACAACATGGAGGTTCCCCCCTTCTTCACTCCGATGGACAGCGCCGACCGAACCGACGAGTTGCTGACCACGATCGTGCCCGACTCCCCCAACCAGCCATACGACATGGTCGAGGTTGTGGCCGCAATCGTCGACGACGGAGAGTTCTATCAGGTGCACGAGCACTTCGCCCCCAACCTGATCGTCGGGCTGGCCAGGCTCGACGGCTACACCGTCGGCGTCATCGGCAACCAACCGGCGGCACTCGCAGGGACGCTCGACATCGATGCATCGATCAAAGGAGCGCGATTCGTGCGGTTCTGCGATGCGTTCAACATCCCGCTCATCACCCTGGTGGACGTGCCCGGTTTCCTGCCCGGTGTCGACCAGGAGCACGAAGGCATCATCCGCCACGGCGCCAAGCTGCTGTACGCGTTCGCCGAGGCCACCGTGCCGCGGGTGACGGTGATCACCCGCAAGGCCTACGGCGGTGCCTACCTGGTGATGAATTCACGGGCGCTGCGCGCCGACGTGGCTTTCGCCTGGCCCACCGCACAAATCGCGGTCATGGGCGCCCAGGGGGCGGTCAACATCGTGCACCGACGGCAGATCACCGCCGCCGAGGACCCCGATGCCGAAAGGGAGCGGCTCATCGGCGAGTACGACGACACATTCTCCAACCCGTACGTCGCCGCAGAACGCGGCCTCGTCGACGACGTGATCGAGGCCAGGGAAACCCGGCCGCGCCTCGTCAGAGCGCTGGCCATGTTGCGCAACAAGCGGGAATCGATGCCGCCGAAGAAACACGGCAACATCCCACTGTAGGGAGCGGTTCTGCTGGCAGGACCCAGCTCGGCGGGTGGTCGGATGAGAGTCCTCCTAGGATGCGCGGCGTGAAATCCGTCCTCATCGCCAATCGCGGCGAGATCGCCGTCAGGGTCATCCGCGCCGCTCACGACCTCGGGCTGCGAGCGATCGCCATCTACTCGGAGCTGGACCGCGACGCCATGCACGTCGACCTTGCCGATGAGGCATGGAACGTCGGGCCGGGGCCGTCCGCAGAGTCCTACCTGAACATTGCAAAGATCCTCGAGGTCGCCGCCGCATCCAGTGCCGAGGCCCTGCATCCCGGTTACGGGTTTCTGGCAGAGAACGCCGAATTTGCCACCGCCGTCATCGATGCCGGGCTGATCTGGGTAGGCCCACCGCCTGAGGCAATCGCCACCATGGGCGACAAGATCGCCTCACGAGCCGCCGCCGAGGCCGCCGGGGTTTCCTCGGTCCCTGGCACGATGGAGCCGCTGTCCGGAGTCGAGGCGGTCGCCGCCTTTGCCGAGGATCACGGCTTCCCGATCGCCATCAAAGCCGCTCACGGCGGCGGAGGGAAGGGACTGAAGGTGGTTCGCTCGCCCGACGAGGTCGACACCGCCTTCGAGAGCGCGCAACGGGAGGCGGACGCCTGGTTCGCCAGTCCCGAGGTCTACGTGGAGCGCTATCTCGACAACCCGAGACACATCGAAGCGCAGATCATCTTCGACAAACACGGCAACGGGCAATTCCTCGGCGAACGGGACTGCTCGATGCAGCGTCGGCATCAGAAGCTGATCGAAGAGACCCCAGCCCCATCGTTCACCGGCAAGCAACGATCGAGACTGAGCAAGGCAGCCCTCGCCGTCGCTCGCGCCGCCTCATACGAAAACGCGGGCACCGTCGAATTCCTCATGGACGAGAAGGGAAGCCTCTATTTCCTCGAGATGAACACCCGTATCCAGGTAGAGCACACGATCACCGAGGAGGCCACCGGCATCGACCTGGTCGCAGAGCAACTGCGAGTGGCCGACGGTGACAAGCTCTCCTTCGACGACGTGGAGAGCCGAGGCCACGTGATGGAGTTCCGCATCAACGCCGAGGACCCGGCACGCGGATTCCTCCCCACCCCAGGCACCCTGTCGCGCTACCGGGAATCGGCGGGTCACGGGATCCGCGTGGATAGCGGCGTTCGCCAGGGCTCCTCGATCTCGCAGTATTACGACACGCTCATCGCCAAGCTCATCGTCACCGGGCGCGATCGCCCGGAGACCATCGCCCGTGCCAAACGAGCCCTCGCCGAGTTCGATATCGGCGGGGTCGACACCACCATCCCTGCTCATCTCGCCATCCTCGATAACGAGGATTTCGTCGCCGGAAGACTCTCTACCCGCCTCGTCGAGGAATCGATGGATTTCACTGACATCGCCACCAAGACGGCCCCTGCGCTCCCCGAGGACGCCGAACTGCAAGAGCGCAGTATCACCGTCGAGGTTGGCGGCCAGCGCTACGAGGTTCGCTACTGGTCCGAGGTCATCGCCCCGACCACTTCCGGCCAGCGCCCTGCACCGCGGCGGCGGGCGCCGAGACTGTCCGAGCGCAGCAGCGGCCAGGGAGGCGAGGGCATCGTCACCGCCCCGATGCAGGGCACGATCGTCAAGGTTCACCACGGCGCAGGAGATGCGGTGGTTGCCGGCGAACCGGTCTGCGTGCTCGAGGCGATGAAGATGGAGAACGAGATCAGGGCGCCAAACGATGGCGAGATCGTCGAACTCCGGGTCCAGCCAGGCGACACCGTCGCCGCAGGCTCCGTGCTGATGGTGATTCGATAGTCACAGGTCCCAAGACGCAAGACGCAAGCACGAACCGACTCCCATAAACGAGGGACTTGCGACTTGCGACTTGCGACTTGCGACTTGCGACTTGCGACTTGCGACTTGCGACTTGCGACTTGCGACTTGCGACTTGCGACTTGCGACTTGCGACTTTCAAGGCCGGTATCTGCCGAACACGCTCTCCAGGGTCGACGACACCTCACCCAGGGTCGCTCCGAGGCGCAGCGCTTCACGCATCGGATACAGCACGTTGTCCTCGGTGCCCGCGCTCACCCGTACCGAGTCGAGGGCGGCGCTCACCGCCGATCCGTCGCGTTGGTCCCTGTGCCGGCGCAGCCCCTGTATCTGGTCGGCCTCTGTTGCCGGATCTATTTTCAGGACCGCCGGCTCGCCGACCCGGTCCTCCACGAACTCGTTGACTCCGACCACCACCACCGCACCGGACTCGACACTGCGGGCATGGGAGTATGCCGCCTCTTCGATCTCGCCTTGCTGGAATCCCGCCTCGATGGCGGCGACCGCACCCCCGTAGGCGTCGATCCGCTCGATCAATTCCTCAGCCTCCGCCTCCAGGCGATCGGTGAGCGCCTCGACGTAATACGACCCCGCCAGCGGGTCGACGACCTGCGTCAGGCCGGTCTCGGAGGCGAGGATCTGCTGGGTGCGGAGCGCCACGACTGCGGCCTGCTCGGTCGGCAGCCCGAGGGCCTCGTCGTAGGAGTTGGTGTGAAGGGACTGGGTGCCCCCGAGCACTGCGGAGAGGGCCTGATAGGCGGTACGGGTCACGTTGTTCAGCGGCTGCTGCGCCGTCAGTGACGAGCCCGCCGTCTGGGTGTGGAATCGCATCCGCCACGACTCGGGCTCGCTGGCACCCAGGCGATGGCGCATGAGTCGGGCCCACAGACGGCGGGCCGCCCTGTACTTGGCGGCCTCCTCGAAGATGCCGTTGTGGGCATTCCAGAAAAACGACAGCCGCGGGGCGAAGCGGTCGATGTCGAGCCCGGCGCCCCGTGCCGCCTCCACGTAGGCGAGGCCGTCGGCGACCGTAAACGCTATCTCCTGAGCCGCGGTGGAGCCGGCCTCCCGGATGTGATACCCGCTGATCGAAATCGTGTTCCAGTTGGGTAGTTCCGCAGCGCAGTAGGCAAACAGGTCGGTCACCAGGCGCATCGATGGTCCGGGTGGATAGATGTACGTGCCCCTGGCGATGTACTCCTTGAGGATGTCGTTTTGCACGGTCCCGCCGATGTCATCAGCCGGTACCCCCTGCTCGGTCGCCACCAGCTCGTACAACAACAGCAGGATCGCCGCGGTGGAGTTGATCGTCATCGAGGTGGTGACCTCGCCAAGCGGGATCCCGGCAAACAGGGCCCGCATGTCGGCGATCGAGTCGACGGCGACCCCCACCTTGCCGACCTCGCCGCTCGCCATCTCATCATCGGAGTCGTAGCCCATCTGGGTCGGCAGGTCGAAGGCGACCGACAGGCCCGTCTGCCCGGCGTCGAGCAGGGCGCGGAACCGGCGGTTCGTCGCATGCGCATCCCCGAAACCTGCATATTGACGGGTCGTCCACGGGCGCTCTACGTACATCGAGGGGTACGGCCCCCTGGTGAAAGGGTACGACCCGGCGGTGCCGAGTTTTTCCTCCGGATCCCACCCGGCGAGATCTTCGGCCTCGTATGCCGACGGTGACCGCTCGTCCTCGGTCATCTTTGTACCCCTCGTATCTGGGCCTGGTTCCTATGCTCTTGGATGGCTTGGATGCTACCCAGGGGGATCACGAGCAACCCCCGCCTTCGATGTCATGACCATGGACCCCAACTTCCACAAGGCCCATCGAAGGGACCGCCGGCGACGGCGACTCCCTTCGCTGCTGTTGCTGACGATCATCGTGATCGTCGTCGCCGGCTGGATTGGCCTGTTCGGGTTCCTTGGATCGACGGCAGCGCTTGGGACCGCACAGAGCCTCGAGGAACAATACCTATGTGACATCGACGGTATGGACCTGACGTTCCCCGATGTGTCCCGACTCTCTTCGGTGGTCACCAGCGACGGCGTTGAGCTGGGGAAGCTGTCCGAGCGCAACAGCCAGCCGACGCCACTCGATGGGATACCGGTCATGGTGATCGATGCGCTGCTCTCTGCCGAGGACAAGAGTTTCTACGAGCACAGCGGAGTCGACTACCGGGCCATCTTCCGCTCTGCGCTCGCCGGCGGCGAGAGCGGGGCTTCCACCATCACCCAACAGGTGGTCAAGCAGAACTTCCTGAGCTCGGAACGGACCATCGAACGGAAGATCTGCGAAGCGCAAGTGGCAACCGAGCTCGAGCGCCTCTACACCAAGGAGCAGATCCTCGAGTTCTACGCCAACTCGGTGTTCTTCGGCTCCAACGCCTACGGGGTAACCGCCGCAGCACAGGAGTATTTTGGCAAGTCGCTCGACGACCTCACCCTCGCAGAGGCCGCCACCCTGGTGACCCCGATCCGTAGCCCGACCTTCTATCAGCCCAGGCAAAACCCGCAGAACTCGTTGGATGCCCGCAACCGCACCGTCGATCGCATGTTCGAGAACGGGTTCGTCACTGCAGAGGCGGCAGCTACGGCAAAAGCACAGCCACTCGGGGTCATGCCGCACTCTCAGGCCGAGGAGTTGTCACCACAGGTGATGATCGCGGTGCGCAGGGCTCTGCTCGACGATACCGCCGACCGCTACGGCCTTGGTGCCACCTACACCGAGCGCAAGGAGGCGCTGTTCGGCTGTCCGGCGGCCGATACCACATGCAGCGGCGGCGGCGGGCTCACCATCGACGTGACGGTCGACTACCGCCTGCAGACCGAAGCGAACCGGATTCTCCGAGCGTGGTACCGGCAGGGGAGCGCAGGCCCGACCGGTGCCATAGCCACGGTGGAGAACGCAACAGGAGCCATCAGGGTCGTTGCCTCCGGCGTCGAGTACGGCACCGACCTCGCCGCCGGCGAGCGCCCCTACGACCTTGCCATGGAGGGGCGCCGCCACGCCGGGTCCGCCCTCAAGCCGTTCACGTTGGCCGCCGCCCTCGAGTCCGGTGATCTCGAAGGCAGGCCGATCACCCTGAATTCGTACTGGGATCGTGCCAGCCCCGCCGAAATCGACTGCGGATCGCCCGGCTGCGGCGGGAACCCCAACAACAGCATCTGGGCACCCCTCAACGCCGGGCGCGAACCGCACAAGCTCACCACCCTCGAGGCGGGGACCTACTCCTCGATCAACACCGTCTATGCCAGGGTGATCGAGGCGGTCGGCCCGCAGGTTGTCATCGAGATGGCGGCCCGCCTCGGCATCAAGTCGTCGATGAAGCCGGTGTACTCGGTCACCCTCGGCGCCGCATCCGTCAGCCCACTCGAGATGGCCTCTGCATACTCGACGTTCGCCAACGGCGGCAACTACATCGAGCCGTACCTCATCGAGCGCATCACCGATGCCTCTGGCACGGTCATCTACCAGCACCGCACCCAGCCGGTACGGGTGTTGTCCCAACCGATCGCCTCGGCGGTCACCTCGACGCTGGAAAAGGTCGTCTCTCGGGGAACGGGGAACCCGAATGCCCAGATCGGTCGTCCCCAGGCGGGAAAGACCGGTACCGCAACCGATTACACCGATGTCTGGTTCGTCGGCTTCATCCCGCAGTACAGCACCGCGGTGTGGGTCGGCTACCCGGACGGCTCGGTCGAGATGCGAGATTTCACCGTCTGGAACGACATCGATGGACGCGAGCAGTCGCATCGAGTGGCCTACGGCGGAACGGTTGCCGCTCCAGTGTGGAGGCAGTTCATGCTCTACCTGACAAAGGATCTCGAGGTGGTCGACTTCCCTGAGCCCCCGGAGGGAACGAGCGCCTACTACGCGGTGCCGGGAACCAGCGTTCCAAGGATCAATGTGGACATGAAACTCGAGGACATCGAGTCCGCGGTGTACGGCGCCCACCTCAGAGTCGAGATCGTCGAGGTGCCCTCGCTGGAGGAGATCGACACCATCATCAGCATTGCGCCGGAGCCGGGGAGGAGGTTGTCTCAGGGGTCGGCGGTGACGCTGGAGATCTCGATCGGCATCCCGGAAGCGATTGAAGGCCCCAACCTCATCGGGTTGCCGGTGACCGAGGTGCCCGGCGCACTCGCCCTCTTCTTGGAGGAGACCGCGGTGACGCTCAACTGGACAAGGGTCGACGTCGAGGTGGCAGACCCGGCACAGTGGAGCATCGTCCTCAGCACAGATCCGGTCCCGGGAGCGCTGGTCTCGCCAGGGGACACCATCACCGTGTTCGTCGGGGTTCAACCGAGCACGTAGCAAGTCGCAAGTCGCAAGTGGCAAGTCGCAAGTGGCACGTCGCAAGTCGCAAGTGGCACGTCGCAAGTCGCAAGTAAGTGATCAGTTCCCAGTTCTCAGCAGGGGGCTTCTTTCGCGGTCTCAACCTATGGTTCTTGACGTTAGTTAGCGTTACCTGTATGTCTATGGACATGGCAGATCGCTCAACGATCTCGGCGGCGTCCGAAGCCCTCCCCGACGGTGATCGTCCTCCCACCTCCGGGGAACCCGCGCCACCTTCGGACGTCGCCGGTCGCCATCCCTACCGGGCGCTCCGAGCCACCGCGGCGCGACGTCCCGCAATCCGCCCTGTGTTGTGGCCGGGCGGGGATGCCCGAGCCGGGTTTGCCACCAACGACCCCTATGTGCGCCGTTTCTGGACGGCGGCGATCGGTCCGGGAGCGGTCGCCGATCTCATGCGTCTCGCGATTGCAGCACAGCGCGACCGCTCCCTGCTTCGTCCCGAATCCCTCGGCACCTTGGTACGAGAAGACCTGGCCCGGTGGGCACGGGGCCGGCTGGTGGTCCGGGTGACGATCCCTCCCCTGTCGCCGGTCCAGCTCCGCCGTCTGTCACCCGAGTTGCGACGCGAGCACCGTCCGTATACCAACCGACTCGGCGCCGAGATCTGAGCGGAGCACTGCCAGGGGACACCGCTAGCCTCGGTGAATGGATTATCGGAAACTGATCGAGGGCTACCGCGAGCAGGTGACCGAATACGAGCCGTCGGAGGCGGCCGCCATCGAATTCGACGCCGTCATCGACGTGAGGGAGCCGATGCAGCGAGTCGAGGGTTCCATCGACGGTTCCTTCGAAGTGCCCCTCGGCACCCTGGAGCGGGACATCTCCGGTGTGGTCGGCGACCCGAATGCGCGAATCCTGCTCTATTGCGTGGTCGGCCAGAGCTCCATTCTTGCCGCCCACACCATGCAGATGCTCGGGTACACCAACGTCAGCTCGCTGGCCGGCGGGTTTCGTCGGTGGCGCGATGATGGGCTGCCGTGGTCCGCCGAGAACGGCCTGGCGCTCGACGAGCGGACCCGATACGACCGTCAGCTCCGGCTCGACCGGATCGGATCGATAGGCCAGCAGCGCCTGCTGTCATCCAGCGCGCTCATCGTCGGTATCGGAGGCCTCGGGTCCCCGGCTGCGCTGTATCTCGCGGCGGCGGGCGTCGGCATCGTCGGCATCGTCGACGACGACCGGGTCGAGGTGAGCAACCTCCATCGACAGATCATCCACGACACCCCGTCACTCGGCAGGCCCAAGACCCAATCCGCCGCCGATCGAATCGGGGCGCTCAACCCTGGGATCAAGGTCCGGCTTCATGAGATGCGGCTCACCGAGGAAAATGCGACCAACCTCGTCGCCGAGTACGACATCGTCATCGACGCCTCGGACAACTTCGAAACGAGGCTTGCGCTCAACGACGCCTCGATCACGACCGGCGTTCCCGTGGTCCACGCCTCGGCGCTTCGCTTCGAAGGAACCGTTGCCGTGTTCGACCCTCCACAGGGTCCGTGTTATCGATGTCTTTTCCCCGTCCTGCCCGAGGACGCCATGACCTGTTCGGAGGCCGGCGTGCTCGGCGCAATGACCGGCGTGATCGGGTCGACCCAGGCCGTCGAAGCGATCAAGGTCCTGGTCGGAGCCGAGCCTCTCTCCGGCACCTTGCTCACCTACGACGCCCTGGCATCGCAGTGGTCCCGCTACCGCTTCGACAAGGACCCGGATTGCCCAGCATGTGGTTGAGCGAGACGCAGGACGCAAGCCGCAAGACGCAAGCAAGAACAGTGGACTCGGTGTCTTACTCGTGACTTGAGACTTGTGACTTGCGACTCATCTGCACGGCGAGCTCGACCAGCGTCCGCACTCCGAAGCCGGATCCGCCTTTGGTGAGGTAGTGCTCGTTCTTGGCGGTACGGCCGGGACCGGCGATGTCGAGATGCACCCACGGCGTGTCTCCGACGAACTCGGACAGGAACAGGGCGGCATTGATGGCACCGCCATAGGAGTCGGAGGCGACGTTCTGCACATCGGCGATCGACGAATCCAGCTTCGACCGGTACTCCATTTCCAGGGGCAGCTGCCACCACTTCTCGCCGGCGAAGCGGCCGGCCGCCAGCACCGATGCCACTGCGTCGTCGTCGTTGCCGAGAACGGCCCCGATCGCCAGCCCGAGCCCCACCTTGGCGCCACCGGTCAGGGTGGCGATGTCGACGATGAGATCCACCCCGGATTCTGTTGCGATGGCGAGGCCGTCGGCGAGGATGAGCCGGCCCTCGGCGTCGGTGTTGAGCACCTCAACGGTCTTGCCGCCATATGCGGTGAACACGTCGCCGGGTCGCATGGCAGCCCCACCGGTCATGTTCTCGGTGAGCGGTGCCACGCCGAGCACCTCGATCGGCAGCCCGAGGGCGGCGATGGCCTTCATCGCGCCGAAGACTGTGGCCGCCCCTGCCATGTCCGTCTTCATCGTCTCCATCGCTTTCGCCGGTTTGATGGAGAGGCCGCCGGAGTCGAAGACAACGCCCTTGCCGACAAAAGCGACGGACGCGGTGGCGCCTTCCGGCTCGTAGCGCAGCAACACCATCCTGGGCGGGTTGGCCGCACCCGAAGCGACGGCCAGCAGCCCGCCGTACCCTCGCGACCGCGCCTCCTGTTCGTCGACGATCTCGACGGCCAGGCCCGGGATGTCGGCGGCCCGCTGTGCCAGCACTGCCGGCGGCTTGGCGCCTGCGGGCTCGTTCACCAGGTCCCGCGTCAGGCTGACCCCTTCGGCGACGACGGTGGCGCGTTCGATGTCGGCGGCGGTGCCGCTGTCGGCGTCGAGCAACACCAACCGCTGGTCGATCCGAGGCTTCGCCTCCGATCGATACTCGTCGAAGGTGTACGAACCGAGCAGATAGCCGAGGGCGACGGCCTCGGTGGCGCCGTCGACGTCGATCTGATGCAACGTGGTAACCACCTCGCCATGGCGGGCGGCAGCCCGGCCCAGATTGCCTGCCGCCCGCCGGATGGCTTCGGCATCGACGTCGTCGCCGAGCCCCAGAAAGAGGACTTCGGCGAACGAGAGGCCACCGCCGGGGACCGAAAGGCGCTGGCCGGCCTTTCCGGTGAACTCGTGAGTCTCTAGATAGGTCTCAAGCCAGTCACCGAGCCGCTCGGCGACCGCTTCGCCTCCCGGGCCAAAGGTGGTGTCGGCAAAGACCGGGACCGCGAGCAGATCGCCGGAGGTCTCCTCGAGTGATCCTCCGCCAAGGATCTCAACCATCGGGCCCTCCTCGGCTCGGGGTCCACTCGCCCTCCACCGAACGAGCGAACATGTACAGATAATCGGCAAGACGATTCAGGTAGGGAACGACGAGGCTGCCCGCGGCGCCGACGTCAGCCTGCCAGGTGACCGCCCGCCGCTCGGAGCGGCGCACGATCGATCTCGCCACGTCGATAGCGGCAGCCACCGGGTCCCCACCGGGCACGACGAACTCGGTCGGCATCCCGCGATCGGCAACGAACGCATCGATCCGCTCCTCCAGGTCATCGATCATCGGCTGGCTCACTCTGCTGACACCACTCTCTAGTTTGTCTCCTTTGACCGGGTCGGTGGCCAGTTCGGCGGCCACCACAAACAGCCGGCGCTGCACGACGAGGATCTCGTCGGCAACGGCGCCGGAGGCCGCCGCCCTGGCAACACCGAGCGCCGACACGGCCTCGTCGACGGTGCCGTACGCCTCGGGACCTGCGGCGTCCTTGGTGACGCGGCCACCATGGAACAGCCCGGTGGTGCCGTCGTCACCCCGTCGTGTGTAGATCCGCATCGGTGGAATCCTAGGAGGCCGTCACAGCCCGCCGCCGACCAGCGAGCGGCCGGCGGCCACGATGCCGAAGGCGACGAGCACGGCGAGATACGACAGCCCGGTCGCCGCCATGACGCCCGAGTACTGCGGCTCGCGCAGCGAAAACCAGACGCCGATGATCAACAGCCCGCCGAAGGCGACCAGCGCCGCCCACACTGCGGTCAGGATGCCATCCATCGCCGAGAGCGCCAGCGACCCTGAGGCGACGATGAGGCCGGCGTCGACGAGAAGCCCGGCACCGGAGACGGCATCGAGTCTCAACAGCGATCGCCGCGGCAGCGTCGGGTCGACGAGAAACCAGTGCCCCAGCAGCATCTCGGAGGTGATCGCACCGAGCAGCACGGTTCCGGAAAACAACAGAGACACGGCAAGGGCGCCCGGCTCGTAACCTGCCATCAGCAACACACCGCTCGAGGCTGCGAACAGCGCCATCGCCCCCAGATCCCGCTTTGCTGCCAACACCCCTCCGAAGGCGAGCACGGCCGCCGCCCAGGCAAGAGCCCCACCACCGGCGAGGGCAGCGAGAGCGGCGAGCCCTGCTGCCACTCCCCCGGCCAGCCACAGATAGCCGGGGCCAACCACCCGCCAGGAGGCAACGAGGGCGCTCCCGGCGGCGACACCCGCCCCCCACATCACAAAGAGCAGCGCCGGAGTCAGCTCCATGAGTCGCAAGACACAAGTCTCAAGTCAGACAACTCGTCTTGCTTGCGTCTTGTGACTTGCGTCTCGCCTCTTCATTCGGCCAGCCACTCGGCGACCCGCTCCGCCACCGCTTCCGGAGTGAAACCCCACTCGGCGGCGATCACCGACCAAGGCGCAGATGCTCCGAAGTGGTCGAGTCCGATGTTGAGACCATCCGGCCCGGTGATATCACCCCACCCGAACGTGGTCGCAGCCTCGACGCTGGCCACCGGCATACCGGAGGGGAACACCGCGGCGCGATAGTCGTCGTCCTGAGCGGAGAAGGCCTCCCGGCACGGCATCGACACCACCCGGACCGAGGTGCCGTCGGCGGCGAGCAGCGCGGCGGCGCGCTCGGCGAGCTGTACCTCGGAGCCGGTGGCAACGAGGACCGCGTCGGTTCCGTCACGACGAACGTAGGCGCCGCGAGCGATCAGCTCTCGATCGGGCTCAGCGGCGGGCACCGGAAGACCCTGGCGGGTCAGCACGATGGCCGTCGGGCCTCCGATGCGGGCAACAGCCATCTCCCAGGCAACGGCCGTCTCGGTAGGATCGGCGGGTCGGATCACCCACAGGTTGGGTATCGCTCTCAAGGCGGCAAGATGCTCGATGGGTTGGTGAGAGGGCCCGTCCTCGCCGAGGAACACCGAATCGTGGGTCCATACCCAGATCGAGGGCGCACCCATCAGCGCTCCCAACCGTACGGCGCCGCGCATGTAGTCCGAGAAGATCAGGAACGTTCCCCCGTAGGCGCGTAAACCACCGTGGAGGTTGATCCCGTTGACGATGGCGCCCATGGCGTGCTCCCTCACCCCGAACCGGAGGTTCCGGCCTTCCGGGTGCTCCGCCGAGTAGTCGGGCGAGCCCTCGATCAGGGTGTTGGTCGACGGGGCGAGGTCGGAAGAACCTCCGATGAGCCCCGGCATCGCTGCCGCCAGATCTTGAATCACCGCACCGGATGCGCTCCTGGTGGCGATCGAGCCCTCGAATTCGGGCGTTGCCGGCACAACGGGGTCGGGGTCGAAGTACGCCGACCAACGCTCCTCCGATTCGGAATCCGCGGCAAACGCCGAATCGCGACGTTCCTCCCAGGCCGCCCGCGCGGCTCTGCCCCGCTCCATGCCGTTGCCGAACCAGTCGTAAACCTCATCGGGGACCACGAACGGGGGATAGTCCCAGCCATACTCCTCGCGGACGAGCTTGACCTCTTCGGCGCCGAGCGGGCTGCCGTGCGCAGCCGAGCTGTCTTGTTTGTTCGGCGAGCCGTAGCCGATGTGAGTCTTGGCAATCACCAGCGCCGGCCGGTCCGATCCGTTGGCTTCTCCGATGGCTTGGCGGATCGCCGGTCGATCGTGCCCGTCGACTTCCACGGTGACCCAGCCGTATGCGCCAAAGCGGCCAGCGACGTCCTCACTGAAGGCAAGGTCGGTCGAACCCTCGATCGTGATCGAGTTGGCGTCATAGAGGTAGGTGAGCTTGGACAGATCGAGATGCCCGGCAAGGGACGCCGCTTCCGAGGTCACTCCCTCCATGAGGTCGCCGTCGGAGACGAAGGCATAGGTGCGGTGATCGACCAGGTCAGGGCCGAAATGCGAACGCAGGTGGCTCTCGGCGATTGCCATGCCCACCGCCGAGGAGAAACCCTGCCCGAGCGGACCGGTCGTCATCTCGATACCGATCTGCGGCTCGTACTCGGGGTGCCCTGCGGTCCGGGACCCGAATTGCCGGAAATTCTCCAGGTCTTCCATCGCCAGCCCGAACCCGCTCAGATGGAGCAGCGAGTAGAGCAGCATCGAGCCGTGCCCATTGGAGAGGACAAAGCGGTCACGATCCGGCCATGTCGGATCGTCGGGGTCGAGCAGGATCACCTCGGACCACAGCACGGCCGCCAGGTCGGCCATGCCCATCGGCATCCCGGGGTGTCCAGACCCCGCCCGCTGCACCGCATCGATCGACAGCATGCGAAGGGCGTCAACCGACCGTTGTTCGATGTCCAATGTGACCTCCTTGGGACGGACAGGGTACCGAGTCGTCAGTGGTCAGCCATCAGTCGCCAGTCGCAAGACGCAAGACGCAAGCAAGAAGAGCCTTGGGACTTGGGACTCTCAATCACCTGGCCTCGGCGAGCGAATCGCGGGCGTGGTACGACGACCGGACAAGGGGACCGGACTCGACGTGGCCGAGCCCGAGCGCCTCGCCGTGGTGGCGGTAGCGGGCAAACTCGTCGGGGTGCACATACCGGTGGATCGGTCGGTGCCCGGCCGTCGGCCGCAGGTACTGGCCGATCGTCACCAGGTCGACACCAACGGCGCGCAGGTCGGCGAGGGTGCCGAGCACCTCCTCCTCGGTCTCCCCCATGCCAACGATGAGCCCGGACTTGACGGTGCCGGCAGGGTTCAGCCACTTGGCCCGCGCCAGCAAGGTGAGGGATCTTGCATAGTTCGCCCCGGTGCGGATGTCTCGCTGCAGGCGCAACACGGTCTCGGTGTTGTGGTTGAGCACCTCTGGTTTCTCGGTGATGACGGTCTCGAGAGCGGCGATATCACCCT
>BTQG01000054.1:0-16172 GCA_036985755.1 Acidimicrobiia bacterium | reverse complement strand
ATATGACGGAACGAGCAATTGCTCCATCGCGCCCGGGCGTCGTGACGTTGGTAGGCATCGTTGTCTACATCAACGCCGCCATCGCCGCGGTGAACTCGGTGGGCACGTTCTTGAATCGCGACGACGCCGCTTGGCAAGCCGCCTATAACTCGACAAACACCGAGCTGCTGACGCTTGCGATCATCGAAGGTGCGCTTGCGATCCTGCTGTTTGCAGTGGCCTCCGGCGTGATGTCGGGGGTGAAATGGGCGCGACTCGCGGTGGGCGTTGTGATTGGGCTCCGCCTGGCAGTGCTCAGCTGGTTCATGATGACGCACCTCGGCAACGGTGCCTTCACCTTCAGCACGGTGATCGCCCTGGCCCTGGGACTCTTCGTCCTGTGGGCGTTGTACGCCAAGGACGAATCCGAGGCCTACTACGAGGGATACGCCTGAGGGCGAACTAGCTCGAAGAGCGATACGACTCCCCTCCCGATACCGCCAGGCGCGGTGTCGGTGGGGGAGTTCGTTGGTGATGGCAAGGTTTCGGTAGGGACCATGTGTACGGAAGACCCGATCGATTGTGCGCCGGGCTGTGCGGCGCGGGTGCCTATGGTGATCGAGAATGGTGACACGACGACTGGGGCGAGCGGCAGAGCTTGACACCATCGATGGCGCGATCGCTGCCGGTCTGAGCGGCGAGCGGCGCCTGGTGGTCATCGTGGGCGATGCCGCCAGCGGCCGCTCACAACTGCTCGAGGCGGCGGCCGCCGTCGCTTCGGATCACGGAGCGAATGTTGCCGCCGCCCGAGGTCACGAGGCGGCGGTTTCGGACATCGGCAGTGTCGCCGACGACCTCGGGATCACCGGCGAAGGCGACGTCGCCGGCATCCTCGTTGTCGACGATGCGCAGTGGGCCGATCCGACCTCCATCGGTCTATTGCAGCGCACCTTTGCCACCAGCAGCGACGGCATCACCATCGTGCTCGGCCACGAGCCGTTGGACGGGATCCGGGCGCTGGCGCTGGAGCGGATGAGCAATGCGGCGGCGCGAACCGGCCGGGTCGATCAGCTGGTCCTCGGGCCGCTCACCACCGCCGAGCTCAGAGAGGTCGCTGATGGCGCCGTTGCCGAGCGCATCATGGCCTTGACCGGCGGTACCTATGACGACGTCGACCGGCTCGTCGTCGACTGGGTCGAAGACGGGATCCTGGGGTGGAACGACGGTCGACTCGAAGCGTTGGGCGCACTGCCCGACACCTGGACGGGAGCCGACGGCCCGCGTCCCGAGGATCTCGATGCTCCGGCGCGCAAACTCGTCGAGGCGGTCAGCCTTGCCGGGCGTCCGATCCCGCTGGATGTTGCTGCCGATCTGGTGGGGCTGTCCGGTGACGCGACCTTGGGTATCGGCGAAGAACTCGTCGATCAGGGCCTGCTCACCCAGTCCCGTGCCGGATTTGCCTCGCCGAACGCGCTGGCATCTGCACGCGTTGCCGCCATCCTCGGAGGGGTGCGGATCGCCCACCTCAACGGCGAGCTCGCCAGGGCGTTCACCGTTGCTGGTTATGCGGATCGCTCACCGGGCCTGGTCGGTGGTTATCACCTCAAGGCCGGCGCGCCGGAGGCGGCGATTGAGCTGCTCGATTCGGCGCTGACGGCGGCGATCGCCGAGGGAGCACTCGCCGAGGCGGTACCGCTGATCGATGCGGCCCTCAGCGCTATCGATGAGGAAGGGGTCGGCACTGTCGAGCTCGAGGGACGGCTGCGCCTGGAGCGGGCCAAGTACTACCAGATAGCGGGGTGGTCCGAGCTTGCGGCCGAAGACTTCCAGATCGCGTCGCGCTACCTCGAAGGGGCGGCCAGGGTCGATGCCCTCGGTTTCCTCGCAGCCGTCGAAGACAATCGGCAAGATTCCCAGACCGCCGAGGTATACGCCGCCGCCGCCATCGGTGAGGCGACGGCCATCGACGAGCCGCTCAAGGCGGGCTCGCTGCTCTTGTTGCAGGCGCGAATCTTGAGCCGAATCGGGTTCCCCGCGGAAACCGACGCCTCCCAGGCCAAGGGCAGCGCCATCCTGGAGGAGGGCGGCAACCCGTTTCAGCGATTCCTGGCTGCCCAGAACACGGCGAGGATCGCCCTCGATCGGGGGAAGGCCGGCGAAGCAGAGCCGCTGTTCGAACGGGTGTACACCCGTGCCGATCAGACCGCAGGCCTTGCTGCGAAGGCGGACGCGGCCGCCTGGCTGGCTCGGGCCCAGTTCCTTCACGGTCACCCGGACAAAGGTCTCGAGTCGGTCGCCACCGCCATGGAAGTGGCCGAAGCGACGGCAAGCTCGGGGCCGATCTTCCTCGGTTACATGGCGCGATCGGAGGGTGCCGGCCGCTTCACCGCCTACGAAGAGGCGCTCCAGGCCGCCGACGCAATGCTGGGCTATGTGCTCCAGCAGCTCCCGGATTGGGAGAACGCGGCGCGTTACCTCCGTGCCAGGGCGCTGCTCGGGCTCGGCCGCACCGACGAGGCCGCCGACGAGATCGAATCGGCACTCGAACTGTGCCCGGACGGGATCAACGGGTGGCGGTGGCGGCTGAGGATCGAGGCGTTCCGCTTCAACGTGTTGGCGGCTACAGGAGCCGAGTGGCCGAAGGAACGTGCCGAGGACCTCACCGACGAGTTGCTGCAAGGCCAATGGTTGGACGTGGCTGCCGAATTGATGGCGGTGAGAGCCGGCATCGAAGAAGACGAAGGCCTTGCCCGACAGGCAGCGGCGCTGGCCCTTCAGCTGGGTATCGCGACCACGGCGGCAGCCGCTATCGAAGCCGGTGGCTTGTGGTCGGATCCTGCCGGAGCTGCGGTGGCGTCGAAGATCAAGGACACCCAGCGCCACATCCCTGAGCGGTGGCAGCAGGCGTGGGCGGCTCAGCCCGGCATCGCCGCCGCGCTGGGGGCGCCCGAGGTCGTGGATGAGGAACTGGCTGCGGCCGCAGTGGCGCTGCAGAGCGACCTGGACGCGGCGCTGCTGGCGGCCGGGCTAGGCGACCCTGAGACCACGTTGAGTCCTGCGCAACGGCGAGAACAGGGTCTGGTGCGGCGCCAACCGGGCCGGGCCAGGAGAGGGGCGCTGCTGCTTGGAGCTGCGGCAGCGGTGGTGATCCTCGCCATCGGTGGCGGTGCGCTGGCGGCGACCGTGTTCGCTCCCGATGAGCCCGAGGTCGTCGTGCAGCCGACAACGCCGGTGACGACGACCATCCCGCGCATGGAAGACACCAAGATCACGGAAGACCTGCCCAGGTTCTTCGCGAAGTACTGGGAGACCTTTGGGGCCAACCAGGCACGCACCGGAGGAAGCGACGCCAGCGGCGTCCGCCAGCCGGAAGGCCATTACTGGCGGAACAGCCGCAACCAGAGCGAGTTCTTTGCCTCACCGATCGTCGTCGGGCAGCGGCTCGTCATAGGCAGTCTCGACGGCCAGGTCTACTTCATGGACCGCGCCAAGGGTGACGTGCTCTCCACCAGTAGCTCGACCGACGATCGGATCACGACCACAGCCGCCGGAGGCAAAATCACCGCCGAAGGGTCCGATCTGTTCCTGGCGATTGTTCCCAGCAGCGACGGCGTCCTCTACGCCTACGACGCCGGCAGCGCAGCAACGATATGGTCGAACGACGAGGTCGACGCCACCGGTACCCCGGCGGTCGACGGCGCCGCCGCGTTGATCTACGTCGGCGGGAGTGACGGCGCCATCCATGCGCTGAACACCGGATCTGGTGAGGAGGTGTGGAGGTGGCCGGCCGAAGGGGAGGAGGAGCTCGGCACTATCACCACCGACATCACCCTGGCGCAAGGCACGATCTACTTTGGAGTCGGAAGCGACCTGTGGCAGCTCGACATCGCGTCGAAAGCAGGAATCGTCTGCGACAACCTCGCCGGTGGTGATTACCTCACCCCGGTGGTGAGCGAAGGCGTCATCTACGCGGCCAACAGCGATGGCTTCGTCTACTTCCTGAATACCGAGCCCTGTGCCTGGGCACGAAAGAGCATCCTGGTCCAGGAGCAGCTCACGGTGAAGCCTGCGGTGCACGACGGGTTCATCTATCAACCTGGGGCCAACGGCGTCACCGCCTACGACCTCGAAGGCAAACGCGTGTGGGGGCCGTCGCCGATTCGTGAGGGTCTTGTGCAGGCACCGCGGGTGCAAGGATCACCTGCGGTCGCCGGAGGTCTGGTCTACTTCGGCGCCGAAGACGGCTATGTCTATGCCCTCGACGCCAAGACGGGGGAGTTGGTGTGGGAGTGGGACGAAGGCGTTCCGATCAGAGCCGCCGTGGCGGTCACCGACCGCGTCGTCTACGTGGCGACCTCAGCGGGTCAGGTGGTCGCGATAGCCCCGATTGCCGACGAACGGCTCGGCGAGACGACAACGACGACGGACGGCGTTTCGGGTCCCGGCACGACGGCTCCCGGCGGCAGCACGGTGCCGCCGGATACGGCCGTCCCCGGCGACGACGGCACGACCTCGACCACCGTCCGCAAGGGTGGTGGAGGGGGCGGAACCTTCTGAGAAGGTGCCGCGATATCTGGCTCCTACCCTGGTGGTGATGGAGACCCATCTCATCGAGCTGGCGATCCGGTTGACCCGGCCCTTCGAGACCGCGGCGGGCAGGATCGACCGGCGCCACACCATGCTCGTCGGGCTCACCGATGACGGCACCTCAGGGTGGGGGGAAGCGGCGCCGTACCCCGGAGTGACCACCGATACCATCGACGGAGTTTGGGCGAGCCTCAGCGGTGAGACATCGGCGCTGACGCCGTCGGCGGCCGCGGCCCTCGAGGGTGCTGAGGCAGATCTCTCGGCACGGCTCGGCTCGGAACCGTTGTGGAGGAATCTCGGCGGCGCGGCCAGGCCGTTGAAAGCCTCGATGGCGATCGGTCTCGACGACGATCCCATCGACCGTATCGAGGCGACGGGTGCTGCCGCCGCCAAGCTCAAGATTCGACCCGGCGACGACGTGCGCAGGGTCGATCGCCTCCGCATGAGGTTCCCCGAATTGACGATCGGCGTCGACGCCAACGGCTCCTACTCCTGGGACGAGCGCGATGCCCTTCTCGAACTGGACCGCTTCGACGTTGCCTACATCGAGCAGCCGTTCCCCGCCGCCGAGCTGCAAGCCCATGCCGGGCTTCGTGAGGAGATCCTCGCCGATGTCGCCCTCGACGAGCCAATCGATTCCGTGCAGGGGGCGATCGCCGCTATCGAAGCCGGAGCGGCCGACGTGATCGTGGTGAAGCCGGGACGGATCGGTCTCGCTGCGTGCCGGACCATCCACGACCTCGCGCTGGCCGCGGGCCTCAGGGTGAAAGCCTCTGGCCTGCTCGAGACCGCGATCGGCAGGGCGCACACCCTTGCCGTCGCCACCCTCCCCGGGGCGGTGCACTCCGACGTCGCCGTCGACTCGTGGTTCTTCGGATCGGCGACCGCATATCCACCGGTCACCGTCGCCGACGGTTGGATCAGCGCTTCCGCCGAGCCCGGCATCGGGGTCTCGCCCGATCTCGACGCCCTGGCCCCCTTCATCGTGCGGGAGACCACGATCGGCTGAGGCTTCAGTCGTACGTGTCTGGCTATACCGTCACGGTATGTCGAGACACGTACGACCAGAGAGGGCCTGGTTATTCGACCGGGAGGCCGAGGCCGCGGCTGATCACCAGGCGCTGCACCTCGCTGGTGCCTTCGCCGATTTCGAGCACCTTGGCGTCGCGGTAGTGGCGGGCGACCAGCGATTCATCCATGAACCCGTAGCCTCCAAAGATCTGGGTCGCCTCCCGGGTTGCGGTCACCGCAGCCTCAGTGGCGTATAGCTTGGCGACGGAGGCGGCTTGTTTGAAGGGTTGTCCTCTGTCCTTGAGCCAGGCTGCCTTGTACACGAGCAGGCGCGCCGCTTCCGTCATCACCTCGAGGTCGGCCACCTTGAACGCGATCGCCTGGTACGAGCCGATGGGCTTGCCGAACGATTGTCGCTCCTTGGCATAACCGAGGGATTCTTCCAGACAGGCCCGGAGCACACCGACGGCCAGTGCGGCGATGGCAATGCGCCCATCGTCGAGGGTCGACAGGAACTGGCGGAATCCTTGGCCCCGGTCGCCGAGCAGGTTCTCCGCCGGGACCCGGCAATCGTTGAAGACCAGACCATGGGTGTCGGATGCGTGCCAGCCCATCTTTCGATAGCCCGGCTCGACTTCGAAGCCGGGTGTCCCGGAAGGAACGATGATCGCCGAGATCTCCTCGGGGCCGGTTCGGGCCGTGATCGTCACCAGCGAAGTCATCTCGGTCCCGGAGTTGGTGATGAACACTTTCGACCCGTTGATCACCCATTCGTCACCGTCGAGCTCGGCAGTTGTGGCGGTCCGGCCTGCGTCAGAACCGGAATCGGCCTCGGTGAGCCCGAAGCCGGCGAGCGCCCGGCCGGCGATCAGATCGGGCAGCCACCGTTCCTTCTGGGCATCCGAGCCGAATTCGTGAATGGGGTTGATCCCAAGCCCGGTGGCTGCCTCGAGGGTGAGCGCCACCGACTGATCAACGCGTGCGATTTCCTCGATGGCAATGCACAGGGTGGTGAAGTCGGCCCCCGACCCGCCGTACTTCTCGGAGAAGGGGAGGCCGAACAGACCGAGGTCGCCCATCTTGCGCACGGTGTCTGCGGGGAACTCGTGGGTGCGGTCCCACTGCTCGGCGTATGGGGCTATCTCGGTGGCGGCGAACTCGCCGACTACCTTCCGGAACGCCTCGTGCTCCTCGGATGGGGCGAAATCCACGGAAACTGCTCCTTGTCGAACGAAGGCGGCCAGCCTACCGAACGTGCCCTGCGAAGCGGGACAGACCTGTGAGCCCAATCGCAGGGTCGGAGCGGAGGTAGGCTCGCATCCGTGGATACCGCCGTCTCCCTGGTCCAGTCGTACCTGTACATGAATGGGTATTTCACCGTCACCGAGTATCCGGTGCTGGAGCTGATGGCATCGGGGGAGTACCGGAACCTCAGCGATGTGGACATCCTCGCCCTTCGCCTTCCCGGCGGCGGTCACGCCGACCCCGACAGCGGCCAACCCCTCATCGCCGTCGACCCCGCATTGGACGTCGACGAGGGCCGGCTCGACCTCATCATCGCCGAGGTCAAAGAGGGCAAGGCCGAACTCAACGCTTCGGGCCGGGATCCCGCCGTGCTCACTGCGGCGTTGCGTCGTTTCGGCGACATCGACGACAGCACCGTCGCCGACATCATCGAACAGTTGCTCGAAGACGGCGAAGCCTTCCATCCTGCGGGCATCCGGGTGCGTCTATGCGCATTCGGGGCGAGACCACCACACAAATCGGACGTTCCCTACATGTGGCGCCTGCACGGCGAGCTCACCGGCTATATCCATGAGACCCTCACCGAGCATTGGGCGGCGGCACAGACCATCCAGTCGAAGGATCCGGCCCTTTCGTTCATCTTGCTGATGGAGAAAGCCGCCAGAGCAACCGAGTGAGCGGCCTCTTTCGCGTGGTCCTCCACCGGCCGGAGATTCCTCCCAATACCGGCAATCTCATGCGGCTCTGCGTCAACACCGGTAACGACCTCCACCTCATCGAACCGCTCGGGTTCGACATCGATGACAGCCGGATGCGGCGCGCCGGCCTCGACTATCGCGAATACGCCGACGTGTCGATCCACCCTTCGTTCGATGCCTTCCTCGAAGAGGTGGGGCCGAGCCGGCTGTTTGCGTTTACGCAGCACGCCACCCGGCGTTACACCGATGTCGAGTATCGCCGCGGCGATGCGCTGCTGTTCGGCAGAGAGTCGGACGGCCTTCCCCAAGAGGTCCTCGCTCACGAGGCGGTTACGGACCGCCTCGTCATCCCGATCGCCCCCGGGGGGCGGTCGCTCAACCTGGCCAACGCGGCAGCGATCGCGGTGTATGAGGCCTGGCGTCAACACCACTTCGATTAGCTGTGGTGCCATGTCCTCCGGGGCGGCTCGCAGTACGCTCGGCGCGCTGGACCGGTCGGGGGACGACTTGCTTTTCGTCTTCGGTCTCCGGCAGTGCTTGTTGGGCGGCTCGCAGTACGCTCGCCGCGCTGAACCGGTCGGGAGGCGACTTGCTTTTCGTCTTCGGTCTCCGGCAGTGCTTGCTGGGGCGGCTCGCAGTACGCTCGCCGCCATGGCCCACCGCCTCGACATCGACGTTCGGTTCTATGAACTCGACCCCTACAACCACGTCAACCATGCCGTCTACATCCAGTACTTCGAGACGGCCAGGATCACCGTGTTGGCGGACGCCGGTTACACCCTGCAGGGGATGATGGACGACGGGGTGATGATCCTCGTCACCCGGATCGACACCAGGTTCCTCAAACCGGCAACGGGAGGGGACCGGTTGGTGGTCGAGACCGAGGTCGTCGGGTACACACGGGTGATGACAAACTGGCGCCAGCGCCTGCTGCGCGGAGACGAAGTACTGGTGAAACAGGAGCTTTCGGCAGCGGTGACCAACCTGGAGGGACGTCCGTTGCGGTTCCCTCAGCACATGATCGAGGCGCTGCGCCCGTATCAGGTTCCGTCTTGACACCTTGCAATGAGCCGTAGCATCCCGGTCGAACGGAGGAGACCTTGCGCCCGGAACGGATAGGTCAACTGAGTGACTACCTCGCGCTGATCCCGGCCTATGCCCGGGTCGAAGGCGTCGACCTCGTCGTGGTTCGCTGGGAGGAGGAAGACGGCATCTCGGTACTGTATGGGCGCTGCATGCACCGGGGCTCTCTCCTGGCCGACGGTTCGGTGGAGGGGCACAACCTCATCTGCGGCACCCACCGCTGGGACTATCGCTACAAGACAGGGATCTCCGAGTTCCACAATGACGAACGGTTGAAGAAATTCACCGCCTGGATCGAGGACGGCGAGGTGTGGGTGGATGCCGACGAGATCGCGGCCTGGGAAAAGGACTACCCCCAGCTCTACGACCTCGATGCCTACCAGGGGCTGTATCAGGATTACGCCGGAACCCCGGACGAGCCGCACGTGCGCGATATCCGCAACCTGGCCGAGGGCGGGATGTTCGAAAGCGGTCGGCACGGGCCATCAGTATCCATGGGGGTCCCGTACACAGAGCTTCCACGGTGGGAGGACATCCAGATCGTCACCGCCCAGCTCGCCAGGACGCCGCTGCTCGATCACGAGCCGGTCGGAACCGAGCTGATCATCGGCCCCAAGGCCGCACAGCCGCTTCGTCTCGACATCCCGGTGGTCATCGCCGACATGTCCTTCGGATCGTTGTCACAGGAGGCGAAGATCGCCCTCGCCCGTGGTGCAGAGAAGGCAGGCACCGCCATCGCATCAGGGGAAGGTGGTGTGCTGGCAGAAGAGCATGTGGAGTCGAGCCGTTACGTGTACGAGATCGCCTCCGGCCGATTCGGCTTCTCTTGGGATCTCGTCGAGACCGTGCAGGCGGTCCACTTCAAGGCCGGGCAGGCGGTGAAGACCGGTATCGGCGGCCACCTCCCCTCGAAAAAGGTCTCGCCCAAGATCGCGGAAGCACGGGGCGTCCCCCTCGGCGAGCCGGTGATATCGCCCTCACGGTTCGTCGACTGGACGACACCGGCGGACTTCCGCGAGGTGACCGCCGAGATCAGAGACCGCACCGGGGGCATTCCGGTGGGCTTCAAGATGTCGGCGCAGCACATCGAGGAGGATCTCGACTTCGCCCTCGAGGTCGGGGTCGACTATGTGATTTTGGACGGCCGGGGTGGCGGCACAGGGTCGGCACCGGTGATCTTCAGGGACAACATTTCGGTGCCAACGGTTCCCGCCGTTGCCAGGGCCCGCCGCCACCTCGACGAAGCGAAGGCCAATGTGACGCTGATTGCAACCGGCGGCCTTCGTTTGCCGGAAGACTTTGTCAAAGCGATGGCCCTCGGCGCCGACGGGATTGCGATCGCCAACGCGGCGATGCAGGCCATCGGCTGTCTCGGGATGCGGGCGTGCAACACCAACAACTGCCCGGTGGGGATCGCTACCCAGCGCGAGGACCTGCGGGCCAGGCTGCCGGTGGAGGAGGCTTCGGACCGCTTGACCCGGTTTTTCGCCTCCACCGTCGAGCTGATGAAAACACTGGCGCGAGCGTGCGGCCACAGCCACCTCAGCGAGTTCAGGCTCGATGACCTGACGACGTTCAAGCGGGAAATGGCCGACCAGGCCGGGATCGCCTTCGGTGGGGTCGGGTCGTAGGCAGTCCGAATAGGACAGCTCACGAAACCATCGGGTGACTGACAGATCGAAGGTCAACGACCCAACCGATACACGGTCAGATCTCGTTCGCTACCGGGAACGGTCCCGGTAGGGCGTCGCCGCCATCAACCTTTTCGAGAGGCCTGCAGCAGCCAGACCCCGATCGCGGTAAGGGTGATCGGACCAACCATATGCGGCACCAGAGGTCGTCCGGTTGAAAGTATCCCGAATGCAAGAATGCCGGCGACAACAATCAGGATGGTTCCGCCTATTCCTTTGGTCATTCTGCTTCTCTTTTCCGTGGTTGTCATGTGTGGATTGCCACGGCGAGGAGGACGAATCCGACGAGGGCGGCGATGGCGACCATCCCGGTGAGGACCCCGAGCCCGATTCTGAGCTGTCTGGACCGATTGGCCATGTTGTGTTTCTCTTTCGTTGGGCGGGTCTATTCGTAGGCCAGCGCTAGGTGGACGGGTTTCTCGGTGGTTTCGAGGGCGGGGATGGCACTGGCGACCGCTGCCAGCAGGACGACGATCGCCAGCCACAAGCCGATTCCGAGGGCGGAGAAGCTGGTGACGAGTGGTGCCTGGGTGAACATGTTTCCGGTGATGCTCTCTACGAGCACGGTTGCCGGGACGGATATGGCGAGCGCGGCCACCCAGCTGAGGGCGGCGATGAGCACACCTTCGACAATCACGACGTGAAGCACCTGTCCCGTGGAGGCGCCGACGGCGCGCATGACGCCCAGCTCGCGGCGGCGTTCCACGACGCTGATGCTCATCGCCTCGCTGAGGCCGAGCCCGCCAACGATGGAGATGAGGATGGCCATGATCATGAGCAACCCGACGATGATCAGGAGGTGGTCGTCGAGCGATTCGCGGCCCTCGGCGGCGGTGGCGATGCCGACGACGCCGATCTGGCT
This sequence comes from Acidimicrobiia bacterium, assembly GCA_036985755.1. Lineage (GTDB taxonomy): Bacteria > Actinomycetota > Acidimicrobiia > Spongiisociales > UBA5794 > JACZST01. The sequence goes on along the minus strand of BTQG01000054.1, from coordinate 5,016 downwards.
CTCGGCAAGGTCTTGCTCGACGGCGCTCATCAGCGATGGTGTGTCATCGCCGCCGATCCTGATGTGATTGGCAGATCCGTCAACGCCGACTCCGGCAGGTCGGTTGCTGGCGTATGCCACACCGGTTCGGCCGCCGGTGAGTTGGCGGACTCTTCCCACGACCAGCCACGATTCGGTAGCGCCGCCGACGTCCATGACGACCGCGGCGCCGACGTCGGGAGCCGGATCGTCGAGAACCTGGGTTACCACGAGGGCGTTCTCATCGTCGGGACGCAACCAGCGTCCTTCGAGCAGCGGGTAGTCGATCATCTCGGTATTCGCTGGTGGGATGAGCAGGCGAAAGACGTCACCGGTGCCGCCTTGTGGCAGTTGCATCGCTGCCGGGTACTGGTCCCAGGTTTCCACTCCGCTGATCTGAGGAACGTCGGTGAGCGCTGTTTGCAATTGCTGGCTCGGGTAGGCCCGGTCGAGCTGGATCTCGAGTGCGTACTGGCGAGCGTCGAATTCGGCATCGACGGCCCGGCCCCAGGCCACGCCGGTGTTGAGCGCCACCATGAACGCCGCGCCTCCGAGCGAGATGGCGATGATCGTGAGCACGGTGCGTGATCGGGTGCGGAAGGCGTTGCGGATCCCGAACCTGGTGGTGCGTCCCAGCCAGCGGGCACGGCCGAGCCGTCCTCCGCCGACGGCACCAACAGCGCGGGTGGCGATGCCGTGATTGGTGATCACCTCACGAACCGGAAGCCGGCTGTTCTTGGCAACCGGATATGCCACGGCGAGCAGTGGAATACCGACGGCGGCGACGATCTGAATGGGGATGACCCAGCTGTCGAGGCGGTAGCTCCCGACCTCGAAGTTGAGGAGCCCAAAGGTGAAGGCGATGAGGCCGCGGCCAACCAGGATCCCCACCGGTATGCCGATGACGAGGGCCGCAGCGCTGAGCAGCGCCACGGTGCCCAGGTAGATGCCGGCGATCTGGCCCGTCCGGGCGCCGACGGCTTTCATCACGCCGATCTCACGACTCTGCTGCTTGAGTTGAGCGGTGATCAAGGTGGCGACCAGAGCCCCGCTGGTCACCAGGGCGATGATGCCGAAGGTCTGGAGGAGGAACAACATGGTCCTCATCACACGCTGTGCCGGGTGCTCGCCGGGAACGGGCACCTCCACCCGGGTGACTGCTATCCCCTCGGCTTCGAGGTCGCTGACCAGTGTGTCGGTGAGCCGGCGATTGCTATCCCGATCGCCGTCACCGACGGCCACGATCCGCAGCTCGTCCAATACGGGTGCGAGACCGAGCGCGGCGAGACCATCCGGTGTGATGTAGCCGACGACCGCCCCTGTCATCCATGCGGGCATCCGTCCCGGGTCATGGACCAGACCGGCCACAAGAAACGCCTGTGACCTGCCGGGCGCGGCAATGGTGATGTTGTCGCCGATACTCAGATCGACCTCGGTGAGGGAGGATCGTTCGATCAGGATCTCATCATCGGCCGGGTCCGAGGCCCCTTCTTCGGGGTAGAAGCGGCTGACGGTGATGTTGTCGAAGTCGTCGACAACCACCAACTGGAGCTTGATCCATTCGCCCGAGCCCATCACGAGCCTGGCGGTGATCTCGCGGCGAGCCTCGGCGGCCGCGATCTCCGGGCGGGCCAGCGTCGAAGCCACCAGATCGTCGTCGATCGACTCGAGATACAGCACTGCCGACGGTGGATTGGTCTCGGCGTAGTTGCGCTCCATCTCCCTTGTGATCACCGAATAGGCGCTGAGGATCGACCCGGAGGCGACCACACCGACGGTGATGGCCGCGACCACCAACAGCGTCCGTCCCTTGTTGTGGGATAGGTCGCGACCGACCTTGCGCCACCGGGTGCTAATCATGAGCTCCCCCCGACCCAACTCGAGGCCCTTTCACGGCTCCGGCTCCGAGGATGCGGCCGTCGGCGACGGATACGACCCGGTCGGCGACAGAAGCAATATCGCGTTCATGGGTCACCATCACCACCGTTTTTCCGATCGCGGTGAGGTCCCGCAGCAACCCGAGAACCGAGTCGGCGGTGTGGGAGTCGAGGTTGCCGGTCGGCTCGTCTGCCGCGATGAGCGGGGGATCGTTGGCCAACGCTCGGGCAATGGCAACGCGTTGCTGCTGCCCGCCCGACAACGCTGTCGGAAATTTCTTCGCCTGATCAGCGATACCGACCAGGTCTAACAGTGACACCGCCCGTTGGGCTCTCTCCCGCGTTGGTAGTGTCCCGGCGAAATCCATCGGCATCATCACGTTCTCGACGATGGTGAGGGTCGGCATCAACTGCTGAAACTGGAACACCAGGCCCACGTTGTCGCCACGCCATCGGGCGACCTCATTCTCGGTGAGATCGTTGAGGATCGTCCCGTTGACTTTGACGACACCCGAGCTTGGTCGGTCGATGGCGGTGACCATGTTGAGCAGCGTCGACTTGCCGCTTCCTGACTTTCCGACAATGGCGACGAATTCGCCGTCGTCGACCGTCAGGTCGGCATCGGACAACGCTGCGAAGTCCCCGGCGCCGGTCTCGTAGAGCTTGCTTACACCGGTGAGATCGACCACGCGCCCCGGCGATACCCCCCCGCTACCGTCCCTCCCTGCGGTTGGATCGTTGTGCTGTTGGGTCTTCATGGAGCCTCCCGGTCGGTTGCAGATCGAGCGGAATTGCCCTTGCCCTCCCCGCCACGAACCCATACAGTGTGTCCTGAATCGGATAGTGTGTCCGGTAAGATAGGGCGGGGGACTCCGCAGGGTCAACGGTCAAATTGGCCCAAATGTCCCCTTCCGAACACCGGCACCAGATTGCGCGGAAAGAGGAGCCCATGACCATCGAAGAAGGCCAAGACCGCAGAGTGCGCCGCACCAAGCAACGCCTTCAAGCTGCCCTGACGTCGCTGATCGGGGAGATGAGCTATGACAAGATCACCGTCCAGGATCTCATCGACCGCGCCGACGTCGGCCGGTCCACCTTCTACGCCCACTACGAGACCAAGGATGACCTGCTCATCAGCGGTCTCGATCGCCTCACCGTCGACATGGAACTGCACATGGCCGACGATCCCTCCGCTGCCGACGCGATCCTCCCCAGCCTCGGCCTCTTCCGCCACGCCGCCGAGAATCACGAGCGGTTCAGAGCATTGATCGGTAGCCGAGGAATCGACCTCGTCCACAAGGCCGCCATCGACGCTCTCACCGAGAGAGCACGGGCCGCCATTGACCGGCGCTCCGCAGCCGGCGAGCACAGCAGCCTCCCGCCAGACGCCAGAGCCGCTTTCGCCGCCGGCTCGCTGATGGTTCTGCTCACCTGGTGGCTCGACAACGACATGCCCTACCCAGCCGAGACGATGGCCGACATGTACCGGCAGCTGACGGCAACGGCCTGAGGACGCCGGGCCCACCGAACACGGATCGTCCGCCACGCCGGTGCTGGGCGTTGCTCGTGGGCCCGCCTGGCGTCCGGTGATGTGGTGGGGATTGGCGTCGGGCCCTAGGTGGGCCCGACGCGTAGATCGGTGAGCGACTCAGTGAGCGATGTCGGATCCATCGAGGAGGTAGACGGCCTCCTCGTAGCCGAGCCGGACCCGCAGGGCCGCGTTGGTGAGGTCGGTGATTGGCGTTTCCGGGTGACAAACCAACCCGAGGCTGACGAGCTCCACCTCGGGGGGCACGAGTCGCATGAGGAGGTCCATCCGGTCACGCATCACCACCGTGACAGCCCGCTGGAAAAGGCCGGTCGCATGGCCGAGGTCGTTCCCACATCCGCAGGGCCGGCCGGCCTCAACGACCACCACACGCCGGATTCCCCGCTTCAGTAACGCGGCGACGGGAAGGGGGTCAGCGATGGCGCCATCGACGAGCCGTTCACCGTCGATTGTTACCGGAGGAAACAGTCCGGGAATGGCTGCCGAAGCGAGGATGGCTTCGAGCAGGTCACCCGAGGACAACAGTCGTGACGTCCCCGATGCCAGATCCGATGCAACGACCGCCAACGGAATCGTGGTCTCCTCGAAGCGAGACACCGGTAAGGACTGAGCGAGAAAAGAGCGCAGTGCACGGTTGGAGAAGGCAGAGTCGTGGACGAGGACCGCCGCCAGCTCTCGCAGCCGAGCGACCCGGCCTCCAAAGATCCTGCGTGCGTCCGCCTTCTCCCATATCTCGGCCAAGGCTTCGACGCCATCGGGCGACGGGCGCGCTGCCAGATAGGCGCCGTTGATTGCACCCACCGACACGCCGACGATGAACTCGGGACGAAAGCCCCGTTCGAAGAGCGCTCTCACTGCCCCGACCTGGACCGCGCCCCAATTCGCCCCACCCGTGAGAATGAGGCCCCAGCCGCTCTCCGTAAGAGGCGTGTGATGGTCGGGCGTCATTGCCGGTCTGGTTGGGTAGTCGTTTCTCGCCGGAGAGCTCCGGTGGGGCCGGCGAGCGGGGAGCGCGCCGACCCCTTTGGTCCGAAGCTTGCAGCCCCGGGGCTTTGGCGGTTCAGTGGGAACCGTGTGCGAGGTCGTCCTTCATCGGGCCGGCTCGTAGTTCACCCGCCAATACCTGCTCGATGATCTCCCAGCAGGCGACGGCGACAATGGCTCCACCGAGGATCCAGGCGTTCCAGGCTGCTTCGGACACTCCGCTGAATCCAAGGACCCACGGCGACACGAACAGCCATATTCCGAAAAGGCCTTGGAGCCACCCTGGCACCCTGTCGGCTGGTCTGGCGAGAGCCCAGACGCCGGCCGCAGCCACCAGGATGCCCAGCGTCCAGGCGTTCCACGAGGAGTTGGTATCGGAGGTGGTTCCGTACACCCAGGGGACGATGAAGAGCCAAGCACCACCGATGATCAACAGCCAGTCCTGCCAACGCTGCCATGGTTTCGGGGTCATGTTCGACCTCCTTTCTGCGGCACCTGTTGTGCCGCCATACCATCGTATTCCTTCGAGTCGACTGGAATGTCAAGGGGGAAAATCGACTCGTCGACCGGCTCGAACGGGCTTTCGAG
>BTQG01000053.1:0-16187 GCA_036985755.1 Acidimicrobiia bacterium | reverse complement strand
GTTTCGTCGACGATGAGGTCCTGTGGGCGGCACTGGATTGTCCGGGAAGCGCGGCTGCATCGGACCCTGTCGGGCGCCCACCCAACGTCAGCGGGTCGCCCGCTCTCGAGGCGATGACGGTGCGGATCCGCGAGAGGGTGCGGGTCGGCGAGCAGTTGGCGGTCGTGGGATGGACCATGGGATACGCCGATTCCACCGTGGACTGCGGTACGGCCATCGTCGACAGGGCACACCGGGTCAAGGCGTACGCCCACCTCTGTCACACGATCGACGACGAGCATCCGCCACACGGGCAGTAAACGTCTTCCGCTTTTGGGAGGTTGAGTCCCAAGGCGTTGGCGGTCCCGTCGGCGGGCTCGGCTACCACGCGGGAAATCTGCTGCGCGCCCGGCTCAGGCCAGGTCGAAGTGTTGCTCGATGCGCTCGTCGGTGACGCCGTCTTTGAAGTTGAACCAGGCGATGTGCTTGGCGGTCATGAAACCGTTCCGGTCCTGAGTGTCACGGGCCTGTCATCTCGAAGCTGCCGATCGTCGAGCCGTCGCTGAATGCTATCTCGTTGACGGTGATGTCGTACCCACCGGCGTCGAGTTGATTGATCGTGATCGATCCGGTGGCGGCGAAGTCGGCGTTGAGGTCACCGATCGGGCCGCTTCCGTCCGGGTCGAAGTGGGGGCAGATCCCGGTCGAGTTGGGTGCGGGAGCTGCCTCGTCGCAGATGATGTCGACGTCCCCGAGCTCACCCTGCCACAGGGCGCCATATCCGGTGGTGAACATCTCGAGCGAGAAGAAGAATCCGTCAACATCAGGCTGGGTGTGGATGAAGAAGAACGGATCCGCATCGCTACCGGCGTTTGGATCCCAAAGCGGATTGGTGACGCTCGCCCAGGTGATGGTGTAGTTCTCGCCGTCCTTTGCCAGTGGAGGCTCTGCAGGCGCCGCCGTGGTCGTGGTGGTAGGTACGCCGGCGGTGGTGGAGGGCGCAGGGACCTGGGTGGTGGCGGTCGTGGAGGGTGCGGGGGTGGCGGTCGTGCTCGGTGCCAGGGTAGAGGCCGGTGCGTCGTCCGAGCTTCCTCCGCATGCCGTCACAACGATGGCGACAGCGACGGCCGCTGAGCCAATGGCAACGTGTGACCTCACTGCAAGACCCCCTGTCGTGATCGGACTGCGAGGACCTTACTCGCGGAGCATCCAAGCCCGGGGGCACAGCAACGAGCGTATTTCACCTGCACCTTGGTTGCGGTGCATGGCTCACATGTCCATGTCGCCCATGTGCATGGTGCCGTCGGCGTCGGTGTGGGACCGCATGAAAAGCCGCTCTCCGACGACGACGAGCACGATGCCGGCGGCGGAAGCGAAAAGGATCAGCGTGTCTTCGGACCCTTTGACCCAGAGGAAGGCGGCCAGGATGATGACGTCGAGCGCGATGGCCGTGACCACGATGGCAGGTCTCACTTCGATACGGGATCGGAGGTGGCGGAGGATCCCCCAGTGGATGGCGACGTCCATGATGAGATAGAAGATGGCGCCCAGCGCCGCGATCCGCCGCAGATCAAAGAGGATGGTGAGCGCCATGGCGAACGCGACCGTATACACCATGGCGTGGGTGCGAACAGTGCCGGGCATTCCGAAGTGACGGTGGGGAACTTGTTTCATGCGGGTGAGCATGGCCAGCATGCGGGAGGCGGCGAAGACGCTGGCCATGACTCCCGAAGCGGTGGCGATCAGAGCCAGGCCGACGGTGAACCAGAGCCCGGCGTCACCGAAGGCGGGTCGTGCCGCCTCGGCGAGGGCGAAATTCTCGGCGGCGAGGATCTCGGTGAGGGTGAGGTTGCCGGCGACGGTCAGCGAAATCGCCAGGTAGAGGACACCGCTGATCGCGATCGAGATGATGATCGCCCGCCCCGTATTGCGGTGCGGGTCGATGATCTCGCCGCCGCTGTTGGTGATGGTGGTGAATCCCTTGTAAGCGAGGATAGCCAGGGCCACCGCAGCCAGGAATCCCCCGGAGGAGAACGTTTCGGTACCTTGTGATCCGTTGCTGAAGTTGTCGGCGTTGACGAACCACAGCCCGACGATGGCGAAAAGCGCCAAGCCACCGATCTTGATGGCGGCCATGGCGCCCTGGGAGGCCTGGACGGCTCGGTTGCCTGCGATGTTGACCAGGAAGGCGACGGCGAGCAGGGCGACACCGAGAGCGGGCACCCAGAAGCTTGCCGGCTCCAGGTCGACGATTTGCAGCAGATAGGCGCCGAAGGTGCGGGCCACGAGGCTCTCGCTGATGACCATCGAGATGTACATGAACAGGGAAAAGACACCGGTCGCCATGCCCAGGCCGTACGCCTCGCGGAGGAAACTGGCGATTCCACCCGATGAGGGGAAGGCGTTGGACAGTTTCACGTAGGAGTAGGCGCTGAAGGCGACGACCACGCCGGCGGCGATGAACGCTACGGGGAACAGGTCGCCGGTGAGGCCCGCCACCTGGCCGGTCAGGGCAAAGATGCCGGCTCCGATCATCACCCCGGTGCCGAGGGCTACGGCACCAAAGAGGCTCAGGCTGTTGGCCTCTTCCTCGGGAGCACGACCGGCTGCTTCGCCCATTTCCCCGTTTTCTCCGTTCACAACCACGTCCTCCGATCCATGTGCGTTCGCAGTCTATTTGGTCCCGGCCGGTTGGTAGTGTGATGCCCGCTGCCGGACAGGTCGGAGCTTGATGCCGGGGAAGAACATTGCTTCCGGGATGCGTTCGTGGGAGCGGTACGAGTGGGCGTCCGCCTACGAGCAACTGCTCCCGCTGCTCGACGCCGAGGAAAGCGAGCCCGAGCACCTCGAGGCATTGGCAGAATCCGCCTGGTGGTGCGGGAGTCTGGACGACACCATCGCTGCTCAGGAACGCGCCTTCAAGACATATTCGGAAGCCGGCCGCAACATCGACGCGGCACGGCTGGCGGTCGACCTCGCCGAACACCACGCGTTGCGCCTCCAGCCGTCGGCAGCGCGAGGCTGGCTGGCCCGAGCCTCTCGTCTTCTCGAAGGCGAGCCACCGACACCAACGCTCGGCAACCTTCGCCGCCTCGAGGCCGTGTTTGCCGCCGGTACCGAGAACGGCCTCCAGGAAGCGCTCGAACTTGCGTCGCAGGTGGAGCAGATCGGGAAGGATACGGGTGACCGCGACGTCGAAGTGCTCGGCCTTCACGATCAGGGACGCTTCTTGATTGCCGCGGGTGACGTTGGGCGGGGCATGGCGCTGATGGAGGAGTCCATGGTCAGTGTGTTCAGCGGCGAGTTGGCCCCACGTGTCACCGGGCGCATCCTGTGCAACATGATCGACGTCTCCGCCTCGATGGCGGATTATCGCCGTGCCGCCGAGTGGAGCGATCAGGCCATGCGCTGGTGCGAGGAACAGGGGAATGCCTCGGGATACCCGGGTATCTGTCGGATTCATCGTTCCGAGATGATGCGGTTGCGGGGCGCGTGGTCTGATGCCGAGGCCGAGGCGAGCCGTGCCGCGGACGAGTTGGGCGACTTCGGCCCATACATGGCGGCGGCGTTCAACGAGCTGGGAATGATCCGGCTCAACCTCGGCGACCGCGACGCCGCCGAGCAGGCTTTTCGCAGAGCGCATGCGTTGGGATCGAGCCCGATGCCGGGTATGGCGCTGCTGAAACTCTCGGACGGCGATGCCGCGGCGGCCTCCTCGATGATCGAATCTGCATTGAACGGAATCGAGGATCTCCTGGCGCGAGCCAAGCTGTTGCCGAGCGCCATCGAGATCGCTCTGGCGGCGCATATGGCTGAGCCTGCAGACCGCCACGCGGCCGAATTGGCTGAGCTCGCCGAGCGTTTCGATTCCGACCTGCTTCGTACCTTCGCCACCCAGAGCTCGGGGCGAATCGCCGGCGCCGAGGGCCGCCACGTCGACGCTGTCGCTTTGCACCAGAAGGTCGTCGACGACCTGGTCGACGAAGGACTTCCCTACGAAACCGCCAGGGCCCGTTGCGACCTGGCCATGGCACTGACGGCGAGCGGGTCGGCCGAGATGGGAACGCTCGAGCTCGATGCGGCAAAGGATCAGTTCGAGGAGCTCGGCGCCCGCACCGACCTGGCGCGGCTCGCCGAGATGTCCCAGGCAGGAACCGCGGCGATAACGCCGGCTGTGCGCACGATGATGTTCACCGACATCGTGGACTCGACGAGCCTGATCGGTGCCATCGGAGACGACGCGTGGGCAGATCTCATCGGGTGGCACGACCGGACGTTGCGCGATATCTTCGTCAATCACGGCGGCGACGAAGTCAATACCACGGGCGACGGGTTCTTCACCACCTTCGACTCCCCGGGTGACGCCGCTCGATGCGCCATCGATATCCAGCGCTCGCTCCGCCAACACCGGAAGGAAGCCGGGTTCTCCCCGAAGGTGAGGATCGGCATCCATGTCGGCCCAATCCTGGAAGCGGATGGTGAGCTCGTCGGTCAGCAGGTACATCTGGCCGCCCGGATCGGGTCGGCCGCCGCCGGCGATGAGATCCTGCTCAGCCGCGACACGGTGGTCGAGCTCGACGGCGCCTTCCGCGTCGGCGAGCACTACGACGTCGACGCCAAGGGCATTGCGGAACCGGTGAACGTGGCGCCGCTCGATTGGATGTAACGACTCGTCTGCGGGCGCACCCGGCGTGACATGACGCGGTGGGCGCTCGTCGAAGACTCCGACTAGTCAGAAGCTGCTGGCAAGATGCGCCCATGACCATTCTTGGAGTGCACCACGTTCAACTGGCGATGCCTCGAGGTCGGGAAGCCGACGCTGAGGTCTTCTACGAGGGTCTGCTCGGGATCCAGCGAGTGCCAAAACCACCGCACCTCGAGGAGCGTGGCGGATGCTGGTTCGAGTCCCAGGCGGTGCGTCTGCACCTCGGCGTCGAGGACGGGTTCGCTCCGGCTGGAAAGGCGCATCCAGCCCTGCTGGTCGACGACTTGGGGAGCCTTCGGCAGCGACTGACAGGAGCCGGTGTGGAAGTGGTGGACGATCAACCGCTTCCCGGCTTCGACAGGTTTTACGCCAGCGACCCGTTCGGCAATCGACTGGAGTTTCTGTCACCGCTCGACGGCTAACAGGCGATTCGAGTGGATGGAGAGCCGCGTTCTGCGAGGGTGCGTGCATCGCGGGGAAAACGGTGGTGGTCCGCTCAGGGTGGCGAGATTCTGAGACCCGGTATGCCCTCGACGAATCGTTGCCCGATGAACGCCCATGGCCGTTCGCCCGCGCCTGTATCCGCCCGGTCACCTGACCATGGGTCTCCCCTGGCGATTCTGGGAAATGGGCGGGTGCTCGATGCGTCGTGAACTGCCGACCATGCCGGAACGTGCGACGTGGTTGCCGCGTACTGCGCGCCGTCGACCGGATCGAGCTGAGACATCCACCACCCGACGACGCCAAGCCACGTCATCATGATGGCCAACAAGCCTCGTTGGACCAGGCCGACCACGTCTCGTGGAACGGCGAACATCACTGTGGCTGCAAACAACATCCCCAGCGCGAACCGCAGCGCCGAACGCTCCAACCCGTGCCACCGCGCATCGCGGGCGAAGACTCCGCGCAGGATGAAGGCACCGATGAGCAAGGCAACGAACAGAACGAAGCCGGCGAGGTCGTGCAGTATCCCTGTCGCGGTGGGGGCGGTTATGCCACTCGGGGACAGCGGGTTCGTCTTGAAGATGCCGGAGCCGACGAAACCGACACCGGCAATGCTCATGAGCACCACCGACGTCGCTACCCGAAATCCCGGCTGCAACGATCTATGAAGCCCGAGGGCCAGCGCCAGGGTGCCGACGCCCACCACGACAAAGGCCAGCGTCACCAGCCAACCGAACCGCCCGAAGGCATACCGGGAAACAAAGTGTTCGACCGGGTCCAGCTCGGGCTGAACGAAGTGCAGAACAACAAAGGTCGCTACGAAGTAGGCGACTGCGGCGACTCCCATCGCACCGAGTACCCCGACGGACAGGGGCTCGCGGTGGGTTGGCTCGGCGGGTGCAGTCAACGGACCTCACTTCAGTGGCCGTTGTCGAATCTACGTCGATCCCAGCGAGTATGCGACCCGCTACCCCATATCTGGTTGGAAGGCCCGGCGGTGCGCTCTCCACGGAGCGCGGTAGCGTGGCGGCGGCATTGTCGAAACCGACGGAAGGGCAGCCATGGCGAGTCACGTGATATTCGGTACCGGGCCTGTTGGTATGGCGCTGGCCGCGCAGCTCGCAGCTGCGGGGGAGCAGGTGACCGCGGTCAACCGGAGCGGGAACGCCAACGCACCGGATGGGATCGAGATCGTCGGCGGCGATGTCTCCGATCCCGGGTTCACCTCGAAGGTCGTCGGCGGGGCGGCGGTCGTCTATCAGTGCCTCAACCCCCCGTACACCAAGTGGCCGGAGCTCTTCCCACCGCTGCAGGTAGCCGTTGTGGAAGCGGCGACAGCAGCGGGGGCAAAACTGGTTTCCTTCGAGAACCTGTACATGTACGGCCCCACCGGCGGCGCCCCGCTCACCGAGGACCTGCCCTACGCCGCGACCGGCGCCAAGGGGCGGGTACGGGCACAGATGGCCCAGGATCTGCTCGCCGCACACGAGGCGGGCAGGCTTCGTGTCGCCATCGGTCGCGCCGCCGACTACTTCGGGCCCGGCGGGCTGGTGAGCCAGATGGGGGCCCGCGTCTTCTACCCGGTTCTGGCCGGGAAGAATGCCCAGGTGATGGGCGACCCTGATCAGCCACACACCTTCAGCTATATCCCCGATATCGCAGCGGGCCTGGTGACCCTGGGCTCCCGCGATGAAGCGGACGGGAGGGCGTGGCACCTGCCCAACGCCCCGACAATCACCACCCGTGATTTCGTCGACAAGATCACCGAGGCGGCGGGCACAGACTCATCGGTGTCGCCGATGCCGCCCTTCATGGTCAACCTGGTCGCACTGTTCAACGGAAACGTGCGTGAGATCAAAGAGGTGCTGTATCAGCTCGAAGAGCCGTTCGTCGTCGACTCCACTGCCTTCGAATCGACCTTCGACCAGCGCGCAACCCCTCTCAACGAGTCCATCCCGAACACCGTGGACTGGTTCCGCGCCCATCCCAAGTAGGTGTTGGCGACGAAGTTGCGATCCACTGCGCCGGGCTCACATCGTGAGCGCCATCACCGCCTTTTGGACGTGGAGCCGGTTCTCCGCCTGATCGAAAACCCTGCTGTGCGCCCCGTCGATGACCTCGTCTGTGACCTCGACGTTGCGGTCGGCCGGCAATGGGTGCATATAGATGGCGTCCTCATCTGCCATCCCCATGCGGCGTTCGTCGGTGATCCAGTCGGTGTACTGCTCTGAGATCTTGGCCGACTCTTCGAGGTCGTCGGTGGTGAGCATCGAGCCCCAGGACTTGGCGTAGACGACGTCGGCGCCCTTCATGCCTTCGTCGAAATCCTCGATCACCTCGAACGACCCGTGTGCTGCTTTGGCGTTCTCCGTTGCCTGGGCAACGATCTCTGGCATCAGCTTGAACTCGGGGGGCCGGGTGAGCCGGACATTGGCGCCGTATCGCGTCAGCAACAGGATCTCGCTCTGCGGCACGCTGATCGGCTTCTGGTAACTCGCTGCATAGGCGTAACTCACGTTGACGGTGAGCTTTCGGGGGTCGCCCTTGTGTTCGATGATCGTCAGCAGGTCGGCCAGGGCCTGGAACGGGTGGTACCAGTCGCATTGCATGTTGAGCACCGGGGTGCGGCTTGCCTCTGCCACCGCCCTGATGTAGTCGTTGCCGATTCCCCAGTCGACCTGCCGGATGGCGATCCCGTCGTTGTAGCGGCCAAGGATCTCGCCGATCTCCCTCCAGGTGTCGCCATGACCGATCTGGGTAGAGGTGGAGTCCATGAACATGGCATGCCCGCCCAGCTGGGCCATGCCCGCTTCGAAGCTCGCCCTGGTGCGGGTGCTGGAGAAGAAGAACAACATGGCAAGCACCTTGTCGCGGAGGAGTGCGTGCGGCTCGCCGAGGGCGCGGCGTCGTTTCAGGTCGACTGCGACGTCGATGATGGTGTCCAATTCGTCCTTGCTCCACTCCTGGGTGGTGATCATGTCGCGGCCCCGTAGATGGGTCTGCATCATCTTCCTTTCTGTTCTTGCGGAAAAAACCGCACATAGATGCGGGTATTTCCGCAGGAACTGTTGGTCATTGCCCGGTTCGCCTCCTGATGAGGCGGAACCGGAGCAGGTCATCGCGGAAATACGAAGTGGCGCGCACCACCGGCTCGTTGTCCTGGTCGTAGCCGACTTCATCGAAGGACACGGCGAGGGTCCCTGCGTCGATACCGAGACGGTCGGCCTGCTCGTCGTCGAGTTGCACAGGGACGATATCCGAGACGTAGTAGGCGAGGGTGCGGCCGCAATGCTGCTCCAGGAACTCGTAGACCGGGATGGCACTGTGGCGCTCGTACTCGGCGTCGGTCACGATGTCGCTCGGGATGCGGTTGATCGTCAACACCACCGGACGATCGTCCTCGAGGAACAGCTTCTCGATCAGCAGCACCTCGGAGTCGCCGTCGAGGTCGAGCACCGCCGAGGTGGAGTCGTCCGCCGCAACGGTGGCAACCTTCAATACCTCCACTGAAGGGGTGTAGCCATGATCCTCGAGCACCTGCTCGTAGGACCAGATCTCTTCGAGCCGGGACTTGATCTGGAGCACGGGCACGTTGACGAACGTGCCCGATCCCTGCCGCCTGGAGACGGCACCCTCGTGCTCGAGGCGGCTGAGGGCGTCGCGCACCGTGGTCCGGCTCACCCCGAGCTCCTCTGCGAGCTCGGCCTCTGGTGGGATCCGCCCGTCGACGAAACCACCGTCGAGGATGAGGTCTTTGATGTGGGCCTTCACCTGCTCGGTGAGGGAGGGATTGCGCGTGATCACGGTGAAACGGCTGGCATGGGTGCAGCAATGGTACTATGGTATGACCAATCACACAACCTCGCCTGAGGAGGCACCATGCGCAGCTTTGCCGGACGCGACATCCTGTCGCTCAAAGACTTTGAGCGAAACGAGTTCTCCCACCTGTTCGGCATCGCCGACAGCCTCGAGCCCATCGCCAGGGAACGGCGCAACACCGATCTGCTCAAAGAAAAGACGCTGGTTACCGCCTTCTACCAGCCGTCGACCCGCACCAGGCTCGCCCACGAGGCCGCCATGCACCGCCTCGGCGGGGCCGTTACCGGGTTTTCCGACGCCAAGATGACCCGCGCCGGCGACTTCTACCAGGAGTCGATCAAGGACACCGTGCACATGCTCGAGTACTACGGCGACGTGCTGGTGATGCGCCATTTCAACCAGGGCGCTCCGCAGGAGGCGGCGCACTGGGCATCGATTCCGGTGATCAACGCCGGCGATGGCTGGGGTGAGCACCCCACCCAGGTGCTCACCGACCTGTACACGGTGCACAAGGAGAAGGGCAGCATCGACGGCATGACCTTTATTGCCATCGGTGACCACCGGATGCGCACCATGCACTCCCTCGGTTATGCCCTGTCCCAGTTCGATGCCGAGATGGTGATCCTCGCACCAGAAGACATGTCACCGACCAAGGAGTTCCTCGCCGAACTCGACGAGAAGGGCACCACGTGGCGGATCGCCGAGCACATCGACGACGTCATCGCAGAAGCCGATGTCATCTACATGGAGCCGGTGGTCCAGCCCGACTACACCGCGTCCCGTCAGGAGAAACAGGACGACTACAGCCTGACACCGTCCAACTACCAGATCACCGCAGAGGTCATGAGCAGGGCAAAGGGCGACTCGATCATCCTGCACTCGCTGCCCAGGATGGACGAGCTGCTGCCAGAGGTCGACCAGCTCAAACACGCCCGGTACTGGCAAGAGGCCTACAACGGCGTCGTGATGCGCATGGCGCTGCTCGCCTCGGTGCTGGGGGCGGTGGAGTAGCCATGCCTCTTGCGGTCATCGCCATCGGCGGGAATTCGCTGATCCCTGACGCCCAGCATCAGACGGTCCAGGACCAATACGAGGCGGCGGCGGCAACCGACGAGCACATTGCTGCGCTGATCGAGGACGGCTGGGACGTTGCCATCACCCACGGCAACGGCCCCCAGGTCGGGTTCATCCTGCGCCGCTCCGAGCTCTCCAGCGCCGAGCTGCACGAGGTTCCCCTCGACTACTGCGGCGCCGACACCCAGGGCGCCATCGGCTACATGCTGCAACAGAACCTGATCAACGACTTCAGGGCGAAGGGCATCGAGCGGAACGTCGTCACCGTGGTCACCCAGGTCGAGGTCGATCCCGCCGACCCCGCATTCGACAGCCCGGCCAAGCCGATCGGCTCGTTCATGGACGAGGAGCAGGCACAGCAGCGCAGCGACGATGAGGGTTGGGATATCAAGGAGGACGCCGGCAGGGGCTGGCGCAGGGTGGTGGCGTCGCCGCAGCCGAAGCGCATCGTGGAGATCGACGTGATCCGCCAGTTGCTCGATGCCGGCACCACCGTCATTGCGGTCGGTGGGGGAGGGATCCCGGTGGTCGCCGGCGACAACGGAGATCTGCGCGGGGTGGCTGCAGTGATCGACAAAGACCTCGCCTCGGCACTGCTTGCCAATGAGGTCGACGCCGATCTGCTGCTCATCTCGACCGCGGTCGAGAAGTGCGCCCTCAACTTCGGGACTCCCGATGAGGAATGGGTCGACGAGTTCACCCTCGAAGAGGTGAAGCAGCATCTCGAGGAGGGCACCCACTTCGCCGAGGGCTCGATGGCTCCCAAGATGCGCGCCGTGGTGCAGTTCCTTGAGAACGGGGGCAAGGAAGCCCTCATCACCAACCCGGAGAACATCGAACGAGCCGTCGCTGGGAAGACCGGTACCAGGATCGTTCCGTGATCGGTCTGGCATGTGTGGTGTGCGACGCCACGTACCCGGCCGACTTTGCCGGGTACGTGTGCCCTCACCACGGTGACGAGGGCATCCTCGACGTGCAGTACGACTATGAGCGGATCGGCGCCACTTTCACCAGGGAGGCGCTGGCGGAAAACCACAACCACACCATGTGGCGCTACGGCCCGCTGCTCCCGCTTGCGACAGATGCCAGAGTGCCGCCGCTGACCGTCGGCGGAACACCGATGTACAACGCACCCCGTCTGGCCGGTGTTTCCAAGGTGGGCCGGGTGCTGGTCAAGGACGAGGGACGCCAGCCCACCGCTTCGCTCAAGGACCGCGCCTCGGCGATGGCCGTAGCCAAAGCCATGGAGGTCGGCGCCGAGGTCGTCACCACGGCGAGCACCGGGAACGCGGCGGCGGCGCTGGCCGGGATGGCGGCGAGCGTCGATCTGGACAGCGTGATCTTCGTTCCCGCCTCCGCTCCCGAAGCAAAGATCGCCCAGCTGCTCGCCTACGGCTCCACCGTCGTGCTCGTCGCCGGCTCCTACACCGACGCCTTCGACCTCAGCATGGAGGCTGCCTCGGAGTACGGCTGGTACAACCGCAACACCGGATACAACCCGTACATGACCGAGGGAAAGAAGACCGCAGGGCTCGAGATCCTGGAGGAGCTTGGCTGGCAGGCACCGGACGCCATCTTCGTCAGCGTCGGCGACGGCTCGATCATCGGCGGCGTGCACAAGGCGGTCAAGGACGCACTGGCCCTGGGTTGGATCGACAGCACTCCACGCATCTTCGGCATCCAGGCCGCCGGTAGCGACTACCTCGTTCAAGCCTTCGAAAGCGGTGAGGACGTGCTCAGCAAGCCGGCCATCGTCGCCGACACGGTGGCGGACTCGATCAGCGCCGACCTGCCCCGCGACCGGGTGAAGGCGATGGCAGCGGTCGTCGAAACCGGCGGGGCCTACCTGCGGGTGAGTGACGATCAGATCCTGGCAGCGATCCCTGCCCTCGCCCGTGGCTCGGGCGTCTTCGCCGAGCCGGCGGGCGCTGCGCCCTATGCCGGGCTGTTGGTCGCATCCGAACAGGGCCTGGTGGGTGATTCGGACCGCGTCGTCCTGCTGGCGACCGGCAGCGGATTGAAAGATGTCGCCTCAGTGATGCAGGCGGTCGAAGCTGCCGGCACCGAACCCATCCGCGTCGAGCCCAGCCTCGATGCCCTCAAGTCATCCTTGAAAGGAATCCAATGATCGATCTCACCATCAACGAAGCCGTGCTCGACTCCGCGGTCGAAACGGCGCGGAAACGCAATTTTCGCATCCCCACCTTCTCCCAGATGCGCGACCCTTCGTTGATCCCCGCCGATGTCGCCGAGCGGCTGGGCGCGGTCGGCCTGTGGGACCTGGACCCGCTCAACCTGTATCGGATCACCTGGCACAACGAACCGACCGTGAGCGGTGGTGGTTTCGGGCCGGTGAACACCATCGAGTTCCCGCCGGAGCTCACCGGTGTCGAGACCCGCATCATCATGCTCGTCGGCAAGTGGTTTCCAACAGGGGCACACAAGGTGGGCGCCGCCTTTGGCTGCCTCGTTCCCAGGCTGGTCACCGGCCAATTCGATCCGGCGACCCAGAAGGCGGTATGGCCGTCGACGGGCAACTACTGCCGGGGCGGCGCCTACGACTCCAACCTGCTCGGCTGCGAATCGATCGCCATCCTCCCCGAGGGGATGAGCCGGGAACGTTTCGACTGGCTGGAGAGCGTCGCCGGCGAGATCATCAAGACACCGGGATCCGAGTCCAACGTCAAGGAGATCTTCGACAAGACCCACGAGCTGCGGGCATCCGGTGAGGACCTGGTGATCTTCAATCAGTTCGACGAGTTCGGAAACTACCTGTGGCACTACTCGGTGACCGGGCCGGCGATGGCCGAGGTCCTGGAGGCGGCGATGGGACCGGGCGATACCTTCCGCGGCGTCACCCTCACCACCGGTTCGGCGGGAACGATCGCAGCTGGTGACTACCTCAAGCAGATGTACCCGACATCGAAGATCGCTGCCGGCGAGGCGGTGCAATGCCCGACCATGCTGTACAACGGGTTCGGAGAGCACCGCATCGAGGGCATCGGCGACAAACACATCCCATGGGTGCACAACGTCAAGAACACCGACTTCGCCATCGGACTCGACGACGAGGCGGCCGTCAGCCTGATCCGGCTGTTCAACGAAGCGGCAGGGATCGATTTTCTCGTCGACCAGGGAGTCAAACCCGATCTCATCGAAGAGCTGCCTCT
This sequence comes from Acidimicrobiia bacterium, assembly GCA_036985755.1. GTDB lineage: Bacteria > Actinomycetota > Acidimicrobiia > Spongiisociales > UBA5794 > JACZST01. The sequence goes on along the minus strand of BTQG01000053.1, from coordinate 2,996 downwards.
GCTCGGGATATCCGGGGCGGGGAATCTGTTGTCGGCGATCAAGCTCGCCCGCTACTACGAGATGGGATCCAGCGACGTCATCGTCACCGTCGGTACCGACTCGATGGAGATGTACGGCAGCCGGCTCGACGAGCTCAACGCAGAGCGAGGCGAGTTCACCGCCCTCGATGCGGCCGGTGCCTACCAGCGCTACCTGCTCGGCGCCGGCATCGATCACGTGCACGAGTTGAGCTACTACGACCGGAAACGGATCCACAACCTCAAGTACTACACCTGGGTGGAGCAGCAGGGCAAGACCTATGAGGAGATCCAGGCGCAGTGGTACGACGAGGACTATTGGACCTCGGTGCAGGCGCTGATCGACCCGATCGACGAGTTGATCGAAGCGTTCAATGAGCGGGTCGCCGGCTGACGCCGGCTCCCCGTATTGCGTATTACGTAGTCCAAGGTCACCGGATGTTTGGCCCTACCCGTTTGCCCTCGAATTGATACGATCGGGTGACGAGTACGGGGTACACACGTGACTAGTCCGCGTCCTTTCATCCTTCTTGCCCTGGCATTGACCCTCGTCGCTGTCTCGTGCGGGTCTTCGGGCGAGACGACGACGACGGCGGAGGCCACTACAACCACGACCGTTGCCGAGGCCACCACCAGTACCACTGCGGCGCCGCCGACCGGCACCGATCAGGCAGCGACGACCACCACGCCGACGACCACCACGACGCTGGCAGGGACGCCCATCGACTTCTTCCCACAGCCGGGTGACGAGCTCTCCGTCGTCGGGGTGGCCCACGACGATGTGCTCAACGTTCGAGTCGGTCCCGGGATCTTCAACGACATCGTCGATACGCTGGAGCCGACCGATACCACGACGGCGACCGGCAACGCCAGAGATCTGGGCTCATCCATCTGGGTCGAGCACGACACCGGCGATACGGTGGGCTGGTCGAATTTCGTGTTCCTGGCCTTTGCCGGAGCCGCCGACGACGCAACTGCTGAGGTGGTTGGTCTGCTCGGGGAGGTGCCGACGGCCGACTCGATGGCTGCGCTCGGCAGGATCGTCGCCGACTCGCTGGCATCGACGGATCCGCGATCGCGGATCGTCATGACCGTGGAGCCGACCGGTGACCTGACAGAGGTCACCTACGACGTGATCGGGCTCGGTGACGACGCGGTGTTCGGCTACCGGCTCCGCATTTTCGGCGAAGAGGTGACCGACGGCTTCTCTCTCGACACGGTGGAGCGCACCGCCCTGTGCGGCCGCGGCGTGACCGCAGACGGCCTGTGCGTCTGACGGGCTAGCGTTCTTCCCCATGGACGTCCGCAGCACCCCCAAGACCGGCGCAGAGAAGGAGACTCTCGTCGCCTTCCTGGAGAACAACCGGGCGATCATGGTGTGGAAACTCGAGGGTGTGTCCGAAGAAGATGCGAGGCGCCCCATGGTGGAGTCCGGCACCAGCCTGCTCGGTCTCCTCAAGCATCTGGGCTGGGTGGAGCGGTGGTGGTTCGAGCACAACTTTGCGGGCAAAGACGTCGACTTTCCCTGGTCCGATGACGACCGCGACGCCGACTTCCGTGTCGAGGACGATGAGTCGATCGCCGACATCATTACTCGCTACGAGGCCGCGGTCAGGGATAGCAACGCCATCATCGATATCGCCGACCTGGATGACGTCTCTCAACGAGACGACAGAGGGCCGCGCTCGTTGCGGTGGATCCTCGGGCACATGATCGAGGAGACAGCCCGGCATGCGGGCCACGCCGACATCGTGCGCGAGCTCATCGACGGAAAGACCGGCTATATGCCGAGGACGTGACCGGTACGCGCTCAATCCCCGAAGCAGGCACCGAGGCTACGCGCTGATTCCACCCATGGATGGTCGGGCGGCACGACCTTGCGTTGTCCGACTACCTCGTTGAGCGGCACCGCTGTGGGCAGTCCGTCCCGGATCGCCGACATGACGTCGCCGGCCTCGTCTTCAACGAGCCTGGCCGCCGCCACGCCGAGCGTGGTGGCCAGCTGTCGGTCGGTTGGCGACGGCGGACCGCCACGTTGGACGTGGCCGAGGATCGTGACCCTTGCCTCGAGGCCGGTGCTTCGTTCCAGCTCATGGGCCAGATCCACCGTGTGATCGGCCGCGTCGGCACGGAGCTGGGCGAGGTCGGCTTCGAGCCCGCCCCGCTCGGCACGCTCGGAACCGGCGATGTGGTCGCGAAGCTGCTGCTGGCGAACCCGATACTCGGCGGGCCGAGCGCCCTCGGCGACGGCGACGATACTGAACGTGCTTCCGGCTGCCCTGCGCTCGACAATCGCCTCCGCCACGATCTCGAGGTCGTACGGGATCTCCGGTATCAGCACGACGTCGGCGCCCCCGGCCAGACCGGCTCCCAGCGTGAGCCACCCGGCGTTGTGGCCCATGATCTCCACGACCATGATCCGGTGGTGCGAATGGGCGGTTGAGTGGAGGCGATCGACGGCCTCGGTTGCGATTTCCAGCGCGGTGTCGAACCCGATCGAGGTGTCGGTTCCTGCCACGTCATTGTCGATGGTCTTGGGGAGCGTCACGATTGGGAGGCCCTTGCCGGCGAGCAGAGCGACGTTTTTGTGCGTCCCGCCCCCGCCGATGGCGACGAGGGCGTCGAGCTCGAGCGCGGCGGCGTTTTCGAGCATCACCGCGGTCATGTCCATCTTCTCGCCGCCGACTTCCATTCGATTCGGCTTGTCGCGGCCGGTTCCGAGAACGGTGCCTCCGATGGTGAGGATCCCGGAGAGGGCATTGGTGTCGAGCCTCACATAGCGGTCCTGCATGAGGCCTCGGAAGCCGTCCCGGAAGCCGATCACGGTCATGCCGTAACTGCGGATCCCTGCTTTTCCGATGGCTCGAATTGCCGCGTTGAGGCCGGGTGAGTCGCCACCCGCGGTGAGAATGCCGATGGTCTTGGAAATGGAAACGTCCTTGGGCAGAATTGTTGGCACCATAACCGTCGTAGCCAAT
>BTQG01000052.1:0-16529 GCA_036985755.1 Acidimicrobiia bacterium | reverse complement strand
TGAGAGTCTGGGTTACCGGTCCCGACTCGATTTCGGTGGCGATCCGGCCCGAGGGGCCGTTGATTCGCAAGTTGTGACGGATGCCGCTGTCCCGATTCTCAAAGGTAATCGTCACTTGCTCACCCGCCGGAGCGGTGAGCTCTTTGCTGTCGAAAGAGACGTTCTCACCCACCAGCGTGAGGCTCGTCCCACCCCCGCCGGCTGCCGGAGTCGTTGTTGGGCTCTCATCATTTGCGCCCCCGCCGCTGCAGGCCGCCACTACCAGGGCGAGCGCCACCAGGGTGACGCCGAGTCTTGTCTTACGCATAGCCCCTCCGTTTCGAATTCGCGCGGCTGCCACTTTCTACTGTTCCTGGGAGACTATGCGAGCGGCTGCCGGATCCTGACCCTGTGCCTAAGGCGCGAAGTGTCACCGGGGCGCACCTTTGACGAGGCGCCAAACGAAGCCTCGATCTTGAGTGTGCGGGACTCAGCCCCCTTCAGGAAGCCCTAAAACCACGCCGCCGAACCATTTGTGGCTCAGCGCCCTGGCCCTTCAACCCGGGTGAAACCAACCGCTGTGGGCATTGGCAGAGGGCGCCGCGATCAGCCAACGGGAACGCCGACCCCGCCTCCGCAGGTTCCTCCCGGTTCCGGTGCCTCGAGGCTGCCCGCGAACTCATTGACGAACTGCTCGAGGCGAGCGTCATCGGCATTGGAGAGCTCGAGCTGAAACCCCCACGCTGTCATCAGAATGGGTGAGCTCAGGCCGGGTACCGGGCTGACGATGACCTTGGAGAACGCCCCGGTGAACTGGCGAAATTGATCGATCTGCTCGGAGGGGATATCGGGTTGGTGTGTAATCCACACCGCACCGTGCTCGAGGGAATGGACGGCGTTTTCGGCGGGCACCAGGGTGTCGTAGAAGCCGCAGTTGAGCCAAATGCTGTTCATGTTGCCCCCGGCGGGAACCTCGTCGTCGGCGTAGATGTCCTCGTCGACATGCAGCGGCGCATCTACGGCGACGGTCTTGGTCCCTTCGGGGATGCCGCGCACGGGCGAAGAGCTGAAGAACACGGCGGCGGCGAGCGCCAGCACCACTCCGACACCGGCTGCGGTGACGAATCGCTTCGGCCATGGAGACGCCTGCTGCCCGCCGGCTTGTGTCCGCTTCTTGGCGGATGACCGTTTCTGGGCGTTGCTCATGGCTGGTGTCTCCGTTCGTTTGGCATCGCTGGGATCGGTCTGCCGTTGTTCCGGACCGAGATGGTAAGGCCCATTGAAAATTGTGCTCGATTCGGCGGGCCTCGATGGCCTGTCGTGGCAGCGCTCCGGTGGTCGACTGGTCAAGGGGCAGGGTTTCGGGCCCCAGGTCAGAGGGGTGCCGCGGCGGCGTGGCTGAGCGCCCTGGGCAGAGACGGCCTTGACCTTCCGGTCGAAGAGAAGGTATACGGTGGAGTCACCGGCGATATCGCAGCACTCGGATAGGAGGTGGTGATGGCAGCGCTGAAGGCTGTTGGCATCGTATGGCTCCTGCTCGGCGTGCTTGCGTTGGTTGCCCTCATCGCGAGTGCACCGCCGTTGAGCCAGCACAACCTCCCCGCAGCTGGTGGCGTCGTTACCAACCTGGCTGAGCACGACATGCTCCACTCCCACCAGACGATGCTGGAGCAGATGCGGCTTTCTGACGCTCCAGGCATGGCGACCATGATCCAGGACGATCCCGTTTGGGCCGATCCGGACATGATTCGTCTCCAGGAGGAGCACCAGTCGCAACTCGATCGCATGATCGGCAAGCGGCCCCGCCCCTGATCGGATACGCTCGGGCGGCGGAAAGCAAGGTCTAGGCTCGGATTCCTGATGCGTGCCTCGCCTTCGGTGCTCAGCCTGATCGTTTTTGTGGCCGGCTGCACGACCGCGGCCGGGCCGGTGACGACTGTGCCGGTGGCCACGACCCAGTCCCCGAACAGCACGGTGGCACCATCGACCGAGGCCACAACGTCCACCACGACGACCGCTGTCCCCGGCACCACGAAGGCTCCCTCGCCGGAGCTCGCGCTGTACGCGGTTGCTGAGGAGCGATCGCAGCGAATCGCCCTGTTCATGGAGACGAATGCTCCCGGGTGTGCCGATGAGCAGCGGGCGCCCTGTGGTCCCTTCGAGCTTTCGGCGAGGATTGATCTGCCGCACCGGCCGCACAACATGACGGCGGCCGGCCCGGTGCTTTGGGTGACCCACCCTTCGGCGGGAATGGTCACCAGGATCGATCTCACCGGTATCTCGATGGTCACGCAACCGCTCGGCAACGAACCCCATGACGTCAAGCTATCGCCCGAAGCGGACCTGCTCTATGTGGCAGACGAAGACGGCCGCGTCCTCATCGTCGCCGATCCCGCCACTCTGGTCGAACTCGACCGTGTCGAGCTGCCGGCAAAGCCGCACGATCTCGCCGTCGACGCCGTGGGCGGAGTCTGGATCACGCTCATCGGCGACGATCGCCTCGCACGCTTCCGGTCCGGCACCCTGGAGCTGTTGTCCACCGGCCGCTCGCCGCACGATCTCATTGTCTCATCCGACGACCGGGTCTGGTTCTCGAACTGGAACAGTGATGTGCTCTCGGTCTATGACCCGATCACCGGATCCGTGGAGAGGGCACCGGCAGGTGTGGTGGAGCCGCATCACTTCGCGCTCGATGCGGACGGAGGTATTTGGGTGTCGGACAATGGAGGAGCCGCCGTCGTCGAGTTCGGTGATGGCAGGCCGACGACTATCCCGGTCGGTCCGGTTCCCCACCACATCGCTTTGGGCGACGACATCGCCATCGTGGCCGTGAGCGGCTCCGGTCAGGCGGTGTTCATCGACGGCAGCGGCGTGATCGGCCGGTTCGATCTGTCAGAGGGCTTGCACGGCGCAGCGGTCGCGCGGTTGCCATGATCGACCCGCACCGGTGCGGTCACCACCGGGGAGCGGAACCGGAACGAGCCCTCGGCGCTGCTCAGGCCTCGACGTCGAGCGTGACTACCGTGCCACGAGTCGGCTCAGCGTCGATCGCGATCTGCCCCCCTATCAGTTCGGCGCGCTCGCGCATGCCGTTGATGCCCAGTGTTGTCCATCGGCCCATATTCCTCGGGTCGAACCCGACGCCGTCGTCGGCGATGCACAAACGACAGTGACCCGGCGCAAACGTCACGACGAGCGACGCCCTCGTGGCGCGAGCGTGTTTCTCCACGTTTCGGAGCGCTTCCTGGGCGATACGGAAGACGGCCACCTCGGTGTCGGGCGAAAGGCGGCGCGGCTTGCCCTCGATGCGAAACTCAGTCTCGAGGTCCGAGCGCTCGGCCAGGTCGCGCGGCAGCCACTCGAGTGCAGGAGCGAGCCCGAGGTCGTCGAGCACGGTGGGGCGGAGGTCGCGGCTGAAGCTGCGGATCGTCTTGAGGATTTCGAGCGTTACCCCGCGTAGTTCGGCAGCACGGTCGGCGATCTCCCCGGGCCTGCGGCCATCGGTCGCGATACGCTCGAGCCCTCGGGACAGCAGTACCAGCGGCTGGGCCGCGGCGTCGTGAAGTTCTCGCGCGATTCGTTTTCGCTCGTCCTCCTGGGCCCGGGTGACCTCCTTCACATAGCGCTGCAACCGGAGCTTCTCCTGGTCGTGGAGTCGAGCGTTTTCGAGTGCAACACCGAGCTCGCGTGCGATTGCTACGAGCAGCGCTACATCCTCATCGCTTGGGGAGGCGTCATCCGGCCAGGCGACCACGATCGTGCCGAAGTGAGTATCCGTTCCCGTGACCGGAATCGAGGCGACACCCGCACGCCAACTCACATCCGTGTCTGCCGACGGCAGGTCGTCGGCCATCACCTCTTGGACTCGCTGCCGTCCCGGGGTTGACGAACGTGTAGCCACTACCGGGCTCCGGGCGCCTTCGCCGTCGGCGGCGCCGAACGCCGCTGCCTCCAGATCCACAGCTTCGATGAGCCGGTCGAGCAGCAGGCCGATAAAATCCTCAGACTGCAGCGACCGCGTCATGCTCCCCGTAACGCCGTTGAGAAATGCCAGGCGTCGGCTGGTCTCTTCGGCTCGCTGGCGCTCGCGGCGTTCGCGTTGCACGGGCAGCGCGACCAGCACACCCAGGGCGATCACGAGGATCGTCGCACCCACCTCGCCGACCCACGCGAATTCGGCTTGGTGCAGGAAAATCGCGTTGGGAATGCTGAGCAGGGCGCTCCAGAGACCGGTGAGCAAGCCCCCTTCGATTCCATACATCAAGCTGGCATACGCCACAGGGACGGCGTAGAGGATGACGGGGAAATAGTGCAGTCCTGTGTGGAGGCCGACTTCACTGTCGAGGGCGCCAACCAGTTCGAGCACGAGGTGGAGAGCGGTTGCGATGGCCACGCCAAGTTGCACCAGCCAGAAGGATGGCTCCTGCAGCCTCAGCCTGCCCAGGCGAAACCGTTCTCCCGGGACCGGCTGGTGAGCAGTGGCGATGGTCTGGCTCACGAGATCTCGTCCAACTTCAGCCACGTCTCGCTGAGTCCACGGATCGTCGCTTCGGTGCGAGACGACGCGCCGAGCTTTCGATACACATGGGTCAAGTGGGTCTCCACCGTTCGGGCGCTCAGACCGAGCCGCTCACCGACCTCCCGGTTCGAGAGACCTTTGGCGACCAGCCTCAACACCTCGAGTTCTCGATCGGTGAGCGGGCAGGTAGGCGGTGGCTCATTGAGGGTTCCACCCCGGTTGCGGAGCTCGGCCACCAGCCTGCGAGTCATGGCAGGCTGCAATACCACTCCTCCCTCGGCGACGGTCAGAACAGCGTCGATCAGCTCGTAGTCGTGAACGTCCTTGAGCAGGTAGCCGGAGGCTCCGGCTCTGATCGCCTCGAACAGGTACTGGTCGTCGTCGTGGACGGTGAGGACGAGGACCTCGATATCAGGCCAACGCGCCTTGATCTCCCTGGTGGCCTCGACGCCACTCAAACCAGGCATGCCGATGTCCATCAGGACCACGTCGGGCCTGAGCCGGTCGGTGAGGCTCACCGCCTCATCGCCGTCGGCGGCCTCGCCCACGACTCGGATCTCAGTCCTGCGCTCCAGGATCTCGCGGGTTCCCCGGCGAACGAGGGTGTGATCATCGACGACGAGAACACGGGCGTTCACAGGGTTGCGAACCTCCTAAGGTCATTATGCCTACCTTGGCCTTGCTAGGAAACTGAGCAAAGGGCCCTTCCATCTCCGTGAAACCCCCTAAGGGTTTTCCCGTACGGCGCGCCTACGGCATAGCGCGGAGCCGAGGGGGCGCAAGGCCTCTAGCCGTCATCGCCGACCCGCAGTGCAATAGCGGTGCCGGGAAACGTTGGCGAGAGGCGCCATGCCATACGACGAAGAGACAAACATCACCTTCACGGGACCCTGGCTCCGGCCGGTCTCCGGGCGGGAAGTGGCTCGTGACGATGAGCAGGTGCCATGAGATGGACCGTGGTCGTAGCCATCGCCGTCGCCCTCATCGCCGTCTCCTGCGGTGCCCGAGCAGAGGTGCATGACCTCACCGACCGACCCGTCGGGCCCGACGTCACCCAGGAGGGGGAAAGCCTCGCCGTCGGCCGGGCGGAGCACGGGGCCGTCGTCGAGGTGGTCATGACCGATTTCGCCTTCGCACCGGAAGCGTCAGTTTTCGAAGTCGGCGAGACCGTCACCTTTCTCTTCACCAACAGGGGTGTCATCGCCCACGACGCGGTGATCGGCACCGAAGAGCAGGCGCGCCAGCACGCCGCCGAGATGACGGGAAGCAGCGAAGAGGCACAGACGGGGAGCAGCGAAGAGGCACACGAGGAGGAAGAGGATGCCGCGGCCATCGATCTCAGACCCGGAGCGACCGGACCCCTCGTCTACACGTTCACCGAGTCGGGTGAGCTGGTCATCGCCTGTACCTGGCCGGGCCACCTGGAGGCCGGGATGTCGACAGACATCACGGTGACCGTATGAGCTCGAACATGGAGCTGTTGACCGACGACCGGGACATCCGGCGAGCGGGCTGGAGCCGGCTCACCGTCCTTGTCGTCATCGCTGGGCTTGCCATAGCCGGGACCATTGGTGGGGTGGCCTGGGGCTGGTCGTCGTCTTCTCCGACGGTGCGGGAGATCCACATCACTGCCCGGCAGTTCGCCTATGACCCCGGGATCATTCGGGTGAACCGTGGCGATCGCGTCGTGCTCCATGTAGAGAGCGCGGACGTCACCCACGGACTGTACGTCGATGGTTATGGGGTGCAAGGGAAGGTGACCCCGGGTGAGGACCTCACGCTCGAGTTTGTAGCGGACCGAGCCGGCAGGTTTGCGATTCGCTGCTCCGAGGTCTGCGGGACCTTCCACCCCTTCATGACCGGCAAGCTCATCGTGGAGCCGAACTTGTTGTTGCCTGGAGCGATCGGCCTCGCCGTGGGTGGCGCCGCCGGGGCGGTCCTATGGGCCGGCTGGAGCGCGCGCCGCGAGGAAAAAGCGCGTTGGGAAGAACAATGAGCGCTACCCCCATCCAGATCGACCCAGCCGACAAAACCATCCCCCTCCAGGTGGTGCCGCTGGGGCCGGATCTGTTCAAGAAGGTTCCTCTGCTGCGGCGATTCGTCGGCACCCGCTCGTTCCAGTTCCTCCTGATCTTCCCGAACCTGGTCTTTTTCTACATCCTGATCTTGGCCGGCATCTTCGGCCATCCGCTCGGCAACGTGAACTCCTCGATCGTCTTGATCTGGATCCTGTGGTGGTTCCTCCTCATCACCCTTCTCGTTCCGATCGGCGCCAGGGTGTGGTGCGCCATATGCCCCCTCGCCGGCCCGGGAGAGTGGCTGCAGCGACGAAGCATCGTGAAGTTCCGTGGCTTCGAGAAGCCGCGGGGCCTGAACAAGCGGTGGCCCAAACCGCTCCGCAACATCTGGGCCCAGAACTTCGGTTTCCTCGGACTTGCTGTGATCAGCGGCCTCCTGGTCACCCGACCCATCGTCACCGTGATCGTGATCGGAGGAATCTGGGTCGTCGCCACGCTGCTGATGCTCGTCTACCGGCGTCGGGCGTTCTGCGTGTACCTGTGCCCCGTCTCCGGATTCCAAGGCCTGTACGCGATGGTGTCGCCCCTTGCGCTGCGGTCGAGAAACCGAGCGGTGTGTAAGGACCACAAACCAAAGACGTGCATGATCGGATCGAGGGAGCGCGACGACAGTCCCTTCGGCTATGCGTGTCCCTGGTTCGAGTTCATCGGGGACATGGACCGGAACAACTACTGCGGGCTGTGCATGGAGTGTCTCAAGGGCTGCACCAAAGACAACATCGGGCTGTACTGGCGGGGCGGCAACATGGACGTGGTGCTCGAGGGGCGTGACGAGGCATGGAAGGCGTTCATCATGACTGCGCTCGCTGCCGTGTATGCGATCGTGCTGCTCGGGCCGGTAGGGACGCTGAAGGATTGGGCGAACGCGCCTTCTAGCGGGAGTTGGGGCGGGTTCGCCCTGCTGGCGGCGGCGATGGTGGCCGTCACGCTGGTCGTCCTCCCCGCCATATACGCGCCGTTCGTTGAGGCCTCTCGACGGGTGACGGGGAAGGTCGTCGAGTTCCGTGATCTGTTCGTGCGCGGCGCCTTCGGACTGGTTCCTCTCGGCCTCGCGGCGTGGATCGCGTTCAGTATTCCGCTCGTCCTCGTCAACGGGGCCTATATCGCCCAGGTCATCTCCGATCCGTTCGGGTGGGGCTGGAATCTGTTCGGCACCAAGTACGTGGCCTGGAATCCGGTGGGCGAGGGATGGATCCCGCTCATCCAGGCACTGCTGGTCCTTGGGGGCCTGACCGTTGGCATCATCAAGACGCATCGGGCCCTGGAACCGTTGTTCGAGCGGACCCGCCAGGCGACGCGGGCGATGATTCCGCTGGCGGGCTTCCTCACCCTTATCGCTGTGGCCTTTTTCGTGGTCTTTGTGGGGTAAATGCAGTGGAACGACTCGACCGGATCGTAGAAAAGATAGCCCTCCCCCTGATTCTCATCACGATCATTGCCGTGCCGGGCGCAGTGTTCGGCTACGACCGTTACGTGCAAGGCCAGGTGCCCGAGGGGGCAAAGGCCTTCTCGATCTACTTCGACGGGACGCGAAACTGGAGTGAGACGAGAGCCAACGCCCTCACCACTTTTTCCGATCCCCCGGACCTCAAGGAAATCCGGGTTCGCCAAGGTGATCTCGTCGTGCTGCGGCTCATGTCCGTAGACGTTCACCACGGTTTCGCCCTTCCGGCTTTCGGGCTGGAGCCGATCGAGTTGGCTCCGGGCCAGCCACACGAGGTCCGGTTTCGAGCCGACAAGGTGGGGGAGTTCTTTATGTTCTGCACGGTGGTGTGCGGTCCGGCGCACCCAGACATGAACGCAAAACTGATCGTGACGGCATAACCTCGCCCCCTCCAGGAGCGGCCAACGGCGTTCCATTCGCTAACCTCGAAACCGCCGGGGCGGCGAACCCACAAAGAAGGAGCCTCATGGCAAGTGTCGTCGCATCAACCGAAGTAGACGCCGGGCCCGAGGCCATCTGGGCGCTCTTGTGCGATCCGAATCGCTATCCCGAGATCGCGGATCCGACCGAGCGCATGATCGATGTGCCCGACGACGAGATGGGTGTCGGGTACGTATACAAGGAGTTTGGCGGCATCAAGCCCTTCGTGGGTGAGAGCGAATGGCGGGTGACGGAGTTTGAGCCGATGCGACGCCAGGTCCACATCGGCGACGACGGCAGCGTGACGATGAACTTGGAGATTGACCTCGCCCCGACCGATGGTGGGACTCGAGTGACGCAGACCTTGAGTATGGAGCCGCGCTGGTATCTCGTTCCGCTCAACGCGATTCTTTGGCCGCTCATGATGCGCAAGCGGGGGCAAGAAGCTATGGACAAGACGCTCGCCAATCTCAAGCGGATCGTCGAGTCATCTGGCTGAACGGCGTCTGCTGGGCAAGGTTCGCCAACGCAGAGGCCCGGCACGGCTCAGCAGTTACGCGGTCGCCATGCCCTCTGGCGGGTCATTGTCCGTACACCTCGATCTCCACGGCCCCGGTATTTCCCCCGGTCGATGAATCCACGTCGAAACGCAGGATCCGGCCGGTGAACCCGACATCGACCAAGGGCGGGGTCAGCCCGGCGTCGAACGGCCCCAGGACGGTGGTGTCGTCGACGGTCACCATGTAGGTGGTGGTGATCGACGACCCATCGCTCATTTCCCGAGTGACGAATCGGATGCCGGTCACGTCGGCCTCGGCACCGAGGTCGATGGTGATCGAGGCCCCGTCGCCGTCGCCCCGTGTCGACCATTCGGTTGCCGGGTCCCCGTCGATGGCGTTGCCGGCGGCAAAGGCTTCCGAGAACTCGCTGCTGACCTCTACCACGGTGGCGGACAACGCCAGGTTGGTCCCCGCGTCGGCCTGTTGTGCCGGGGGGGTGGTGAAGGTGAGCAGCTCACTCTGGTACAGGGTTCCATCGGGTCCGACCCCCTGGAGTCGGTAGAAGTAGCTGGTCTCCGGGGCGAGCCCACTGAGGATCGGTCCGTGGTCCTGGTGGCCGGCTGCATCCATGTCCTGGTCGGTCGTGAGCGCACCCAGGTCCTCGGTCTGTCCGTAGGCGACGGCGCAGACGGTGACGATCGTCGTGTCGACTCGGAGCCGGGCCGTGGTCGACGACGGGTCGAAGGTGAAGGTCGGCTCGGAGGCGGCGATGTCGGTGAAAGGGGCAACCCCTGGGGCTGCGTCTCCCGAACCGCCGCAGGCCGCCGCCAGCACGCCGAAGACGGCCAAGATGATGATCGAACGTCGCAAGAGGGGGCCTCCACCAGTACGGAAACCAAGATCCTAGGGACCCAGGGAGTTACCGCCTCCAACGTCTCACGAAGGCGGGCTGCGGGCCGCTGCCGAGGTGGTGGGCGGGTGAGAGGGGGTTGACTACCGCCGGTGCCGGTGACCGCGTTGCCTTCTTGGGCGGCCGCTGACTCTGCGGCGCATCTGGCCGGGCGACTCGCGTCAGATCGGTGGGGTGCCGGGCACGTCGATGAGTGCCTGCTGATCGAAGTCGGCGTCGCCGGCATCGGCGGCGTCAACGTGCTCGCGCCGCACCCCCATGAGAAACAGGATGGCGTCGAGGTACGGGACGGTCAGGGCGGCATCCGCTGAGTCGCTGACTACGGATTTGGCATTGAAGGCAATGCCAAGCCCGGCGGCGGCCAGCATCTCGAGATCGTTGGCCCCATCTCCGACGGCAACAACCTGGCTCAGGGGCACTCCCTCGGCCTCGGCGACCGACCTCAGAAACCGCGCCTTGGCGGCTCCGTCGACGATTTCTTCGCTCAACCGTCCGGTGAGACGCCCGTCGACGACTTCGAGGGTGTTGGAGAGCGAGTATTCGATGCCTAGCTCCTCCGCGACCGCATCGGTGAACTGGGAGAACCCGGCTGAAACCACGGCGGTGACCATGCCCAGGCGTTTCACGGTGCGGATGAAGGTGCGGGCGCCTTTGGTGAGGCTGATCTTGTCCGCTACCCGGGCCAGCGCCGCCTCATCGAGCCCTTCGAGCATTTCCACCCGCCGGCGCAGCGACTGCTCGAAGTCGATCTCACCCGCCATGGCGGCTGCAGTCAGCCCCGCCACCCGATCCCCGACCCCGGCCTCGTCGGCGAGCAGGTCGATGACCTCGTCCTCGACCAGCGTGGAGTCGACATCCATCACCATGATGCGCTTGGCCCGACGCAGGAGGCCGTCTGGCTGGATGGCGACGTCGATGGGCAGACCAGCGGCGGCTTCGACCAAGCCGGCCCGTATCTCGTCGAGGTCGCCGGAGGATATGACCAACTCGTAGCTGACCACCGGGTATTTGGAGAGGCGATAGATACGCTCGATGTTGCCGCCGCCTCCAGCGACGGCCGCGGCCACCGCACCAAACTCGACCGGTCCAACCGCCACTCCAATCAACGTCACGATGGCCATCGAGTGAGTCGGAGACGGCGCCTCGTCCAGGACCTCGAATTCCAGGTGGAGATCGTTGTCCCAACCAAAGAGCAGCAGGTCACGGATCGTTGCCCGCTCTCCCGGCACCCCGACGAGCACATTCAGTGTCAGCCGGCCGCGGACGACGATCTGCTCAACGTCGTAGATGTCGGCGCCGGTGGCGCTGAGCACCTCCATGAGCGATGCAGTGATGCCCGGCCGGTCGGGGCCGTGCACGGACACCAGGACAACAGAGCGATCGGTCATGGCGCCGCATGGTATCGCCAGTCCAGCGACCATCTCGTGCGCCCCGGCAAAGCAGCGGCCCGGCATGTAGACGACTCGACGCCGAGTCGCCACACGGGACGCGCCGCTTCCACAGCGCATTGGCGTGGGCCGATCCGCCGGACTCCACCGGTTGTTTCGAGGAGCATGCTGCAGGCAAGAGCAATCAGGTGCTGAGCAAGGTCGAGAGTGAAACGGGCATTTCTCTGAGCCGGCTCTGTTGGTTGATGATGGGTGCCATCAACCGGCACCGGCCAACGCAGTCGGGGAACCGGCGCACGGGCGAGGGATGGGAGCAAACATGACCGGCCCGCCGGCCCGGCGACGATCCGGCGTCACCGGTCGGCATTGGATTCACCTGGCTCTCGGCGTCGCCGTGTTGGCGATCGGGGCGCTGGTGGTCGTCGTGGCGATCTATCCGACGGCGAGATGGACGATGGACCTGTTTCCCGGCGACCCTCCGGACATTGCGCTCCAGCCCGAGGCGTGGTCGGTGACCGAGGACGCGGTGACCTTCGCCGTGATTGGTGACAACGGGACGGGTGGCCGCAATGCGATGGACGTCGCCAGACAGATGGCCCGCACCTACCAGGAGACGCCCTACGGGATGGTGGTGCTGCTCGGTGATATCTCCTACAACGGGAGCATCGCCGACCGGTACCAGGAGGTGTTCTTCGACCCGTTCGGCCCACTGCTCGATGCCGGGGTGACGTTCGAGCTCGCCGTCGGCAACCACGAGCTCGAGTTCGTGCCGAGCAGCGAGGCGAACCAGGAAATCGTTCGCAGGATCGAGGCGATCGGCGCAGAAGGCTCCTTCTACTCCGTTGTGCGTGGCCCCGTCGAGTTCTTCTTCATCGATTCGAGCACACCACAGGTCACCGGGGCCGCGGGGCCCGAGCAAATCACCTGGCTGCGGGGTGCTCTTGCCGCATCGACCGCACCGTGGAAGGTGGCGGCGCTGCATCACGCCCCGTACTCCTCCGGCTCACGCGGATCCTCCCTCGCGGTGCGAGAGGCCCTCGAGCCCCTGTTCGTCGAATACGGCGTCGATCTGGTGTTGGCCGGCCACGAGCACCACTACGAGCGGACGGTCGAGATCGATGGTGTCACCTATGTGGTCAGCGGCTCCGGGAGCAAGCTGCGATCCACCGGTACGAGCGACTTCACCGCCGTAGTGGAGAAGCAGCTGCAGTTCATGGTGGCCGAGGCGACTCCAGACACGATGCGGCTGCGGGCGATCGGCGTCGACGGTGTCGTCATCGACGAATTCACGTTGGAGCGAGAGCGATGACCGGTTCACGATCTGGCGGCGCGGTAGCAGCAGGCGTGCTGGGCGGCGCCGTCTCCCTGATCGTTGGTCTGGTTCCCATTGTGCTGGTGGACGTGGCGCGACGCGGAGGCAGCCTCGGCACGTTGAGCACGGTCGGGCTGGCGGTGATGGTGGCGATCGTTGTCGCGGTTGCCGTGTTGGCCGGTGCGGTCATCTATCGGGCAGGCACAGCAGAAGAGACGGGGCCGGCCGATGTGTGGATCGCCTCATTCCTCACCATCGTCGTGTGGAGTGTCGGTGTGCTGACCCTGGTGCCGGGTCTGGTCTTCCTGCGGCTCACCGAGGACGTGTCGCTCAACGACTACGGGCCAAGGCTTTTCCTCGAATGGGCGCTTGTCTACCTTGTGGCTTCGGCGGCGGCCTTCTTCTCGGGTCGCTGGTCTCTGCGGTCTCTCACGAGAGCGGGCGCCCGGCGGCCGGAGGCGAAAGCCGTTACTTCGAGCTGAGGCCGGGTGGTCGTTCCGGGGAGCCGGAGCGATGCAGGATTCGGTCGGTAGGGTGCGTCAATCAGCCCGGGGGTACCCATGCCGGCGAAATCCATCGATGAGATCGTCCTCGAGCTCACCGAGATCGTCGACTGGGCGCGAAACAACAAGAGCCGCATCGGGTACTTCGCCGCCATGTATCGCAAGGTCACGGTGGCGGTACAGCAGGCCATCGAGACCGGCGAGTTCGAGGACGCCGAGCGAATGACACGGCTGGACGTCGTCTTCGCCCAGCGCTACATCGACGCCACCGCCGATTTCATGTCGGGCAAGGCGCCGACGGCCTCATGGCAGGTTGCGTTCGACGGTGCTGGGAGGTGGCGACCGATCATCATCCAGCACCTGTTGACCGGGATGAGTGCCCATATCAACCTCGATCTCGGCATCGCCGCCGCCACCGTGGCACCGGGTGCCGAATTGGCGGCACTGGAGGCAGACTTCAACACGATCAATACCGTGCTTGGCCGCCTTGTCGACGGGTTCACCGCCGACATCGCCGAGGTCTCGCCGTGGATCCGGCTGCTCGATCGAATCGGCGGCCGTGCCGACGACGCCCTGATCAACTTCAGCATCGGGGTCGCTCGCATCGAGGCATGGGACCTCGCCGGGCAACTCGCTCCGCTATCGCATCCAGAGTGGGAGACGGTGATCACCGCTCGCGACGAGTGGACCGCAGGGTTCGGTGACCTGCTGCTCCACCCCGGCTGGGTTTTCACCGGAGGGCTTTTGGCGATCCGCATTCGAGAGAGCAACGACATCGTGCGGGTCATCGACGTGCTCAGCAACTGAGGGTCCGGGCGCGAAGCTCGGGCGGGGCTGCTCAGCCGTTGTACAGCTCCACATCTGGGAACGCCCCGACGAAGGCGAACCAAAAGGTGGTCCGGCTCGGCACGGGCGTCAGCCTGGCGCCCAGGCGAGCGCCGGAGACGGCGACGCCCGAAGCGTTCCAGACCGAGCCGGTCTCGACGTCGATGAAGTCCCCATTCCTACGCTCAAAGCGCAGCGTTTCGCCGTCGACACCCGCACCGAACACGGTTGCTCCTCCGTCGGTGGGAAAGACGACGATGTCGTCCCCGCCCACCTCGTCGTTGATTGGATCAGACAAGTCCTCCACGGGATACGCCCTGGCCACCTCGTTGATGACGAGCCCGACGACCAGGGCCGATGGCCGGAGCCTGGCGTCCTTGGCAGCCTCGCCGACCGGGAAAGGGAACCGGCCCGAATCGAGGACGTCGGCATAGGAGGCGAAGGCGTCTCGCTCATAGGGACGGGAAAATCCGGTGTCGCGGGTGAGGACCAGGGTGTCCGGGTGCAGCGATACCCAGTCCTTCCAGGTAGCCACAACCGAAGGCAACGGTTCGAGGGCGGTGTCGGTGAGCGGTCCCACGATCGCGGTGCCCGCGACCTGCCACCAATACGAACCGGTGGTGCGGTCGACCATGACCAGACTCGACTCGTACAGGGCGCTGCTATTGCCGAAGCTCAACACATCGCCGCCCACCCGTCGCTCGTACACGATGGCGCTGCGGCACAGCGGGCAGTAGCTGATGAGGACCGGGACCCCGTCCAGTTCGTCGTTGACGATCTCGTGGTAGTTCAGAATCTTGAACGGGTAGGCGTAGGCCTCGTCGCCGGCGACATATCCGAGCACGAGATCGTCGGGAGCCAGCCAATCGCCGGCGCTGACGTCGCCGTAGACCGGTCGGTCGATTGGTGGGATGACATCGAGCAGACGCAGTCGCAGTGCCGCCGTGGAATCGGATAGGGGGACAGAGCCGCCGTCGAAGGTGTCGAAGTAGATCTCGTCGAGAGGGACGCTGTGGGCGCTCAGGTCGACATCGGGTGGCGTCGATGTCGGCTCGTTGCTCGATGATCCCTGGGGCACGGTTGCCGTATCCACGGAGGGGTCCGATGGGGTGGCGCCGGACGACGGCCCCAGGGTATCGGGTGCCGGCACGGGGTTGTCGGAGGCTCCCCCGATGTCGGCGTCGCTCGCACAGGCGGCCGCCACCAGGCTGATCACAGCGAGAAAGGCGGCGATGGTCCAGGTCCTCATCTCCCTGGCAACCCGCCGGACCGCCGTCGGCTTCCCACCCGTCACCCAACCGCCGGGTGCGGGGACCGCTCGATCCGAGAGGCGCAGGGTGTGACGACCCCCGTTTCGCTGAAAGCTCGCCACCATGGTGGCGGATTAGGCTGGGGTCAGGAGGTCACATGTTTTCTCTCATCGGGTTTCTGATCACCGGCGCCGTCGTCGGCGCTATTGCCCGTTTCCTGGTGCCCGGCAAGGACCCGATGCCGTGGTGGGGAACGGTCCTGCTCGGTGCGGCGGCGGCGATTATCGGTGGCTGGCTGGCAGGGTTCATCACTCCGGACAATCGTGGGTTCCCGTGGATCACTTCGCTCATCGCCGGGGTAGGACTGGTGCTGGCAGTTAGGTTTGTCAGAGACCGGGCGACTTCTTAGGGCTGTGCTGAGGTACTAACCGGCCAGAACGTCCGCCTTTGCGGCGAGATCGGTGTCCTTTGCGGTGAGGGCCTTCTCGAAGTGGGTGGTCAGGGCGAGCGTCACCTTGGTCCATCGAATATCGATGTCGGGGTGATGGTCGGCGACTTCGGCCGCCATCGCCACTTTGGTGACGAATCCGATTGCCGCAGCAAAGGTACCGAATTGATAGGTGCGGGTGATTGTCTCGCCGTCGAGATGCCAGTCCGGGTTACCGGCGGTGAATTGCTCTCGATCCTCTGCGCTCAAGCGGGCCATGGTGCCTCCACAGGCTGATGCTACGCCACCGGTAGGCTCTGGCGACGTGGATCCCTCGTTCGCCTCGCTGTGGTCTGAACTCGAGCCCGTCGCCGACTTGGGGGTGCCCTGGTACGTGGCGGGAGGCTGGGCGATCGATTTGTTCGTCGGGCGGGTCACCCGAGAGCACAAGGACGTCGATCTCGTCATCAGCCGCCACCACCAGCACACGGCCCACCAGCACCTGGGCGACCGGGACTGGTACATGATCGTTCCTCATCCCGACGGTCTGACCGACCGGGGCAGGATCGAACCATGGGACGGGAAACGGCTGGTGCCCCCCGCACACCAGATCCTCGCCGACGATCAAGACGGCCACCGTATCGAGTTCCTGCTGTCCGAGATCGACCAGGGGCTGTGGCGTTCCCGGCGAACCCCTGAGGTCACGATGCCCGCACAGCAGATGGCGCTGAGCACATCCGACGGCATCCGCTACCTCACGCCCGAGATTGTGCTCCTGTATAAGGCGAAGCTGATGCGGGCTTGGGATGACGCCGATTTCGAGACCGCCCTGCTCGAGATGGACCTGGCCCAACGGCACTGGCTGTTCCACGCCCTCGAGCAGTCCCATCCGGGACACCCCTGGACGTCACGGCTCCTCTAACCCCCTGCGAACCCAGGGTTCCCAGGGGGATATATGCCGCTCCCAACCCTGG
>BTQG01000051.1:0-16885 GCA_036985755.1 Acidimicrobiia bacterium | reverse complement strand
TCCCGAGGGTGCTCGCCCGGGATCCCGGGGCCGAGAAAGGTAGACGCCAGCAACAGCGGATCACTGTCCGGGGCCATCATCAGCGGGCCATGGGGTGACTTTTTCGGCCGCAACAAACAACAGGTCGGCGATTCGATCGTGTGGTGGAACGTCGACGGGATCAACAAGACGATCAGAATCCATGAGCGAGTGCTGCCGGCGGCGGCGATCGTGGACGCCAACCTCTCCAGGGAGTGGGCGTCGGGCAAGCGCTATTCGGTGCGGTACATGAGCACTTGGGTATGGCGCACCGTTGGGGGATCGAACCGGTTCTCCGAGCACGCCACCGGCACCGCCATCGACATCAACGCGCCGTCGAACCCGTACAGCCGGTCAAACACCCTGATCACCGACATGCCGGCGTGGTTCACCAAGGCATGGAGCGATGCAGGTTTCTGCTGGGGTGGTGACTGGGTCGATGTCAAAGACGCCATGCACTACTCGTGGAGCGGGCCGGGCGTCACGCCGGGTTATGACAATCGCCCGGCACCATATCCGCCGCTGACCAGTCCTTCGCCGTACAGCCGGACCGGGTTCAACGGGACGATCGCCCTCGGGCCGGTGCCCGGCGCCCAGTGGGGGCTAGCCGATTTTTCCGGTGACGGCTCCGCCGACGTCTACCGGCTCCGGCCGAACGGCGGCGGGACCCGGCTCGAGGTGGCCGGCTCGCAGTCCGGGTTCACCGTCATCGGCTTGCGAAAGGATCTGCCCTTCTCCCCAGACGCTCCGGTACTGGTGGGAGACCACGACTACGACGGCAGGCCCGACCTGTGGGTGGTCGACGACAGCGCCGGCACGGTCAAGCTCGACGTGCTCCACTACGCCGACGGGTACACGACACCAACGCCGCTGACCACCGGGGTCGGGCCTGCCGACGATTACTCCCTGACCCTCTACGACAACGACTGGCTGCTCGACCTGGTCACCATCGACCGCAGCGGTGAGACGACGGCGGCAGTGTGGTCGGGGGCCTCCGGGTACACCAGTCAGATCGCCACCTTCACCCCCGGCGTCGGCGATACCACCTCGGGCTGGTCGCTGCTCTTTGGCGACTGGGACGTCAACGGCGTCACCGACATGTATGTGGTGCCGAAGGTCGGCGATGCCACGGTTCGGGTGCAAACGCACAACGGCGCCATCGCCGAGATGCCGACCAGCCGGGATGTCGCGCCCGGCACCGAGATGCTGATCTCGGACTTCGACGGTGATGGGCGTGACGACCTGTATTTCCTCGACGGCAACAAGCTGACCGTCGCTCTGGGTGGCAGCAGCGGACCGGGGTCGATCACCGACTGGTTCATTCCGGACGAACCCATTCCCTGGGACGCCGGGCCCGAGTGTGTTGGTCCGCAACGGTGCGACCGGATCGGTTTCGTCGACGATGGCGGTGAGTGGACGCTGATCGACGAGGTGGCTTCAGGGTCGGGTCGGGTGGAGCTCTTCTACGGCAACCCCGGCGACATCCCCTTCTTCGGGGATTGGGACTGCGACGGAATCGACACCCCGGGCCTGTACCGGCAGTCGGACGGCTACGTGTATCTGCGCAACTCCAACACCCAGGGTGTGGCCGACCTCGAATTCTTCTTCGGCAACCCCGGTGACACACCGATCGTCGGTGACTTCGACGGCGACGGATGCGACACCGTGTCGATCTACCGGGCCTCACAACAACGCTTCTACATCATCAACCAGCTCGGCGACGGCGCCTCCGGGCTGGGAGCCGCCGACTACTCCTTCGCCTTCGGCAACCCCGGCGACACCCCGTTCGCCGGTGACTTCGACGGCGACGGAATCGACGAGGTTGCCCTGCACCGCCCCTCCGACGGCTTCGTGTATCTCCGGCACACACTCGACACCGGCTCTGCCGACGTCTCGTTTTTCTACGGCGATGCTGGAGATATCCCCGTTGCGGGTGACTGGAACGGCGACGGGACCGACACCGTTGCGGTGTACCGGCCCGGTAACGGGAACTGGTACCTGAAGCTGAACAACACCACCGGCATTGCCGACCACGGCATCCACTTTCACGCCCACACGAACGACACACGCCCTGTCGCCGGGGCTTTCGATACCTCGTCTGGCGGGTAGCCGGCTACCACCGGCGACGGCATAGTGGCGGTTATCGTGGGACACTCAACGCCGTAGATGAATCCCACGCGACGCCTTTACTCATGGGCGGAACGGCTCCCGAAACCGGTGCGCCGCACGCTGAAACACCTACCCGGTATGAGGCGGATTCGGTCCGGTCTCGCCGGGAGACCCGCCGCTGCCGGCCCCGGCCCCGGCGAGCTGCGTCCTGTGGTGTATCTGCCGACCTGGGCCCGGTGGGATGAGATGCGTCAGCGGCCGCAGTACCTGCTTGCGGCCTTCGCCAGGGCCGGGCACCCTGTGTATTTCGTCGACCCGCGTGAACGCGGGCCGCGAACGGCCGACGGTGTCCATCTCGTCCCCGATCTCAGTCATGTGCCCGGTCGCGACGTCATCCTCTACGTGCATTTCGCACCTGTGAGCTCGATGTTCGGGCTCTTCGAGAATCCCGTGCTCGTGTACGACATCCTCGATGACCTATCGATCTACGACGCCGACGAAAGCGGGATGCCGGCCGAGCGCCGTGTCGCCCACCATCACCCGAGCGTCGTCGCTGCGGCCGATGTGGTGACCGTGTCGTCGGATTCGCTTGCCGAGCAACACCGGTCGGAACGGCCCGACTTGATCGTGGTGCCAAACGGGGTTGAGCCGGAGCGTTTTGTCCAAAGCTACCCGCGACCCTTCGACATGCCGAACGGCGCAGGGCCGGTCATCGGCTATCACGGTGCCGTGGCACCATGGTTCGACTTCGATCTGTACACGGCGGCGGCCTCGCTGCTCTCCGATTGTCGTTTCGTGTTGATCGGACCGGTAGATCCACGGGTATCTGAGGAGGCGAAGCAGCTCGCCTCGCTTCCCAACGTGTCCCTGCTCGATCCGAAACCGAGCGACGTCATCCCTCGCTATGTGCAGCACTTCGATGTTGGCACCGTCCCCTTCGTGGTCGACCCGATGACCAGGGGAGTGAGCCCGCTCAAGATGTACGAGTACTTTGCCGCAGGCAAGCCGTGTGTCGCAACGCCGCTGCCTGCCTGCGTCACCGAGCCAATGGCTCGGACCGCAAGCGACGCCGATCGGTTCGCCGCCGCGGTACGCGAAGCCCTCGATGACAGCGTGAATCCGGCGTTTGTCGCTAAAGCGCGAGACACGGCGGCTGGCGCGAGCTGGGACGGGCGGGTGTCGATGATCCGGGCCCGCCTCGACGAACTCGGATTGCTGAGGTCGGCTCCGTGAGCCACATCGTGTTCGTCACCACCGAGGTGTCACCGTGGGTGCCGGGCGGGGCGGGAGCCGTGGTCGCCCGCCTCCGCCGGCAGCTTGTGGCGAGGGGCGACCGGGTAACGGTGTTGCTGGTAGCAGATGCCGCCACCGACCTCCCCGATGATGTTCGTGCCCTCGGCGGTGTCCCCGGGTTCGAAGCGCGATCCGAGCTCGCCGCCGATTCCCTCGCCTCCCTCGTCGCCGAGGATTCTCCGGACCTCATCGAGTTCCAGGACTTCGACGGTCTCGCCTTCACCGCTCTTGTTCACCGTCCACACACCGGCATCGACACGATCCCGGTGCAGGTGCGATTCCACGGTCCCGCCGACCTCATCTTCGAGAGCATCGGTATCGACCCTCCTGGCATCGCCATCGCCCGGTCGATGGAGCGGGCAACCTTCGCCATGGCCGACCGGGTGGTGGTGCCGTCCCCGGCGATCGGCCGTCTCGTCGAGCAGCGTTATAGCGTCACCCCCGACCGCATCGCGGTCGGGCCACCGCCGGTCCCGGAGCCGCGTCGCCTGGAGCTTCGACCCGCAGCCACCCCGGTGATCGCCGCGTTCGGGCGCCTGGGTGAGATGAAGGGCAGCCACGATCTCATCGCCGCCGCCGTTCCTGTGCTGCGGGAACAGCCCGACTTTCGCCTCGTCCTCATCGGCGAGGACGGGTGGAGCGCCACCGCCGAGCGTCCAATGCGAGAGTGGCTGCAAGCAGAAGCGATTCCGCGCGATGTCGCCCACCGCGTCGAGTTCACCGGGCGCCTGGTGGACGACGATCTCGACCGGCGGCTCGCCGAGGTGTGGGCGGTGGTCGTTGCCAGCAGGTTCGAGAGCTTCAGCCTCGCCGCTCATGAAGCCCGCGGCGTCGGGCTGCCCGTCATCGTGCCCGAGCTTCCCGCCTTCGAGGGGATCCTCGACGAGTCGACGGGGGCTCTCGTATACGACTCGACGAGGGGTGGCCTCACCGCGGCGTTGCGGACCATGATCGGCGACCCCGACCTGCGCCAACGGCTCGCATCGGCTCCCACTCCTCTCTATGGGGATCCGCTCGCCGCTTACACCACAGACATCGCGGTTCGTCACCCGAGGAGCCAGGCCGGTCTGGCCACCGCTGCCGTCCAGGCGCTGGAGCGCGACCGGCCCTCGTCTCCGGCGGCGGGCTCCGGTCGAGCGCAACGTGCTCTGCAGTTCCTTCCCGCACCGGTCGCCCGCGCCGCAGTGATGATCCTGCCGCGATCGATCAAGGATCGCTTCCGATCGGTCGCCGACTGGCGGGTCGAGTCAGAACGGCGGGAGCGAGCAGCCAGGGAAGACGCCGTCTCCGAGAGGATCGCAGCCGGCGAGTTCGTCCAGCTCGACCGACCAAGGGTCAGCGTCGTCATCCCCTGTTTCGATCAGGGACGATTCCTCGACGGTGCGATCCGCAGCGTCTTCGAACAGACCATGGGCTCGTTCGAGGTGATCGTCGTCGACGACGGGTCGACCGACCCGGAGACCATTGGCGTCATCGATCGCCTCGACTCGCCGCGTACCCGGGTGATCCGCCAGGACAACCGAGGCCTGTCCGCAGCACGCAATGCCGGCATCAGCGAAGCCAGGGGCGAGCTGGTGGTCCCCCTCGACGCCGACGACGAGTTGACACCCGAGTTCCTCGACCGTCTCGTCGCCGAGCTGGACGCAAATCCCGACGCCGCTCTTGCCTGCTGCTGGGCCCGTCTCTTCGGCGACATCGACGCGGTGTGGGCGCCCCGCCGCTACAACCCGTACCAGTTGTTGCTGTCCAACTCGATCGTTGGATGCGTCGTGCTCCGCCGTGCCGCATGGGAAGCCGTTGGGGGTTACGACGAGACGATGCGCAACGGCAACGAGGACTGGGAGCTGTGGGTACGCCTCATGGACGCCGGCTGGGGCGTCACGGAGGTCAACGAGCCCCTCTTTCGGTACCGCAAACACGGCATCTCGATGAGCGTGGAGACCGAATCCCGGTTCGAAGAGGGTCGAAGCGAACTCGTCGGCCGTCACCGCGACCTGTATAGCCCGCAACGCCTGTCCGCGCTCAAGCGCCACCACTACCCACTGCTCTCGGTCCTGGTACCGGAGGGTTTCGACGAGGACTCGTTGCAGCAGGAACATCTGGACGACGCCGAGATCCTCATCGTCGCCGGCGGCGAAGCCCTCGGCAACGCCGTTCGAGCAGCGCGCGGCAAATACGTCGTGCATTGGACGGGTGTCGACGGCACCGAACCCGGCACGCTGGATCGGCTTGCCGGAGCCCTCGAGCTGGACCCCGACCTCGGCGCGGTGACGACGACCGCAGACGACCCCATCGTCCTGGTGCGCCGCTGGTCACTGCTCGACCCGGATGGTCCGGCGACGGCGCGGGCCGTCGCTATTGCCGGAACCGGTCGCCAGCAGCTTTCGACGGGGGGATTCCCGGATCCGGCGTGGATAGTCGCCCAGGCCATCGACGGCCTCCCCGTGCAACGGCAACGGCCGGAGGAAGACGGTCGGCTGCCCAGGTGGGCGACGACGTGAGCGACCTGGTCATGTCGGTGAAGCGCACGCTGCGGCCGCTGATCCCGGATCAGGTCATGGCTCGCTACCGGCTCGCTCAGCACTCGAAGACGGTCCGGGTCAATGTCGAGGTTGCCGTTACCGACGCCGCCGAGACCCGGCGTTGGCTGTCGACGACACCGGACACCTACCGGGTCATCGATCCCACCCATCTCGGCGAACCGCCACAAGACGTCATCGTGATCCCCGAGGGCGCCGATGCCGACGCCGCAGCGCGGCTGCTGTCGCGGCCCGACATCGCCGCCGTCGTCGTCGGTGAAGTTGCCCGGCCGCGCCTCGTCGACCGGCGCCGCTCAGAGCCCGCGATCGCCCCTACCGCCATCGTCGTGCGACCCGGGACCCTCGAGGATATTGGCGACGTCCCGGCCGGCGACCATCCGTTGCCGGGACTGCTCGCTCGTCTCCGCGACGGCGGGCATCGGATCGGGCTCGTCCCGGTGCCGCAAGCCGGGGCCGATCCAATCCGAAGGGATCCAATCGCCGCCGAGCCCGTCGTCATCCTTGCTGCGGTCCCGATGCACGACGTCGGCGGCGGCAGCCGCGGCGCCCAGATGGCTCTGGAATTGGTCACCCGCGGCTACCACGTCACCTACGTCCATCTCTACCCGTCCTACGAGCAGGTCGACCTCGGGCTTCGTTACATCCACCCCCATCTGGAGCAGGTCCGCTTTGACCGCTTCGATGCCACGGTGCTTGGAGAACGAACCGGGGGAAGCGCCGGTGTAGTCATGCTCGAGCTTCCCGCACCCCGATACCTGGAGGTGGCGACCGGGCTCCATGACGCCGGCTGGGACCTCGTCTACGACATTATCGACGATTGGAGCGACCCGGCGCTGGGTGGTGACTGGTTCGACTCCGAGGGGGAACGAGACCTCATTGCCACCGCCGACGCCGTCGTTGCCTCCGCCCCCGACCTCGTCGAGCACGCCGCGTCGGCAGGACGGGATGCGACGCTCGTCCCCAACGCGGTCAACGCCTCCGTCTTCGCCACCGGCGAGACCGACCGGCCCGTCGATCTCCCCGATGGGCCCCTCATCGGATACCACGGATCCCTGTACGGCGACTGGTTCGACTGGGAAGCGCTCGCCGACGTCGCCAGGCGCTATCCCGACGCCACGCTGGTGCTCATCGGTGAGGCGCGCCGCGTCCCCGAAGGCCTGCCGGACAACGTGGTGTTCCTTGGGCTCAAGGCGCAGCAGGATCTACCCGGATACCTGTCACGTTTCGATGTCGGCATCGTCCCGTTTGTGGTGACCCCTACGACACACGCCGTCTCACCGCTCAAGGTCTACGAATACCTTGCCTGCGCTGTGCCGGTGGCGGCACCGCCGCTGCGGGCGCTGGAGGGCGTCGACGGCGTCCACACCGATCCCGATCTCACCAGGGCGGTGGCAGCCGCCCTCGCCGCCCCCCGACCAGACTCTGCCCAAGCGCTGCGGCACCACTCCTGGGGGAACCGCCTCGGCGATCTGTTCTCCGCGCTGGGCCGGGACCTCCCCGAGGCATCGGCAACCCCGGTTCGCATCGAGCAGCGCCCGGCGCGGCACTATGGGCGCGGCGAACGGCGGATCTCCGGGTAGCCTCAGCCGTCAACCGCTGAGTTGGAGATGTGAAGCCACAAGTGCTCTCCTTGCGGCTCTTCTGGTCACCGCTGTTTTGGTAGCGGCGGCTCCGGGCTTCGGGCGCGACACCGTGTCTCTACCGACCGTCGCAGTCCCGGGTGTTCATCGTCAACAACCTGGGAGAGGGCGACGCCGGGCTGGGGAGAGCGGAATTCAACTACGTGTTCGGGAACCCCGGGGACAAACCCTTCGTCGGTGACTTCGACGGGGACGAGGAGGAGCTGCTTGGGCGTTGATGCCCTACTCGATCGTTGCCTCGTCGGGCCGGGCGATAAGCCACCACAATGGCAGGCTCATCAGGCTCAACACGTAGATACCGTAGGCATAACGGAACTCCTGGGCCGGGCTGGTGAGCGCCACGTTGAGCAGCTGCGCTGCCATCAGTGCACCGCCCCACAGCAACGGGCGCAGCGACCTACGGAAGGCGACGCCGAGATAGGTGGCAATCCCGGCGAGGATGACCAGGGCGGGGCGCCAGGTGAGCCACACCACCCCCTCCTGTTCGATCCATTGGTACTGAGCGAGGGTGAAGGCAAAGGCGCGATCGGAGATCGGCGCCCTGGCGATGCCGAGCGTGTTGGGCGGGATGTCGAAGGGTGGGCGGTGTAAGAACGCATCCGCCGGCTGCACCGGCCAGAAAAGATATGAGGCGGCGCAGACCCGATGTCCGGCAACGGTCGGAATGTGGGAGAGGGCGGTTCTGACAACGAGGCTTCGATACGCCCACTTGTCGTCTCGCGCCACCGCAGTTGAGAACTCAGGATCGAAGAGCAGGGGAGTGGAGTCGGTGCAGTCGTACTGGCTCTGCCACACCGAAATCGGCCCCATTCTTTCGAGCAGATCCCGATCCGCCTGGTCGAACCAGTCCAGATCGGTGACGACGACGGAGGCGACGTCGGGCGTGAAGACCTCGGCGGGCTCGATGGCGGTCGGGTGCGATGGCAGCACCCACAGCAACACCGCGGGCATTACGAGTCCGATACCGAGAACCGCGGCGCCGGTCAGCAACAACGTCCGCCACCGCTTCCGGAATCCAATGACCAGGGCGATGGCGAGCAGTACCACGGTGATCGCACCGTTGGCCCGCAGCGCCCACATCAGACCGAGCGAGAGCCCGAGCCGAATCGGCCCGCCGGCCCCCGACCAGAACGCGACCCGGTCTCTGGCCATGAGGAACAGCTCGGTGAACCCCCAAATCATGGCCAAGGTGTACGGCACGTCTTTCCAGATGGTGATCGTTGTCGCCGCCACCATGGGGAGGGCGGCAGTGATCCATGCCGCCCCCACCGCCAGCCACCACGGCACGCCGATCTGGGTCAACCTCCTGGCGACGAGCCCGAGGAGACCGGCGAGTACCAGCACCTGGATGAGCGTGATCGCGCCGGGGTTGTCCCAAACCCGCGTTGCCAGCCACAACGAAAACGTGTGGGAGATCGGGTGGAAGTTGAAGAACTCGAAGCGGTCGGCCTGACCCAACTGGTCGATGGAGTCGCTGGAGAGGAAACCGGGAAACCACCCCAGCCACCACACCAGAAGGGGGACGGCGCTCAACCATCCAAGGAACAACGCTCGGTTGGTCGGGGATTTGATGTCCATTGAGCCTGCTGGTGGAAATGTGCTGTGGTCACGCTAAATGGTTGGAGACGGATCGTCGCGCTCGAGCTCACAGTCCCGTTGGTGTCCGGCCTCCTTAGACTGCCCTGACCAACGGATGGCGCAGCCGCCGTCACTGGAGAGCCGTCATGACTACCTCTTTCTACGACTCGGATCAGGCGCGCCGTCCCCTGATCAGCGAATTCCAAAACATCTGGGACCACCGCGGATTAGTGCGGCTGCTGGTGGGACGCGATCTGACGCTGCGGTACAAGCGATCCGTCCTCGGGGTGTGGTGGACCTTCCTCAATCCGTTGCTCACGACCGCCGTCTTGTGGATCGTGTTCGGACAGTTCTTCCGCTTCGAGATCCCGGGCGCTCCCTACATCGTTTACCTCCTCTCAGGCATCTTGCTCATGACCTATTTCTCGCAGGCAACCCTCGCCTCGGGGTCGGCAATCGTGAACAACGCAGGGATTCTCTCCAAGGTCTACGTGCCGGCGGAGGTATTCTCGTTTGCCGCGGCGACGGCCGCCGCCGCCAACTTCACCATCAGCTTGGGAGTCCTGCTGATAATCCAGGTCGCCACTGGAGTCGGGATCCCGTGGACCGTTGTCCTCACCCCCATCCCGATCCTTGCCATGCTGGCGTTCACCGCCGGGCTGGGCCTTCTCATCGCATCGGCGGCGGTTCGCTTCTTCGACGTGATCGACTTCTCTGCCGTCCTCATCCAGCTCGCCAGCTACCTTGCGCCGACGTTCTACCCGATCGAGATCGTTCCCGACCGATTTCTGCCCCTCATCTACTCGAACCCGTTGTACTCCTACCTCGTCGTCTTCCGGGGCTTCGTCTACGAGGGGGTGATTCCCCCCACGTGGAACCTCCTCTACATGGCCGGTTCCGCGGTCATCGCGCTCGCTCTCGGCGTCTGGGTCTTCTCGCGGAGCTGGAAGTCCATGGTGGTGGTGTTGTGATCGACGCAGCCATCGAGGTGCACGAGGCATCGCTGGCCTACCGCTTGTCTCACTCCGGGGCCGGGACGGCGAAGGAATACGTCGTCCAGCTCATGAAACGACAGGTCCGCTATGAGAAGCTGTGGGCAGTCAAGGACGTGTCATTCCAGGTCGGTGACGGCGAGGTGCTCGGAGTCATTGGGGCCAACGGGGCAGGGAAGAGCACGCTGATGAAGATGCTGGCCCGAGTTCTGCCGCCCACCGAAGGACGGGTCGCGGTGCGTGGCCGCGTCGCCCCGATGATCGAGCTCGGGGCGGGGTTCAATCCCGAGCTGACCGGTTTCGAAAACATCGTGATGTACGGGACCCTGCTCGGGCGCAACCCTCAATTCATGAGGGGGCAGGCACCGGCGATCGCCGACTGGGCCAACCTCAGCGGTTTTCTCGATGTTCCGATCAGGAGCTACTCAACGGGGATGCTCGCCCGGCTCGGATTCTCCGTTGCCACCGACACCGAACCCGACGTGCTCATCGTCGACGAGGTGCTCTCGGTCGGCGATGCCGCCTTCCAAATCAGGTCCTTCGAGCGGATCGAAAAGATGATCGCCCAGGGAACCTCCGTCGTGCTGGTCTCTCACGACCTTGCCAAGATTCGTCAGATCGCCGACCGAGTGATCTGGCTCGACCACGGTAAGGTCGTCTCGGAGGGTGATCCGGAGACGGTTGTTGGGCAATACGAAGCGAGCGTGACATGACGACCCCGAATCAGGACGCCTTCCCGATCCGGCTCCCCCGCGATATCGCTACCCGTTGCTCACCTTCGGGTTCGATCGCGGGGCAAACCGCGAAGCGAACTCGGCGTCATCCTTGGGAATGCTTCGTAGGGAGAAATCCGACTCCGACAAGCTCACGTGCGGGCTGTAGAACTGGTCACCACGGCCGATCTCTTCGTTCCACAACAGCTGGAATCGGTGGACGCCATAGGCTTGCTCCGGGCTGTGCTTTGCCCGAGAGGCCGACCCGTGATGGTCGGCGGGGTAGGTGGGGTCGTAGACGATAGATCCTCCGGTTTCCCGGGAGAGCCGCATACAGAGGTCGACGTCCTGATACACGAGCGGCATCTCCTCCCGGAACCCTTCCACCGCTGAGAAATCCTCCGACCTGACCAGGAGGGCGGCTGCCGTTACCGCAGTCACCTCCCTGGCTTGATCGTGATGGTTGTTCAGGCGAGGCGCGTCGTCTTGACCATCGGCGTAGTGTCCGGCCACGCCGCCGAGACCCAGCACGACACCTCCGTGCTGTACGGTGCCGTCGGGATAGAGGAGCTTCGTGCCCACTGCGCACACTGCCGGATCCGCTACCAACCAGCCGACCATCTGTTGCAGCCACTGCCGCCCGAGAACCTCTACGTCGTTGTTCAGCATCAACAAGAAATCCGTCTCCGGGCCGGTTCTGGCGCCTTCATTGCACAGGGCTGAGTAGTTGAAAGCGTCATCGATTCTGATGACGCTCACGTCGCCACGAGAACCGAGCTCTTCCAAGTAGGCGATGGTGGACGGGTGGGCGCTTCCGTTGTCAACGATGACGAGATGGATAGACACGCCATCGGACCGGTTGAGAACACTCGACACACATCTTCGGAGCAGACACATCCGGTCTCTCGTTGGAATCACCACCTTGACCGTCGGCAGTGGGCTCACCTCACGAAAGCGCGGGCGATAATTGAAAGGGCTTCCCGTGCTGAGCGTTGAATCCGCCTGCCACCCACGGCGCTCGATCGCATCAGCGACCGATCGCAGGCCGCTGGCCTCGGAGGCGAGGCTCGAACCCGCCGATTGGGAGAATGACTTCCCCCAGATCCTCCAGTGATACAAGACGTGGGGGATGTGGGTCACCCGCAGGTCGGGGATCTCTGAGATTCGAAGCATGAGGTCGTGGTCCTGAGCTCCATCGAAACCCAGACGAATCCCGCCAATCTGTCTCACCATATCCGTTCGAACCGCGGTCAGGTGATTAATGTAGTTGACACTCAGCAGCAATCTGCTCGACCACGCGGGTTTCCACGTCGGAGAGTGACGGCGACCAGAGGCATCGATCTTGTCCTCATCGCTGTAGATGAGATCGGATCCTTTGGCGCAGGTCGAAAACCAGGCCAACGCATCGAGATGTAAGAGATCGTCGTGGTCCATGAAGGTGATCCATTCGTAAACCGCAGCTTCGATACCGGCGTTTGTGGCCGCCGCGATGCCTTCGTTGGTCTCGCGCGCTATGAGAGAAATGCGGGTGTCGGTCTCGGCAAGCCGCTCGGCTATTCGTGACGTCGCGCTGCGTGATGAGCCGTCATCGACGATGATAAGTTCCCACTTCTGATGTGTCTGCTGGACTACGGACTCGACCGCCTTTTCCAGGTATTCAGGGTCGGTGTTGTACACGGGCATGACAACGGAGAACCCGACCGTGGGATCGGTGCCAATCGGGCGTACTCGCGCCGCAGCCTTGAGCCAGTTCCGGTACTCATCTCCTGGTGTCGGGCGGCCCCGCAGTCGCCAATTGACGTACTGGCCTACCTTCCGGGATGAACCGATAAGACCCTCGGTTTCAACGAGCTCTTTGAGCCGATCAAGCCGGTTCGTCATGTGCAGACGGCGACCTCAATCATCCTGTGCCCGCAGAGCGTAGTGGTGCCGACTACTGCAGCGACAACTGTCGATCGACTTTCTTCGTACGGGTTCCAGAAGCTTGCCGTCGAGTACTTTGCTCATGCGGCGTATGACCAGTACGGCCTGCCGTACTCCATCACCCGCCCATTCAATTGCGTCGGCGTCGGGGAGGCACGAGCAGTCGGCGAGATCGAGGTACTGAGCGGAAACGTGAAGCTGGCGATGAGCCATGTGGTTCCCGACCTGATTCAGAAGGTCGCCAAGGGCCAGGACCCGCTGCGCTTGCTTGGTGACGGCACCCAGGTCCGTTACTACACCTACGGCGGCGACCTGGCGAAGGGCATCGTGCTGGCGATGTCGCACCGGCTGCGCTCGACGAAGACTTCAACATTTCTACGGCGCAATCGACAACGGTGCTGGAGCTCGCAGAAACGATCTGGAACAAGATGAGGCCGGGAGAGTCGTTTCGTTTTGAGTCGGATCCGCCGTTTGAATACGACGTGCAGCGACGGATACCAAGTACCCACAAGGCCGAGGAGCTGCTCGGCTTCGAGGCGGCTACCAGCCTCGACGAGATGCTCGAAGAAGTGATGCCGTGGGTGCTCTAGGCCGTCGAGACCGGCAGGATTTGAAGCGATCCTCCCCCGATCCCAGCGCGGCGGGGTGTGCACGGAGGTAGCGAGAGGAATCCCAACCGACGGCACTCGAAGTCGTCATCAGTGAACCCCGTGTCTCTGTCGAGACCGAGGCTTCTTCCATCGCCAACGCTACGGCTGGACGAAGCAGATACCCTCGTCTGAAGTATCCTCCGCAGCCGGCTTAGAGGGATGGGCTGATGGGTCGGAAATACTCGGTAACCGGTGGTGCAGGCTTCATTGGGTCTAACTTCGCCCACCGCGTGCTCGATCACGAGCCAGGGGATTGGTGGTCTCCCCTGAAAGCAACGTCATGAGGGGCATCGTGCTCGCCGGAGGCGCAGGCTCCAGGCTCGACCCGATCACGAGAGTGGCGAGCAAGCAGCTCCAGCCGGTGTATGACAAGCCGATGATCTACTACCCGCTGGCCACCCTGCTCGAGGCCGGCATCGACGAGGTTCTGCTGATCTCGACACCGGGCGACGTGCCCCGGTTCGAGGCGCTGCTCGACAACGGGTCCCAGTGGGGGATGCGCATCGAATACGCGGTGCAGCCGGAACCAAACGGCATTGCAGAGGCCTTCCTCATCGCCAGAGAATTCATCGATGGTGAACCGGTGGCACTGATCCTCGGTGACAACATCTTCCACGGCAACATCGGGCTCGAGGCCATCGTCGACTCGTTCTCCACCGGAGCGGTGATCTTTGGTTATCCCGTGCGTGACCCCGAGCGCTACGGCGTCGTTGAGCTCGACGACCAAGACCATGTGGTCTCTCTCGTCGAGAAACCGGAAGGTCCGGTGTCGCACCTGGCCGTGCCCGGGCTCTACTTGTACGACGACCAGGTGGTGGCACTCACCGAGAAGCTGGCCCCGTCCGGGCGCGGAGAGCTGGAGATCACCGACCTCAACCGGGCATACCTGGAGCGTGGTGAGCTGGTCGCCTTGCGACTCGGGCAGGGGATTGCCTGGCTCGACAGCGGCACTCACGACAGCCTGCTGGAGGCGGCGAACTTCATTGCGACCATCGAACATCGGCAAGGGCTGAAGATTGCCTGCCTCGAAGAGATCGCGTTGCGCCGGGGCACCATCGATGCGGCCCAATTCCGCACCCTCGTCGAAGCGATGCCGCGTTCGAGCTATCGCGAGTACCTGGAGCGGTTCGCCATCGAGATCGGGCCCACAGGGTGACCGTCGTCACTGTGGTCGATGATCAACACGGCCCCACCGCCTTCGTTGATAATTTGGTCGTGGGAGCCTTCACTGCCCTTGAGGCCGGCGCCAGCGGGACGCTGCACCTCTCCAACGCGGGAACCAGCGCCTGGTGCGGCCCGGACAAAGTGATCGGCGCCCGCGGTAACCTCGGTGCGGATCGGGTACAGCCGGGCACCACCGACAAGTTCGCTCTTCCGGCACGAAGGCCGCCGAACTCCGTGCTCGAATCAGTGCGGCTCGATGATCTCGGTCTGGCGCCGCTGTCGGACTACCACCGGTCGCTGCAGCGAGCGGTCGAGCAGCTGAGGAGCCGGTCATGACCGGGCGCGTCCGCCTCGTCACCGTCGACAGGGCGGCACCCTCACCGAATGTCGAATTGGTGTCCGGGACACTGCGCTCGCACGGTTACGACCTGGAGCCGCTTCCTATCCCGGCACGGGGGCTGCCTCGCGGCATCTCCAGCTCACAGAAGCGCATCCAGAAGCAGTTCATCCACACCCCGGCACCGCTGATCGAATCATGGCGGGTGGGTCAGCATGTGATCGCCGCCACCGAACCCGGTGACGTCATCGTGATAGCGGATGCAGGAGGAGTCGGTGGCGTGCTCGCCTTGCTCGAAGCTGCGGAGCCGGCCGCGCGCCGTCGCCAGGTGTGGACCCTTGCCGGGGATGGGGTCGCCATCCGCAGAGCGCTGATCGCGGGGACGATGGATGGTGACGAGATGCCAGAGGCGTCGATGGTCGACTGGGAGCTCGTCCAATATCGCAATTCCGCCGAGGTGCTGGCCACCTCACAAGCGGCGGCCAAGCTCCTCGACGACCTCGGCGTCACCGCGCATCTGGCAGTCGAACCACAACCTCCTGCATCAGTCGATGAGTCACCCATCGGGTCCTCGGTATGGGCTCCGGGTCCGGTGTCGAGAGCGAACCAATCCGGGCCGGTGATGCGAGCCGTTGCTTCTGTGCAGGGTGCTCATCTCACCGTGTCGAATCACGACGCGGACGATCACATTTGGATCGGATCAACCTGGGATGCCCTGCACGGGATCAGGTCGGTCCTCGGCAACCGACTGGACCGCAGCGATCGGCCCACCGAGAAGCCCGCGTACGTCGTCGTCGGTGACACGCTCGTGCCTCCGGACCCGACCACGGGGTCGTGGCGGGAGGCCGGCGTCCCGGTGCTCGTTCCCCGCGGCAGCGTTGCCGCTGCGCGATGGCCGGACGCCCCCACCTGGGCGGACGAGGACGAGTTCGCCGCGCTACTCGGCGGAGCGGCGGCGGCGAAGCCGATCCGCGACACGGCGTGGCCGGGGCCTGCGGAGCCATCCGCCGGCGACGCGTCGCGAGCGCTGCGGGTGTCGGTCGGGGTTCCCGTGTTCGGTTCCGTCGAGTTCCTCGACGAATGCATGGAGTCGATCCTGGCCCAGGATCAACCGCCGCATGAGGTGGTGCTCATCGATGATGGGTCGGTATCGGCTGCGGTCGATGCCGCTCTCACCTCGTGGCGAGACGCTGCCCCCGATGTTGTCCGCATCGACCGGCAGCCGAACCGCGGTGTGTGTGTCGCCCGCAACCGCTTGATCGAGTCCATGACCGGCGACGCCTTCCTCCTCGTCGACCAGGACGACGTGCTCGATCCGCGCTTCATCAGCAGCACCGCGGAGGCCTTGCGGCAAGACCCGTCGCTGTGGGCGGTCGCCACCTGGACCGAGTTCTTCGGCGACTATGAGGGCATCGAGGCAAAGCCCCCGTTCGATCGTCGTGTCGGCATTCGCGAGAACTCCATTGTTTCCACCGCGGCGCTCGTCGATATGGATGCGCGAGATCGCGGTATCCGGTTCGCCCCCGATCTCGCTTTCCTGTATTGCGAGGACTGGCATGTCTGGTCGCAGATCATCGCCGCCGGCGGTCGGATGGGCCTGGTCCCCGAACCTCTGATCCGGCATCGTGTGCATCGGGCATCGGGTGGATTCCAGCGCACCGAGCTCGCCCACAGAATCGGCAGGGCGAGGGCCATCGAGCCGCTGCTGGGCTCGGATCGCAGCTAGCCCCGATCATTCACGGGTGGCGTGTTGAGGTGTCGGGGCTGCTGGGTTTTGGGCGGTGGGACGATGCTGGCGGTGGTGTGGCGCGGTGCAGGGTCGGGTCGACGGCTTGGGGCCGTTTCTCGCTGGTGGAGACGTGTTTGGTTGGTTGCCGTTGGGGTGACGGAGACGGCGTCGACGTTGACGGTGTTCAGGTGAGGGCGGC
>BTQG01000050.1:0-17033 GCA_036985755.1 Acidimicrobiia bacterium | reverse complement strand
GGGCGGCGGAGGCTCGGGACAACTCTCGGTCTGATCCAAACCAAGTTCGATCACCGCTCGCTGTGGGTCGTTGAGGACGAACTGCACGTTCTCGTGCACGAGATCGATATTGGCGATCGCACCCCGTTTGCCGTCGTCGCGGTACTTCAGGTGGTACGTCGGAGGAATGAACCGGATCGACACGATCTCTTCGAGGTCGATCTTCGGGTAGAGGGCTACGAGCTCGGGCAGCAGGTCGAGCGGGATGTCGGTGGTCACTGTTCGTTTGATGACCTCGGCGATCTTCGGGAAGCTGGTGATCAGGTCGGTCGGCGTCATCTGCTCCATCGCGGCTTCGATCACACATTGCTGTCGGCCCATCCGCTTGTAGTCGGTGTCCTGGTGCCGGGTTCGGGCATAGGACAAGGCCTCTTCACCATTCATGTGCTGCAGGCCCGGTTCGATGACGAGGCGGGTCAAGCCTCCGTCGAGGGTCGGATACTCGTTGTCGACGATACGTTCCGGCACATAGATCTCGACACCACCGATCGCATCGATGATGTCTGCGAACCCGTCGAGATTCACCAGTGCGTAGTACTGGATGGGGATGCCGAGGAACTCTGAAACCACGCTCTTGACCGCGTTCTCCGACGGCGACCCCGGTCCTGGGAAGGCCTCCGGCCATCGCTCGCCTGCGATCCACAGCTCGTTGATCAGCTCCGGATAACAGTCGCAGTCCCAGACCCCCATGCCTTCGGGGAGCGGAGCGTACGTCCAGTTCCGCGGCACCTGGAACATCGCTGCCTCGCCGGTTTTCGGGTCGATACTCAGCGTGATCATGGTGTCGGTTCGGATGCCCGAGCGCCCGACTCCCAGGTCCCCGCCGAGCAACAGGATGTTGAGTCGCTCGAGGTCCTCCCAGGGAGGTGGCGGGGGGAGCGTGGTTGCGGTCGTCGGTGGCTGCGTGGTCGGATCGTCCGGCGATGTGACGAGGGGAGGGGTCGAAGTCGGCGGCGGCTCGGAGGCAATGCCTGCCGTCTCACCACCGTCGAAAGTCGTCAGCAGCAGGTCGTATTGGATCAGGTCGTAACGAGCAAAGACGAGGTGCGGGGCGATCAGCACCAGGCCGAGCACGATCGCAGCCGTGATGCCGACCGTGCGGCCAACCGACCGGGCCCCGGAGGAGGCGGTGCGATAGGCATCGTCGGCCGCCCATACCCGATAGCCGAGCAGGATGATGTTGCCGACCATCATCAAGGCAAGGGTCGTCGGGCGGAAGAACGCGGTGGCAACCGAGACCTTGTCCCGAAAGAAGAAGAGCAGGACGAGGACGAGGGCTAGGTCGATGGCGAGCAGGATCTTCGCCTTTCTCCGGTCGCGGGCGATCCACTGCCCGAGTCCGGGGATGAAGGCGGACGCAGTTGCCGCTAACAGCGGATGCGCGTTGGGGTCTGCGGGGGAGGCGGTCACAGCAAGGGCATAGTAAAACGAGTGCTCCAATAGTCGTGCCTATCCCCGGCTGGGACCGGGTAGCGGGGTAACCTCCCGATCGCCCTCGTGACGTGAGCCTGTGACCGACGATCCCACCCAACTCGAGCCGCCCGAGCCGACGCCTTCCCGCGCCACTCGATATTCCTATATGCGCTCCGACGGAACGCTCGACATCGTGGTCGGCAGCTTTGTCGCCGGCCTCGCTGCGTACGCCTACCAGTTCCTTGGGGGCCACAGCCTCGGCGCGGAGGGTTTCGCTCCCATCGGAGCGCTGCTCACCGCTCACTTCCTCGCCTTTGTGATCATTCTGTTGCCGATCGAGCAGTTCGTGATTCGCAGGCTCACCCTTGGTGCCACGGGCTGGGTGGTACCTGCGCGTGCGCTGGCATTGACCTTCTCCAGTGCCGCCGTTGGCGCCATCGTCGTCTGGTCGACGGCGGACAGTTACTTCCTCGGCGATACATCGTTTGTCTGGTTCGTCGTGGGCACCGTCAGCTTCCACTTCTTTTTTACGGTAGGGCGCGGCTACCTCGCCGGCTACCGGCGGTTCCGGTCCTATGGCTATGTGAGCGCGGCGGCTTCTGTCTTCCGCCTTGCCCTCGCCGTCGGTGTTGTGATGGTTGGGGCGACCGTCCAGGGTTTCGCCTGGGCCCAGGTGCTCGGGCCCCTGGTCATCTTTCTGTGGCGCCCGTGGAAGCAGCCGCACAAGTCGGTATCACGGGCGGGCCTCACCGATGAGCACCGCGACACCATGGGCGAACGCGGCCTGCTCTCCGGGCTGGTTTTGTCCTCAGCCGCCTCTCAGGCGCTGCTCCTGGCCGGTCCGCTGGTAGCCGGCGGCCTCGGGGCCACCGACGTGCAATTCTCCATCACGTTCGCCACGCTGTTGCTCGCCAGAGCCCCGCTCACCCTCGGGTACAACCTGATCGCCAGAGTGCTTCCACCATTCACCGAGATGGCGGCTACCGGCGACGAGCGCGAGCTCCGCTCATGGGCGCGAGGGCTCGCCATTGCGGGAACGGCCCTTGCGGTGATCGGCGGCCTCATAGGCGCACTCATCGGGCCGACGCTGGTAGCGATCGCTTTCGGGCAGGACTTTCGGCCTACTGCCCTCGTTTCAGGCCTGGCGGCCACCGGCGTGGTGTTGGCCGCCTCTGCACTCTTCATCGGACAGGTTCTGGTGGCACGCGGCCAGCCAACCAGACTCGCCTTGGCATGGTTGGGCGCCCTCGTTGCTGCGGGTGCGGTGCTCGTGTTTCCGATCGCCGATCCGATCCTTCACGTGACGGTCTCCTTCCTTGTCGGCGAAGTGGTGGCGCTCGGTGCGTTGGTCGTCGGAGCCCTCGCCCGCGATCGCGGTCAGGGGGAGGTCTCGCATGGCTATGCGGTGGCGAAACGATCGATAGACATCGGCGGCTCTCTCGTCGCTCTCGTGCTGCTCGCCCCTGTGTTGGCGCTTGCGGCGCTTGCGGTGCGGCTGGACTCGCCGGGCCCGGCCTTCTTCCGGCAGCTGCGTACCGGAAGAGGAGGCAAGGACTTCTGGATGATCAAACTCCGCACGATGGCGATCGACCACGACCCTGCCGTGTTCCACGAGCACCTGGAGGCGATGAGGCAAGCCGCCACCGAAGAAGATGAGTACTCGATCAGAATCGATGACGACCCCAGAGTCACGGCGGTCGGCGCCCGGCTGCGGCGGTGGTCGCTCGATGAGCTGCCCAACCTGTGGAATGTGCTCAAGGGCTCGATGTCGCTGGTCGGACCGCGCCCGCTGGTCCCCGCCGAAGCTGATCTCATCGGCCTCGACAATCTCAGGTTCACGGTCAAGCCTGGCGTTACCGGCTACGCCCAGGTGCACGGCAGGGACACCATCTCACTGGAGGTCCGCACCGGCCTCGACGAGTCGTATGTCGCCGACCGATCTACCCGCCTCGACCTCAAGATCCTCTTGGAGACGGCGGCCACGGTGTTCCGTAATCCGGGGGCCGAGTCGAAGGGCTGACGTGGAATCACCGTGCGCCCACTAGCGTTCCCTGTCTATGGATCCGATCACAACACTGCTCAATGAAGGCGACCCTGCCATTGCCGTCGTCGGTGCTACCGACAACACCACCAAGTACGGGTCGGTCATTTACCGTGACCTCAAGGCGAAGGGTTACCGGGTATACCCGGTGAACCCGGGACGCGACGAGGTCGACGGCGACACCGCTTACGCCGACATCGGCGATCTACCGGTCACACCCGACATCGTGAACATCGTGGTGCCGCCGCGCCAGACGTTGCGGGTTTTGCAGCGCGCCGCCGAGCTCGGGATCAAGAACGTGTGGGTGCAGCCCGGTGCCGAGGACGAGGCGGTCCTCGACTATCTCGAGGACGGCCCGTTCTCCTACCTGGCGAGGGCCTGCATCATGGTGCAGACGAGGGTGAAGGCGGCGCAATAGGAGGGTCGCCACGCCCATAGGCGTCGCGATAGACTGAGGGCCTTCGGGGCCGGATACTGGGGGAAGCAGAGATGACCGTCGAAAACCTGCGTGACGCAGTCCTTCTCGTGCCCGGAGTGGCAGGAGCTGAAGTTGCCATCCGCGACGGCGATACGCCGGTCGTGCGCGTCTGGACGGATGGCAGCCGGGGCGATGCTGAGATTCGCAACGACGTCACCGATGTGATCGCCATCCACGGGTATGGGAGCGGCACGGCGGCGACCCGCCAAGCGGCCGTCGAAGCCCGAGTCGCCGACGTCATCAGCGCCGCGCCTCACGTCGACGAAACGGACGATGGGGGTGGCGAGCCGTTCGACCATGCCGTGTCCAGCGGCCTCGTCAAGCTGATCATCGAAGAGACCGGCCACGATGTCGTCGCCGTTGCCTCAGACGGCAGGGGACGTACCGCTCGCGCCCTGGTTGGCGACGGTTCTGAGGCATTCCTGGTCGCGGTCACCGAAGCCGTGGCCGGCCTCAGGGGGTTCGCGCCGTCCCCGGTGCTGATCCGGGTCGAAGATCGGTTCATCGAAGGCGTCGATGTCGTGTCGGTGCTGATCGAGACCGATGAGGGGGAGCGGTATGCCGGTGCCGCCGTGGTACGCGGCGGGCGTCCGTTCAGCGTGGGGCGCGCCGTCGATGCCGCTCTGGCAACTGCGGTCTGACCGGTCAGGGAATGGTGATCGCCGTATCCGTCGGCTGAGACTTTGTCGGTCGGGTGACCACAAACGTCGCGATCGAGATGCCGAGCAGGATCAACAGCGCCCGGATCACGGTCGAGTCGATGACGAAGAGAACCGAGATCGTGAACGTGGTGACGATGGCCGCCACTGCGATTGCCTTGGCTCGAGGTGTGAAGCCGACGCCGGCCCGCCAATCACGGACGATGCCACCGAACAGACGATTGCTCACCAGCCACTCGTCGAAGCTCTCCGATGACCGGGCAAAGAAGAAGGCGGAGAGGATCACCGGCCCGGTCGTCGGGATCAGCGGAAGCACCACCCCGATGAAGGCAACGCCAAGGCTGATGATGCCGAGGGCGAGATACACGGTACGGACGACGGGATTTCTCGACACAGCCACACCGGCACCGTATCAGCGCTGACGCCGACAGCGAGTCGGTAGGGTGGGGCGATGCCATGGTGGAATGCGGTGCTGGCCTGGTGGCAACGACTGCTCGGTCGCCGCCGCGAGCCGGGTGCCGCTTCCGGGGGACGCGTCTCTGGTGAACCGCAGAGCAGCAACGGGGCATCGTCGATGCACCTGTGGTGGCAGCTGCCGACCAGTGAACGGTTGACCGCAGTCAGGGCGACCATTGAGATCCTGGAACCCCCCGTCGTTGACCGGTTGTACTTCTGGGCGTTGCAGGCGACGTTCGTCGAGCCCGATGGCGGAGCCGCCCACCTCGGGCTCCAACACAACCGCAGGCACCCCGGGGCGGCCGCGGCCAACTTCGGTGGTTACGCCCCATCGTCGGTCGGAGGCCTTCTCGATGGGGCCGACTCGTCCCTGCCCTCTGCCCCCAACGATCCGAACACCCGGGATTTCGGTTGGGCGCCGCACCGAAAGTACCGGCTGTCGATCGAGCGGGTGCCCGATGCGGCTCCTGAAGGCTTCTACGCCTGGCGGGGCGCCATCGAGGACCTCGAGAGCGGGCGGTTCTCGGTGGTTCGCGTCCTGTTCAGCCGCGGCGAGTACCTGAGCGGGCCGGTGGTGTGGAGCGAAGCGTTCGCTCGGTGCGAGCATGCTCCCGTGGCAGTCAGATGGTCCGACCTGGAAGTGGTTGGTGAGGGTGTGGTGGCGGTGGTCACGGGATCGGTGAACTACCAGCGCCGGGATGCGGGCGGTTGCGACAACACCAACATGACCGTCAACGGCGACGGCTGGGTGCAGCAGACGGCCACCCTTCGGACCGTTCCCTCCGGAACCCGTCTCACGCTGATGTGAGTGATGGTGGGGTGCCGGTACCATCCTCCTCCCGGGCGTTTAGCTCAGCTGGGAGAGCGCTTCCCTTACAAGGAAGAGGTCGGCGGTTCGAGCCCGTCAACGCCCACCGGTGAACCCCGGGGTAGTCGTCGGCCGCCGATCACCGTTCAGAGATATATGCGCGACCGCAGACAGCCCGGGTACGGCCGGATCACCCTTCATTCTCGACAAAGGTACGGGTGAACATCCCGTCCGGGATCGGCGCTCCAACGCGTACCAGCGCGAGATGCCAGGACGGTGAATATCCGAGCGCCCAACGCAGTCCAGATACCGCGCCACGCCCGGCCCGAACCGCACCGGACGTCGGCCTCACGCCCAATATCGAGCGCAGCCGGTCAGGCACGGTCGCCACTGCGGCTTCGAAGAGAACCCGATACGGTGCTCGGATGTGCCACGGGAGCGGTGGAGATCGCAGGAAACGCACCACGTCGATCATCCCTGGTGACGGTGCCAGATCGGGGTGGTGTTCGATCCAAGTCTCGAGTTCCTGCGCCGTTTCCGGAAGCGGGTTGCTGTCGTGAAGCGCCCCCAGCCTGACCTGCTCGGCGACGAACTGGTCGGCTTCGCCTGGGCTCAATGTTCGCTTTCCGTAGGTCTGGTGGCTCGTCAGGAACGAGTCGGTCAGTGCGTTGTGGACCCAGGCCCCTAACTCCGGCTCGTCGGCGGTGTAGGGCCGTCCTCGGTGCGAGGTGCCTCGCACCTCGAGGTGGGCACGGCGCACGACGTCGATCGCCCGCTCCACCTCCGGCATGGCGCCATAGGACGTGGCGGTCACATAGGCCGAGGTGCGGGATAGCCGTCCGAGTGGATCCGCCTCGTACCGTGAGTGGTCGGCGACGCCGGCAACGACCTCGGGGTGGGCTGCCTGAATCAGGAGGGCGCGCAGCCCTCCGACAAAGGTGGCGGCGTCGGCTATGACCGGCCACGTGATCGAGTCTGGCCCGAACAAACCGGGATCGGGCGCATACGACAACGTGTCGCTCAGGGGGAACGGGACATGGGAGAAGAGATCGGCCGTCGTGGCGGCGACCCGTTCTCGAACATTGTGGAGGCGGTGGAGGTTCACGCGGTCGTGTCGGCAATGGTAGTGCACGAGGGGACCGCCGCCGACTTGCTCGTCGGTGAATCAGCGTGGCTGGATCCCCGCTGCTCACTCGCGACAAGGACTGCGCGAGGCGTAGGCCGACTACGGTTGCGGGAGATTCGATGAAGGCGATCGTCTACCGACAGTACGGCTCACCGGACGTTCTTGAGCTCCAAGACGTCGAGAAGCCAGTCGTGGGTGACGATGGGGTGCTGATACGGGTTCATGCGGCATCCGTGAACAGGTCTGACTGGGAGACCCTGACTGCTCACCCGGTCTATG
Source organism: Acidimicrobiia bacterium (assembly GCA_036985755.1). Lineage (GTDB taxonomy): Bacteria > Actinomycetota > Acidimicrobiia > Spongiisociales > UBA5794 > JACZST01. Next base: position 9,734 of record BTQG01000050.1, on the reverse strand, counting down.
TCCGCCTCGGGGGCGCCGGATTCCTGAAACCAAAACGAACGATCCTCGGATCTGACATTGCGGGGCGGGTTGAAGCGGTCGGCGACAACGTGACGCAGTTTCGACCGGGCGATGAGGTATTCGGGGACATCCTCTGGCATGGCCTGGGTGGTTTCGCCGAGTACGTATCCGTCTCTGAGAATGCTCCACTCGTTCTGAAGCCAACGAGCATGACGTTCGAGGAAGCAGCGGCGATACCCCAGGCGGCCGTTCTCGCCCTACAGGGCCTTCGCGACAAGGGACAGATCCAACAGGGTCACACGGTATTGGTCAATGGTGCGGGTGGTGGCGCGGGTACGTTTGCTGTGCAGATCGCCAAGTCACTCGGAGCCGAAGTGACCGGCGTCGACAGCACGACGAAGCTCGACATGATGCGATCGACCGGCGCAGACCATGTCATTGACTACACCAGTGAGGATTTTGCCAAGGGTGGGCGGCGGTATGACCGGATCCTTGACTTTGCGGGGCACCGGTCCATTTTCGCCTACAGACGCGCGTTGCGTCCCGAAGGGACCTACGTCATGGTCGGAGGTTCCATGCCTCGGCTTCTCCAGCTGGTGGTAGTCGGATCACTGATCTCGAGGATGGGGAGCACCCAGATGGGCCTGCTGATGGCAAAGCCGAACAAGGAGGATCTGTCCTACCTCGCAGGGCTTGTCGATGACGGAGTGGTCACACCAGTCATCGACAAGCGCTACGAGCTGAGCGAGGTGCCAGAGGCTCTCCGGTATCTCGGTGAAGGACGGGTCAGGGGGAAGCTTGTCATCGCGGTGTAAAACGCCGGGCCCACCCTGGCGCAACGCTGCTCGGAGCGCCGATCGCTCAGGTCGACGCGTAGATCCCGATACACCGACTACCCGCCAAGGGGTATATCACCCCGAAGCAACCGAGGTGTGGCGATGCAACATCGAACCTATGTGGCGACGGTGATGGCTTCGCCGGCGGTCAGGGTGATCTCGCTCTCCCCGACCCAGACGGTCAAATCGTCGCCGTCTCTCACCGTGAACCGGATGGCATCGCCGGTGACCGTCACATCGAGCACACGATCCTCTACGGTCAGCGAGAACTCGAGACTCGGCCACTCGGCGGGAAGCTTGGGATCGAAGGTGAGGCGCCCTTCGTAGTCGCGCATCCCGGCAAAGCCGTAGATCAGGTTCATCCACACCCCACCGACCGAGGCGAGGTGGACCCCGTCGACGCCGTTGCCGTGGATGTCGGCGAGGTCGGTGTAGACGGCGAACTTGAAGTACTCGCAGGCCTTCTCCTGGAGCCCGACCTCGGCGGCGACGATGCTCTGGATCGAAGCGGACAGCGACGAGTCACCGGTTGTCAGCTTGTCGTAGTACTCGAAGTTGCGCAGCTTCAACTCGGGTGAGAACTCGCCGCCCCGCAGGAACATGGCCAGCACCACGTCGGCTTGTTTGAGCACCTGGTGGCGGTAGATCACCAGCGGGTGGTAATGCAACAGCAGGGGGAAGCGTTCCGCAGGCGTTCCCTCGAGATCCCAGGCCTGCTTTTCGAGGAAAGTCTCATCCTGGGGGTTGATCCCCCGCTCGGGGTCATACGGGACGTACATGGTGTCGGCGGCGTGGCGCCACCGCTCGGCCTCGCCGTCGGTGAACGCCACCGAGTCGATGAGGGCGGAGTAGTGCTCGGGATGTTCGCCCTCGAGCCACTCCAGCACGTCGGCGGCATACCGAAGATGCATCTGGGCCATCAGGTTGGTGTAGACGTTGTCGTCCACGATCACGGTGTACTCGTCGGGCCCGGTCACCCCGTGGAGGTGGAACCGATCCTGCTTGTCGAAGAACCCGAGGTCGTACCAGAGCCGGGCGGTGGCCAGGAGCAGCTCAGCACCGGTTTCAACGAGGAACTCCTCATCACCGGTGGCCTCTGCATAGCGCTTCACGGCGTGCATCACCGCAGCGTTGATGTGGTATTGGGCAGTGCCGGCAGGGAAATACGCCGAGGCCTCTTCGCCGTTGATGGTCCTCCACGGGAACAGCGCACCCACCTGGTTCACCTCGCCCGCACGCTGCCGAGCCCGGTCCAGGATGCTGTGCCGGAACCGCAGCAGGTTTCGAGCGATGTGGGGCTGGGTGTACAGCAGGAAGGGGAAAGCGAAGATCTCGACGTCCCAGAAATAGTGCCCTCCATAGGCCTGGGAGCTGAGCCCCTTGGCAGGGATGCTGGTGCCCTCAGCGCGCGCCGTGTTCTGGATGAGCTGGAACAGGTTCCACCGGATCGCCTGCTGCAGGCGGGTCGATCCACCGACGCGAACGTCGGCGCGGTCCCAGATCTGATCCAGGTCGGCTCGCTGTTGCTCCGCCAGACGATCGAATCCGTTGTCGGAGCCCAGATCGAGGGTTCGGTTCACTCGCTCCGCCAGCTCGCTTGGGGGTACACCGGTCGAGTCGTGGTAGGCCAGCAACTTCGTCACCCGGAACGGCTGACCCGGCTCGGCATCAACGGTGTAGATGACCTTGCCGAGGTCCTCACCGCTGTCGCTCGTGGTGTGAAAATCGCACTCGGTGGACACGACGTGCTCGACACCGCACGCCAGGGTCATGCCACTGTTGTGCACCTGGTAGCCCATCACGATGCGGCCGTCTGCCTGCTCGTGCAGTGCCGGGTCGAGCACCCGATGTTGCACACCTTTGGCGCGGCGCGGGTCGAAGACGGTCGGCTCGTCGACCGGTCGGGCGTCCTGATGGTTGAACAGCTCGGAGCTGACGACGAGATTCGCCTCAGCATCCTCCACAACGACTTCCCACGAGATGGCCGCCAGGTGGCGATGGGTAAGCGAAACCAGCCGACGGGACCGGACTCGGACGTGTTTTCCCAGCGGTGTTCTCCACACCAGCTCACGTTCCAGCACCCCGCTGCGCATATCCAGAATTCGCTCGGCGTGGACCAGATCGACGTCGGCAAAGAGGAACAAGGGCTCGTCGTCGACGTACAGGCGCGTGATCGTCCCGTCCGGGGCGTTGATGATCGTCTGTCCGTTGCGGGCAAAACCGTATGCGTCTTCTGCGTAAACGATGGGCCAGGTTTCGTGGAATCCATTGAGGAACGTGCCGCGCTGATGCGCCGGCCGGGCCTCGTCGTAAGAGCCGCGGATTCCCAGGTAGCCGTTGCTGAGAGCAAAGAGACTCTCGAGCCGCCCGAGCAGGTCGTCGTGATGGCCGCGCTCGATGAGCCGCCACTCGTCGGGAGGAAAGTCGCGTTCGGGGAGCCAGCGAAATGGGCGAGGGATCATTGGGGAGGATCCGTTGTCAGCAGATCGGCGAGGTCGGCGACGACGACGTCGGCGCCGTTGTCCAACAGGGTCTGGGAGTGTTCCCCGGCGCCGACACCGACGACGAGGCCGAATCCACCGGATCGGCCCGCCCGGACGCCCGAAATCGCGTCCTCGACTACGACGGCCCTCTCCGGAGGCACCCCCAGGCGCCGGGCCGCTTCGAGGAAGGTGTCGGGGGCAGGTTTGCCCGGCAAAGCCAATTCAGCCGCCACAACCCCGTCCACCCGGGTGTCGAACAGGTCGGCAATGCCCGCAGCCTCGAGCACGGTCTGGGCGTTGGCGCTGGCCGACACCACGGCGGTCTTGATGCCCTTCTCCCTGAGGGCGACGACGAGGCGAACCGCTCCAGGGAACGGCTCGACGCCGTTGTTCTCGATCAGCCCGGTCACCAACTCATTCTTGCGGTTGCCCAAACCGGTGACGGTATTCGCCGTTGTCGGATCTGTCGCCTCGCCCTGTGGGAGTTCGATGTTGCGGCTCTCCAGGAAGCCGCGGACCCCGTCGTATCGTGGCTTTCCATCCACATAGGCTCGGTAGTCGGAGTCGATGTCGAAGGGCACGAACGCCTCGCCTTCGTCTTCGGCGCGTTGGCGGAGGAAGCGGTCGAACATGTCGCGCCATGCCGCAGCATGGATCGACGCGGTCTCCGTGAGCACCCCGTCTAGATCGAATAGCACGGCATCGAAATTCTCCGGGGTGAGAGGGGCAACGTTCTCAGCCATGGTGCTGCGCCGTGTGTTGAGTTCCTCGAGCAAGGATGAGACCTCCCGTTGGTTTGTGATTCGCCATTGTGCCGCGGTGGCTCCTTCTCCAACTTTGATGGCCACATCGGAGGGGCCGAGCACGGAGAAGGCATCTTCGTCTGTCACGTCGTCGCCGATGAAGATGGTCACATCCGGTGACAGTTCTTGTTGAAGCTGGTGAAGCGCCCGCCCTTTGTCGGCGTCGGTGGTGGAGAACTCGACGACGCGTTTTCCATGGACGACTCTCGTGGCGAGTTCCGCGGCAGCGGCGACGGCCGCCCCGGCTGCGTCGTCCGCTATCCCGGGGTCGACCTGTCGATAGTGGAACGCCGCCCCGGTGGGTTTGGGCTCGACGCGGGCTCCTGGGAATTCGGCGGCTATCTGTCGAAGCCGGGATGCCAGGGCTGCCGCGTCGACTGAGATCTCTCCGTCGACCCATTCGCTGCCGTGTCCACCGATGAGCAGGGCCCCGGGGATTCCACCCAACAACGTCTCCAGGTCGGCGCGGGCCCGGCCGGAGATCACGGCGACGAATGTATCGGGAAGGCTTGCGAGATCCCGCAGTGCCGATATCGCCCGCTGGTCCGGGTGGGCGGAGGCAGGATCGTCCACTATTGGCGCCAATGTCCCGTCGTAGTCACAGGCCACCAGAAGCACGGGCGCCGTCACCGCCGGTCCCAGCATTTCTCGCATCAGGCGTTGAGATCGGTCAGGCACTTCTGTGCCCAATCAAAGACGTCGTGCACCTGGACTTGACGCCGCATCCGACCCATGCGCTGTCGTTGCTCTTCTTTCGGCATGACTACCGCCTGGGCGAGGGCGGCTGCCACCCCGTCCAGGTCATGTGGGTTCACGATGACCGCCGACTGGAGTTGCTGGGCGGCGCCGGCGAACTCGGAGAGCAACAGCACTCCATCGCCACCGATCCGGCTTGCCACGTATTCCTTGGCGACGAGATTCAGGCCGTCGCGCAGCGGGGTGACCGTCATCACATCAGCCACCGTGTAATAGGCCACCAGCTGCTCGAAGGGAACGCTGCGATACAAGTAGTGAACGGGCACATGCCCCGGGCGACCGTATTCACCGTTGATGCGTCCCACGATGTGCTCGACCTCGGCGCGCATAGCCGAGTAGTCGCCGACTTCCTCCCGCGACGGGACCGCTACTTGGACGAACACCAGATCGTCGGCTGAATGCGATTCAAGGAGGGTCTCGAAAGCCCGGAGCCGGACGTCTATTCCCTTGGTGTAGTCCATCCGGTCGACTCCCAAGACCACGGTGCGGTCGGACCCGAGCTCTTCGCGCAAACGGGTCGCAGCTCGTTGCACGGCCGGCGATTGTGCCGCCTGGACGATCTTGGGGGTGTCGATGGAGATCGGAGCGGTCTTCAGGCGCACGATGCGGTCGCCGATGCGCAATTGGCGAGTGCCCCCTTCGGCGCCGGCGAATCGTTTGGCGCAGCGGGCGAAGTTGTGACGCCCGAGCTGGGTCTGAAAGGCGATGACATCGGCGCCCAGCAGGCCGTGGAGCATCTCACGACGCCAGGGCAGTCGGGCGAACAGCTCAACGGGGGGGAACGGAATGTGCAGGTAGAAACCGATGGTGACGTCGTCTCTGAGCTCGCGCAACATACCCGGCACCAGCTGGAGCTGATAGTCGTGAACCCAGGCAACATCGCCGGGGCCGAGGGCAAGGGCGGTCTCCGCGGCGAACCGGCGGTTTACCTCCTGATACGGTCCCCACCAGTGACGGTGATACTGAGGAACGCGAAGCGCATCGTGGTACAGCGGCCACAGCGTGCCGTTGGAGAAGCCGACGTAGTAGCTGTCTATTTCCGCTGCCGACAGCGGCACCGGTCGATTCTCTATGCCGTCGTGACTGAACGTTTTCGGGGCGAAGTCGGCCACGCCGGTCCATCCCACCCATGAGCCGTCGCGTTCTTGCAGGATCGGTACCAGGGCGCTGACCACACCACCGGGGCTCGTCTGCCACTCGTCGTCTACCCAGGCGACCGGAAGCCGGTTGGCGGCGATGACGATCCGTCTGGCCAGGAGTACCCCTTCATCCGAACGTCACGATACCTCGGCGGGAAGGCCATGGCGCCAGGCAATGATCCAGCGGCGGTCGGCTCGGCTGTGGAATCGCTGCACCGCCTCCTCCGTTGTTGTGCTGTGGCCCCTTCCCGCCGGCATGGAACCCAGCCCGACCCATTCGATGCGCTCGCTTCAACGTGGTGGGACGAGTCCGGGGTCCTCTACGGGCTTGGCGTGTTGTTGGCCCCGGTCCGGGTCCCCTTTGTCCTCGGAGCCCTCCGCACTCAGCTCGGAGCGGGCGCACACCGTGTCCTCGACCTCGGATCGGGAGGCGGCCTGCTCGGGGCGACCCTCAGTGAAGCCGACTTCACCGTGGTCGGCCTCGATCCGTCGCTGGCGTCACTGGGCGCGGGAAAGAGTCACGCAGACTCGATGGGCTCGGAGATGCGGTTCGTTGGTGGGGTGGGCGAGCGCCTCCCCTTTGCCGACGCCTCCTTCGACGCCGTGGTGGCCATGGAGCTTCTCGAGCACGTCGAAGACCCCGCCGTGGTGGTGGCCGAGGCCGCCAGGGTGCTCGGCCCCGGAGGCGTTTTCATCTTTTCAGGCCCGAACCGGACCGTTCTCAATCGCGTCGGGCTGGTCTTTGTCGCCCAGGACCTCCTGGGTGTGGTGCCGCGGGGCACCCACCAATGGAGTCGACTCATCCGGCCCGACGAGATGGACCGATACATGCGGGCCTCCGGCATTGAACCCGATCGGGTGCTTGGAGTTGGCATCGGGTGGCGAGACGTCCCGGCAGCGGCGCTGGCCGTCGTCGGCCTGCTGACTCGTCGTCTCAGCTATCCGGAGGCAGCGAGGCGGATCCACCTCACCACCGGCACCGGTACCTCGGTCGCTTACCAGGGCTTTGGCCGGCGAAGCGAGAGACTCATGACAGGTCTTTGGCGGCGACCCTCGTCCTGGGGTCGGCCTTGAGGGCGACGATGAGCAGGAAGTAGACCAGCGGCATGATGAAGTAGAGGGCGATGCTGAGCCCCGGAAGCCGGATAGCGACCAGCAATGCTAATCCGTATACGACCATTGGGGCAGCGGCTGCCAGCATCCGGAGCCGCATCGCCTGTCTGCTCTCATGCGCCCAAAGTAGGTCGGGGTGGGCACGGAGGTACCAGTCGAGCACGAACCGCATCGCCGTGATAGCGATGAGCACGGTTCCGTACAGGTAGAGGGCTCGCGCCGAGCCCGGATGCTTTCCGAGCACCGAAGCGGCGAAAGGAACAAGCGATGTTGGTAGCAGGAACAGCATGTTGAGCCATAGGACGTCGTTGGTGATGTAACGCACGTGGGCGAAGGTGCCGCGATGCCACACCCAGTACATGCCGACGAGCAGGAAACTTGCGACGAAGGCGACGAACGTCGGCCGGATCTCCGCCAGAGCATCGCCGAGTGAGGTGCTCGAGTCGAGATCGGGCACTTGAAGCTCGAGGACCAGGATGGTGATCACGATGGCGAACACGCCGTCGGTGAAGGTGAGCATGCGCCCGGGATCGGAGTTGCGCTCCTCCTGAGCGGTCAGCGGTCTGTCCTGCTTCTCGCCACCGGGGTCTCCGTTGGCACGGTCGGCGGAACCTTCTTCACTCAACCCGACCTCCTGGATGACCTTCGGCGCCATCGTATACCCAACGACGTGCCCACTCCTCGAACCGCTCGTCACCGTCCGGGCATGCTCTGCAAGCCCCCGCGCCATGCGAGAGCCGCGGGCTATTTGCTACCTAGTCATGACTAGTCCCAAATCCCGCAATCGGGCTGATCACCTGGAATCCCTTGTGCCATATGGCCTGAGCGCCGCCTGGTTCATCCGAACCCGCCATCGGGGTTCGAGGAGGCCGCCGGTTTTGGGACGAACGGCCTATTGGTGGCTGGGGCAATCTCGATACACTGCTGGCCGAGATCCAAGGGGAAACTGGTGAACTTCGTTCGAAGGGTCTGGGCCGGGTTTGTGGGTGGCAGGGGGGCCAGCATCGTCGAGTACGCCCTGCTCATCGGGCTGATCGCACTGATCGTGATTGCCGGGGCGATCCTGCTCGGCAACTCGCTCGTCGGCGACTTCTCCGGGTTCGGGAGCGACGTGCAGAACGCGCCGTAAGGCCTACAAACGCCTCCGACATCGTGATCGACACCGGCCAGGCGAGGCGGTGGGACGGTCAGCTACCGTCGCTGTCGACCCCGAGGCCGACCGAGCAGGCAACTCCCGTGCCCTCGAGCCCGCAGTACCCGTTCGGGTTCTTCGCCAGGTACTGCTGGTGGTATTCCTCGGCGTAGTAGAACGGCCCGGCCTCTGCGATCTCGGTTGTGATCGGCCCGTACCCCGACTCGGCCAGCCGCTCGCCGTAGTCGTCGCGCGACTCCTTGGCCTCGGTGAGCTGCTCGGGTGTCGTCGTATAGATCGCCGAGCGGTATTGCGTGCCGCGGTCGTTGCCTTGACGCATGCCCTGGGTCGGATCGTGGCCCTCCCAGAAGGTGGCGAGCAGCTTCTCGTAGGGCAAGGACTCGGGGTCGAAGACGACGAGCACCGCCTCGGTGTGGCCGGTCAGCCCCGAGCACACGTCGGCGTAGGTGGCGTTTTTGGTCGTCCCTCCGACGTATCCTGCGGCGGTGGTGTACACGCCGGGGATCGTCCAGAACTCGCGCTCGGTGCCCCAGAAACAACCCATGCCAAAGTAGGCAATCTCGCTGCCCTCAGGGAACGGGGGGACGATCGAGCTCGCGTTGACGAAATGGGTGCCCGAGATCGGGATCGCTTCGTCGCGGTCGGGCAGAGCCTTCTCCGTGCTCGGCATGGTGGTCTTGTGTCGTGATGTGAACATGGTCCGATCAACGCTACCAACCATGCGTTCGTTCCGAGAACAAAAAGGCAAGAGCCGCCTGGACCAGAGGCGGCTCCCGCTCGATGGATCGGAGGTGGGACGTGTCTACTTGTCGCCTCCGTCTTCTTCGCCACTACCCGTGCGGGTGAAGGCAAAGACCTTGCGGTTGCCATCGCCGGACTCGATGACGACCTCGAACGTCTTCCCGATCGGGGATTCCCAGAAGGTGACCTTGGCGCTCCATCGCCCGTCACCGTTGGCCTCGAGCGAGGTCCCGCCGTAGGGGGACTCGATCCAGATCTTTGTGCCGGGGGTTGCCGTGCCGGAGAACACGTCGTACGGCGGGTTCTCGCTGCAGGATCCGTACTTCTGGTTGGCGGAGAACTCGACGAACTCGGGCTCTTCCTTGCCACCGTCCTCCTTGCCGCTGTCCTCGTTCTCGTCCGTTTCCTGCGCTTGAGGTGGGTCGTAGTACACGGTGACCGAGTCGTCGGCCTTGTTGCCGGCGGCGTCGGTGCCCACGAAGCCGACAATGTTCTTACCGGGGGACAAGACCAGGGCGATACGCCAGTGCTCCCCGTCGACCTCAGCGCTGAACTTGCCGCGGGTTACGGTGGATCCTGGCTCGACGTAGCCTTTGAAGGTCACCACCTTGTTGTCGACGCGGGTTCCGTTGGCCGGGGAGAGAATCTCGAAACCGGGAGGCGTCGTGTCCGCTTCCTCTGCCGGCTCCTCTGCCTCGTCCTGGGGCTCG